>JAJDDV010000132.1 GCA_029260135.1 Phycisphaerae bacterium | reverse complement strand
TAGAGCGGTTTCACTTAATTCGTAGCGCGTTCGGCGCCTGTTAGGGTTGCGCCCTGCGCGTGTTGTCCGTAGATTCGTTCCGGGCCCCCGGAGTGGGGCAGGAAGGAGTCACGGATGGCAACGCCGTATTCGCAGGATCTTAGAGATCGGGTGCTCCGGGCGTACGACCGGGGGACGAAGACGAAGCAGATCGCAGAGACCTTCAACGTGAGTCCATCATGGGCGCGTCGGGTCAAACAGCGTCGGCGAGAGACGGGCGAGACGTCCCACCGGCGGATGGGAAGCCCGGGTGTCACGATCGTCGATCGTCAGCAACTGGCGGCCTTGGTCAGCAAGCACCCGGACGCGACACTGGCAGAACTTCGAACAGGGCTCGGCGTTGAGTGCGCCCTTTCCACGCTCTGCCAAGCGCTACGACAGATGGGGCTTTCATTCAAAAAAAAACGATCCATGCGGCGGAGCAGGATCGCCCAGACGTTGCGCAGAGGCGGGCGCATTGGCGTTCATGGTCGCAAGGCACGGACCCAAAACGACTGATCTTCATCGACGAAACGTGGGCCAAGACGAACATGACCCGGCTTCGCGGGCGTGCGCCGCGTGGTGAGCGCTTGGTCGACAAGACGCCGCACGGACACTGGAAGACAACCACACTGATCGCGGCCCTGGGCATCAAAGGCATACAGTGTTCGACCGTCGTCGATGGAGCCGTCAACGGTGATGTCTTCGAGGCTTTCGTGGAGCAGGTGCTGATCCCTCAACTCGAGCCGGGCGATGTCGTGATCATGGACAACCTATCGAGCCACAAGCGCGCACGCACGCGTGAACTGATCGAATCACGTCAGGCAGAGCTGAAGTACTTGCCTCCGTACAGTCCCGATCTGAATCCCATCGAGATGGTCTTCAGCAAGATCAAGCAACTGCTTCGCACGTTGGCCTGCCGCACCCAGACCACCCTCTGGCAATCCATGCAGGCCGTGCTTGACGCGGTGACACCCTCCGACGCCACCAACTGCTTCCGTCACGCAGGATACACGCTACATGTTGACTGAAACCGCTCTAGTGCCAGACTGGTGACAGTCTAGCGGCGGCTTTTTCCGTACCTTACGCGGCGGCGGTAGCTATCGTAGCCGGTGGTGTGAAGCGGCCTGCGCGGTTCAGGGCGAGCATGGTCCATCCGAAGACCACGTGGGTCGCGGCGGCGACGTAGAAGGGGGTCTTCTCGACGATCCATGCACGGCCGTCGACGAGTGCGGGTTGCAGCCAGGACAGGATGCCATAGTAGTTGACGAGCCAGAGCGCGATTCCCATTGTGGTGGCTACCGAAAAACGTTTGGCGGCGGAGGCGTCGTTGAAGAATCGCGTGAGGACCATGTGGAAGGGGATGCCGAGGATCATACCGGTGCCGAGGTAGAGGCAGCAGCCGGCGACGAGCGCGACGCCGCCGTCGACGGTCAGTGCCTTCTCGCCGAGCGGGAAGGTGAGGTAGACGCGGATCAGTTCGAGGGGGTGCTGGCTGACCCAGGCGGATCCGACGATGTTGAACAGGAGGCTCGCACCTGCACCGACGAGGCCGAGGGTCATGCCGGCGAGGAGATGATAGGCGGTGTAGTAATTCTTCGGCGGCCAGTTCGGTGTTTCTGCGGCATCGGCGGCGAGCTGGGATTCGATCGCGGCGGCTTTTTGTTGCAGGGCGTGCAGTTCCGCCAGTTTTTCTTCACGGTTCATGATTTGTCTCCGGTCTTTGTAGCCCCATGTGTTTGTGCTGCACATTCGCCCCGGGTCGGATGCGGTCGCCCGGGGTCACGGTCATATTTGCAGGGTCAATGGCATCAGGTTCCTGCCGGAAAGAGGGGTTCGAGTAGAAAGAGCATGACATAGACGGCGATTCCGGTGATCGACACGTAAACCCAGATCGGGAAGGTCACGCGGGCGATCTTGCGGTGGCTGTCGAGTCTGCCTTGGGCGGCGAGGTAAATGGTACGTAAAGCGAGCAGCGGAACGGTCGCGGCGAGGACAATGTGCGTCAGAAGGATGAAGAAGTAGACGGGGCGAATGAGACCTTGTCCGGTGAACTTCTTCTCTTCGGCAGTGACATGATGTGTCACATAGACGGCCAGGAAGAGTATGGAGACGATGAAGGCGGCGATCATGAAGCGCCGGTGCGACTGGCGGTGTCCGCAGCGAATTCGGTAGTAGCCGATGATCAACAGGATGAGCGCAAGAAGATTGAGTGCGGCGTCGATGGTCGGAAGTAGTGGGAGTTGCATCATGCACCGGGTGGTTCCGCCAGGATGGCGTCGACGGCGTCGAGAAGTTGGAGCTTCGTACCTGGGTCGAGCCCGTCGTAGAAGCCGCGGATTCGCCCGAGGGTGTCGACGAGAACGAAGTAGGTGGAGTGTATGATCGGGTTTCCTCCTTCGGCGGGGATGACGGTTTGGAGGAAGCCGCTTTGGACGAGCGTGTGGATCTCTTTCTGATCGGGGCCGGTGAGGAATAGCCAGCGGTTGGCGTCGGCTTGGTGGCGGGAGGCGTACTTCGTGAGCACGCGCGGTGTATCGAAGTCCGGATCGAGCGAGATCGAAACGAGCTTGACCTTGCCCTGTCGAGATTCGAGCGATTGCTGAAGGCTGCGCATACGAAGTGCCAGCTCAGGGCAGGGTCCCGCACAGCGCGTGAAAATAAAGTCCGCGATCCAGACGGAGCCGAGGAGATCGTCGTTGGTGATGGTTCGACCGTTTCGCTCGATCAGGGAGAACTGGGGGGCCTGTCCGAGGATAGGGACCGGCGCGTTGGCCTTCATCGCGTTACCGGAGACCCACAGCCAGGCGAAGAGCGAGACAGAGACTGCGGCTATGGCGATGATGGGTATTTGGAGCGATTTCGACGCGCGAGGTTGTGCTTGTGATTGGCTGATCGCTTCGGTCATATCACGTCTTTCTGCCGATGATCTTGGCGGTGATGAGCAGCATGGTCAGGGTGAATCCCACGGTGATTCCCAGTGAGAGGGCGAACGTCGGGCCCTCTTGGCCGGGCGCGCCGGTGGTGATATAGAGTGCGTGTCGCACAGCCGAGACGCCGTAGGTCAGCGGGTTTGCAGAAATGGCCCAGTGGAGCCACGTTGATGCACCGTCGGCAGGGAAGAGTGACCCGGAGAGCAGCCACAGTGGAAGAAGGACGAGGTTCATGACGCCGTGGAATCCTTGTGTGGAGTCGACGTGCCAGGCGAAGAGGAATCCAAGCGAACCGAGCCCGAGCGACAGGACGAAGAGGATAACGGTAACTGCGATGAGCGATCCTGCCGTGAGCTTGAGTCCAGCCAGCGGCGTCAGCAGCATGAAAATCATCGCCGGGAGGAGTGCGACGGTGCTTCCGCCGAGGACGATGCCGAGCACCATCGACGATCTTGCGATCGGGGCGGCGAGAACGGCTTGGAGGAACCCGGACTGTCGATCCTCGATGACGGAGATGCTGGAGAAGACGGCGACGAAGAGGACGATCAGCGTCAGAGTGCCGGGGAAGGCGTATTCCATGTAGGAGACCGAGCTGGTTGCGCCGGGCATCTGGAAGGAATCTCGCAGTCCGGACCCAAGGAAGAGCCAGAAGACGGCGGGCATGGCGACGGCGCTGATCCAACGGCTGGGCTGGCGTGCAAAGCGGATCAGTTCCCTTCGCCAGAGCGAGGCGGTTGGAAGAAGCAGCGAATCGGTCATTGCCGCATGGATCATGTCTTGTTCCGATCGCGTGCGGTACCGTTCCACAATCCGTGTCCGGTCTTGTGGAGGAAGACATCCTCGAGGGTCGGCTTTCCGACGGTGACGCTACGAATGGTGCCGGGGCAGGCTTCGATCAGTTCAGGGACGAAGCGATGTCCGGACTGGCGCTCGATCCGCACGCCGTCATCCGCGGTATCAGCGGTGATGCCGAACCGCTCGGCGAGCATCGAAGCGAATTGTGTGGGGTTTTCGGTTCGCACCCAGAGAATGTCGCCACCGATGGTCGCCTTGAGCGCGTGCGGCGAATCCACGGCTACGGCCTTTCCTTGATCGACAATGCCGACGCGGTCGCAGCGGTCGGCCTCTTCGGTCAGGTGGGTCGTGAGCAAACAAGTGACGCCATCTTGATCGCGCAGTTCCTCGAGGTGGGAGAGGAGATCGTAGCGGGCGCCCGGATCGAGTCCGGTGCTGGGCTCATCAAGAATGAGAACTTCCGGTCGATGGAGCAACGCTTTGGCCAACTCTACGCGTCGTCGGAGTCCGCCGGAGAGTACGCCGACCCGATCGCGTGATCGTTGCGACAAACCGAATCGGTGGAGCAGTTCTGTGCTGCGTTGTCGCAGGACTGCACCCCGCAAACCGTACAGATGCCCTTGGTGCATCAGGTTCTCAGCGACGGTCAGCCGGTTATCGATGCTTGGTTCCTGGAAGACAACGCCGATGCGGCGCCGAGCATTTGCGCGTTGGCGGGCGAGATCGAGCCCGGCGATGCGCACGGAACCCGAGGATGGCGTGAGAACCGTTGCGAGAATGCGAAAGAGCGTGGTCTTTCCGCTACCGTTGGGACCCAGCAGCGCGAAGAGGGACGCCCGCTCGACTGACAGCGAGAATGCATCCAAGGCTACGCGCCGACCGTAACGGTGGGTCAGTTCGGTAATTTGAACAGCGGGATCGTCGCACGTTACCATCACATCCATCACGCCGTCACAGCGCCCTGTCGATCATCATGACTACAAAGAGAAGAGGTAGATAGGCAATCGACGCCATCAGATGGTGGCGTGCCGCTCTTGTGGTCTGCTGCCGCACGAAATAGACGCCGCAGGCCAGGAACGCCAGACCGAGCACCGAAGCGCTGATTGCATAACCGATGCCGACAAGGCCGGTCCAAGTGGGTACGACGCTGATGGCCAATAGTAGCCATGAATAGGCCATCAGATGTCGGCTTGTTCGCCGGCCGGTCGGATCCAGCACCGGGAGCATGGGATACCCGGCTTGCTGGTAGTCCTTTCGATGGAGCCACGCAATTGCGGCGAAGTGTGGCATCTGCCAGACAAAAACGATTCCGAAGAGAATCCACGCATCCATGGTCAGCGTGCCGGTTGCGCCGGCCCAACCGATGGCGGGTGGAAGTGCGCCCGGTGCGGCGCCGATGAAGACGCTGCGCCACGTGACTCTTTTCATGGGCGTATAGACCAGGACGTAGCCTGCGAGACTAAGTGCGCCGAGAATGCCCGCGAGTGTATTGACCTGCGCGACGAGGTAGGCGACGCCGCCGAGCCCCATGGTCAATCCAAGCCAAAGCGCCGCCTTGCGTTCGAGGCGTCCGGATGGAATCGGACGGTTCATCGTTCGGGTCATGCGCGCGTCGTGCTCGGACTCAATGACTTGGTTTAGCGCGTTGGCACCGGCAGCCACCAGTACGGTTCCCAGCAATGTGTTGAGGAGAGCGACCGTCGACCATGCAGTGCCAAGCGCTGACGCGCCTAGAAGAAAGCCTAGCGCGGTCGCCGCCAGGACAAGAATCGCGATGCGTACTCGGATCAGTTCGAGACATGCGGTGAGCGGCGACCGGACGGCCAGGTCAACGGTGCTTCGAATGTCGAGTGTCTCGCTCATCTAAACACAGACCATGGGGGTTTCGGAGGCGGTATGCTCGGGCGCCGGTATCGCTCTTACGAATCGATACGAACTCAACGTCAGCAGGAAGGTGCAGGCGAGTAGGAGTGCACCGCCGGCTACGTGTGCCGAGGGAACCGCCCAGCGTACAAAGGGTGCATCGAAGCGTCCGAGGACGGTGATGAGAAGCGTTGCCCCTCCCAGCATGAGCTGGATCACCATGATAATGGCGACGCTCTTGGCCAGCGGTTCGAAGAGGCGGTGGCCGGCAAACTCACTGAGGATCCACATGGCCAGCCACGTGACCAGCATCATGACGATGATGGCCCAGACGACGTGTAGCACGAGCGCGTGCTGCCCACCGAAATGTCGCAGCGCCGCGCCAAAAGCAAGCTGCAGGAAGACGGCGGAGACTCCGGCGAGGCACGTTCTTCTGAGTGCCACCGCGGTCACAGCATCGGTCACGGCTCGTCGATCCGACCAGATGCGCGAGGTCAGCAGCGTGGAGGCGCAGGCGAGGCAGAAGCAGATCTGACCCCAGACACCATGCACCATGGCCAATGGTGTTGAGATCTGTGTCACGCGCAAGCCGCCCAGAACTCCCTGGACGGCAATGGCCAGGAACGTCGCCAGTCCGATCGTTCGCACGGAACCGCCGCGCCGCCACGATAGAATCAGAAGTGTGGTCGCGAGCATCCCCACGACCCAGCCGATGAGTCGGTGGCCGTGCTCCCAACGGGTATCGATCGACTCCCACCATCCCGGCGGGTTGACGAGGTGCCCGTTCGACGTCGGCCAGTCCGGGAAGGCCATGCCCGCCTCCTGGGTCGTCACACCGGCGCCGACGACGATGAGCGGGAAGACGGCGACGGCTGTCAGGATGGCGAAGCGATGGAGCCAGCGTGAATGGTCTTCAGCGTGCCCTTCGTTGGTTGCGTCAAGATCCATGTTCTTCTCGCTGGTGTGCATCGCCTTCACCGGTCCAGGTCAGTTGGCGGCTGCGGTGTCGCCAGAAAAGTGCGACTGAGGCTACACCGATCAGCACGAAGACGGTAACGCCGCCTAGTAGAAAGACACCTGCGGAGAGCCCTCTGGCCACGGGCGAATCCGCATCGCCGAAACACACGGAACAGGCGCCGGCCGGCGGTAGACGCAGAGAGAGTGCAACGAGCATCGTCGCCGGTAGAAGTCTTCGCCGTCTTCCGGGTCGGATCACAGCCAACTGACTCCCTTGAGCTTTCGAAGAAACCATCGGCCGTACCAGAGAAGCACTGCGCATCCCACGAACGAACCGATGCCCACCATTCCGGAAACGAAGTCTCCCCGAACGGACCATTGGCGGATCGCCCAGAGGCCGAACCCGGCGGTCAGCAGTGACGAGACGATGACAAATACTACGTGGAAGGCTTTGAGCGACACGACAGTCAATCTCCCCAGGTTCCCATTTGCGCTTGGAAGGGTGGGTCCATCACGGAGAAGAGCGGTAGCAACAAGAGGGTAAAAGCGAAGATCGCGCAGCACAGGATGAGCCACCAAAGTTGCCGTGAGGACTCCCACTTGAGGTGCATGAAGATGGCGGCGACAAGCGAGCCCTTCACGGCGGCGATCGCCAAGGCGATCACCACGTTGGTGGACCCGCCGAAGTCGAAGGTCGATACGGCCACGGTTACGATGGTGAGGACAACAAGCGATACGAAGACACCGACGTAGGCTCCGCTGTGTTTGTGCGTTGTTCTTTCGGCGCTTTCCATCGTGACCTCCTAGTTCATCAAGTACAGTGTCGGAAAGAGGACGATCCAGACCAAATCCACAAAGTGCCAATACAATCCGGTACACTCGATTCGGTTCGTGTAGTACTCGGGATCGGAGCGCCAGAGCTTGGAACCGGGGCCGATGAAGTAGACCATCACGAGGATACCGCCGATGACGTGCAATCCATGCAGGCCCGTCATGGTGTAGTAGAGACCGAAGAAGACGCTATGGGAGGTCGTGTATCCTTCGTGCCAGTGAGGGATGTATTCCAAAAAGATCTTGAACGCCAAGAAGAGGGAGGCGAGCGCGGCAGTGACACCGAGGAAGAGACGCCCCTTGGCGAGGTTGTTTCCTTTGAGCGATAGCCAGGCCATCACCATGGTCACGCTCGAGATGATCAGAACGAGCGTGTTGGCGCCGGCGACGACCCAACTGAGGTGTCGCTCATCATGGGTCGGCCAAGCAGCGGCGCCCTCGGACGGCGCCGAGAACTTCAGCAGGATGTAGGACGAGAAGAACGCACCGAAGAGCATCACTTCGGACGCAAGAAAGAGCCACATGCCGAACTTACCGCTGTAGAGGCCGGTGATCGGATGAGGTTTTACCGTATAGGGGAGTACGTCCGCCGACATTGCATCAACTCTCCGCAAGGGCGTGCTGCGGGAAGAAGTCATCACTGCGGTCAGGCACGCTGTATTCGTAGGGACCGCGATGTACCACCGGTTGGGTCACGAAATTGCCATGGGGCGGCGGCGAGGGTGCCGCCCATTCCAGGGTCGTCGCCTGCCAGGGATTGGCATCGACCGCTTTGCCCTTCCAAATGCTCAAGAAGAAGTTGAGGATGAAGGGGATCTGCGCGAGCCCCAAGCACCACGCGCCCCAGGACGAGAGGACGGTCAGGTCTTGGACCGCGCTGCCATGCGTATAGACGGTCTGGTCATAGAGACGGCGCGAAACTCCGGCCATGCCCTGGAAGAACATGGGCATGAAGACCATGTTCATAAAGACGAACGATAGCACGAAGTGAATCCGGCCCAGCGTCTCGTTCATCTTTCGGCCGGTGACTTTCGGGTACCAGTGGTAGATCCCGGCGAAGAGGCCGAAGACGATTCCCGGCGCGACGACGTAGTGAAAGTGGCCGATCACGTAGTAGGTGTCGTGCAGGTAGATATCCGACGCGGGAAGGCCTAGAGGCAGTCCTGTCAGACCGCCGATGCCCAGCATGGGCAAGAAAGCCAGTGCGAAGAGCATGGGGACGGTCAGACGAATGGCCCCTTTGTAGAGGCTCAGCGCCAGTGCGGTAAGGATCACGACGGAGGGCAGCGAGATGATCATCGTGGTGGTGGCAAAGAAGGTGCTCATCGTGGTTCCCATGCCGGTCAGGAACATGTGGTGAGCCCAGACGATGAACGACATGAAGCCCAGGAAGAGCACGGAGTAGACGATCGATTTGTATCCGAAGAGCGGCTTGCGTGTGTTCGCGGGTATGACCTCCGCGACAATGCCCATGGCGGGTAGCAGTAGTACGTAGACTTCGGGATGGCCAAGGAACCAGAAGAGGTGCTGCCAGAGGATCGGGCTTCCGCCGCCGGCACCGACCTGATGCACGCCGCTGATGACGAGACCTTCGGGCATGAAGAAGCTCGTACCTGCCACGCGATCGAGCAGTTGGAGGATGCCGGCCGCTTCGAGTGGCGGCATGGCGAGCAACAGCAGAAAGGCGGTGACGAACTGCGCCCACACAAAGAACGGTAGACGGAACATGGTCAGGCCGCGGGCTCGCAGGTGGACGATCGTGACGATGAAGTTGACCGATCCGAATAGCGACGAGGTGATGAGGAAGACCATTCCGATGAGCCAGACGGTTTGTCCGAGCGTGGCGATGTCCGCGAGAGGCGGATAGGCGGTCCAACCGGAGTTGGCGGCGCCGCCCGGTACGAAGAACCCTGTCATCATGATCAGACCGCCGACGGCGTAGACCCAGTAGCTGAGCATGTTGAGTTTGGGGAAGGCCATATCCGGCGCGCCGATTTGGAGCGGCATGAAGTAGTTGCCGAATCCACCGACGCCGAGCGGTACCACGCCGAGGAAGACCATGATCGTTCCGTGCATGGCGCCGAGCGAGTTGTAGAACTCGGGAAGCATGACGCCGCCGGGCGCGATCGATTCGCTCAGGAACTTGCCGAGGATCGGGATTTCGCGACCGGGGTAGGCCAACTGCCACCGCATGAGCATCAGCAGGCTGAACCCAAACAGCAGAAAGACGAGCGAGGTAATCGTGTACTGGATCCCGATGACCTTGTGGTCTGTCGAGAAGACGTACTTGCGCCAGAACCCTAGATGATGATCCGCCTCGTTGCTCATGCGCTGTTAATCCTCGAACTCGTCCTCGTCGAATTCTTCGTCGTCCAGCTCGGACGCAGCCTTCGACGCGAGCCATTCTTCATACGCTTGCTCGGAATCGTGAATGACCAGTAGCGCTTTCATCGTGTAGTGGTTGTTTCCGCAGAGTTGGGCGCAGGCGATCTCGTAGGTTCCCGGCGACGCTGCTTCAAACCACATTGGAATGCGCATGCCGGGGATGACGTCCTGTTTGACGCGCATGACCGGAATGGAGAAGCTGTGGATCACGTCTTTGGAGGAGAGTTGGCAAAGGACCGGTCGACCTACTGCGGCGTGCAGCTCGCCACTGACGATGTCATCCTCGCCATTGGGATCATCCGGGTCGACGCCGAACGGGTTCATGACCTGGTCGACGTGTTGCGGGCCGACGCGACCGAAGCGTCCGTCGGGACCGGCGTAGCGGAAGTTCCAGGCAAACTGCTCGGCCATGACGCGCACATGAATCGGGCGGTCTTTCTCGGTCGGGAGTTTCTGCTTGGCCGTCGCCAGGACGGGATTCGAGAAGCCAATATCCAGGATCAACTCAAAAACGGCGATGAAAACGACAAAGTAGATGTGGACAGGCTTGATGCGCGGTTTGTAGGTTGCGCCGCGCCCGGGTCGTTGACGATACCGGACGAGGCAGAAACCCATGAACGCCGTCCAACCCACCAGCGTTATGAATCCGAACAGATGTAGCACATTGATCAGGCGATCGATTTCGTGACCGTGAACGGAGACGTCGGGTGGCAATCCGTATCCGTACTCGCCGTCGATCGTTACGGCTGCTTCGTCCGCGCCAGCGCCTTGCCCGAACGCGGACGTTGACAGCCAAGTCGAGCCGACCGACCCGACCAAAACGACGATCGTTCGCCACGACAGTCTGCGCACGCTCATCTTGGGAGTACTCCCGATGGGCAGGGCATCCGCTATCACGACGTCCCCGCGCAACGGGAACGCGGACAGAGAATCACCGCCGCCGAACGTCCATCTACAACTACTTTAATTCTTACCCGGATCCGAGAAGGAAGAGCGCGAGCGGTGAACAATAGTCAGCTCACACTTGGATCGTAGGGTTCAAAGGACTGGGGCGCCCGAACACCCAAAGTCGAGGAACAGCTTAGGAAAGTTACCTTCGGTGTCAAGGCGGCGGTTCACAAAAGTTTCGGGAGTGGTGCGGGCGAGCGAGGGTGCGCATGATCCGCCTGTCATTTCGATGACCGCTAAGCGCACCGGAACCTGGGGCGCTTATCACTTCAAGTGGGTCTCAAAGAGGCGGAGGATCCGGCGGTACTCGTCGAGCCAGCTTGTCGGTTCGCGGAATCCGTGCGGTTCGATCGGGTACATCGCCACCTGCCAGTTTTCTTTTTTGAGCTCGATGAGGCGTTGGGCCAGGCGAACGGAATCCTGGAAGAAGACGTTGTCGTCCTGCATACCGTGGCAGATGAGCAGCGGTTTGTTCAGTCCGTCGGCAAACTCGATCGGTGAACTTCGCTCATAGGCGTCGGGATCGACCGGCGGCGTGTTGAGGATGGCGGATGTGTAGCCATGATTGTAATGGGCCCAATCGGTTACGGGTCGCAGGGCTGCGCCGCAGGCGAAGAGGTCGGGCTTCGTGAATAACGCCATCAGCGTCAGAAAGCCGCCGTAGGAGCCGCCGTACACGCCGACGCGGGCTGGATCTACGTTTCTGTGTTCTGCCAGCCAGGCAACGCCGTCTTCGAGGTCTTCGAGCTCGTGTGTGCCCATGTTACGGTAGATGGCGGTTCGCCAGTCGCGTCCGTAGCCGGCGGATGCTCGGTAGTCCATGTCGAGGACAACATAGCCCCGCTCGACGAGCAGCGAGTGAAACATGAACTCGCGGAAATAATGCGACCAGCCGAAATGGGCATTCTGCAGGTATCCGGCGCCGTGAATGAAGACAACGGCGGGTCGCCTGGTGTGAATCGATCCGAGGCTATTCTCTGATTCGGCGCTTCCCGCCTTGGGTGCGTAGATCCGCGAGTAGATGGGCTGGCCTTTGCGCGAGGGGATCGGGATGACTTGCGGTTCCGCCCACGGGATGGAGGCGAATTGCTCACTTATTGTGTTTGTTATTCTGCGCGCCTGGGCGCCGGCTTCATTCGGTTGAACATGAAGCTCCTCCGGTCGTGTCGTGGCGGAATGGGTGACGAGAAGATGGCGCTCGTCGGGCGAGAGGCGTACACGGTTTCTGCCACCGAGATGCGTCAATTGCTCCACCCCGCCCGTTGTCACATTGACGCGGTGACGCTCGTACACGCCGGGGTGTGTCGTGTTGGCTGTGTAATACAGCTGGTCGCCGGCGTGGCTTCGTTCCACGGATGAAACTTCGAACTCTCCACCGACCAACAGACGTCGACGGCCGGTGGTCACGTTTTTGAGATAGAGCGCCGAGTAGCCACTCTCTTCGGAAAGGAAGTAGATCGTTTCACCGTCTTTCAGCCAGGCGGCCGTCGAAAACCTCCAGTTGATCCACGCGGGGTCGGTGATGCGTTCTTGGGGGACGAACTTACCGCTGTCCAAGTCGATGGTCGCGATCCAACGGTCTTTGCGGTCGAGGGAAAACAGCTGAAGCAGAACACGGTTGCCGTCTTCGTTCCAGGTGATACCGTGGAATCTGATGGGTCTTGACTTGGGTGATTTCTCTTTGTCTTTCTTGTCAGCGTCGCCCATGGAGATCTTGGCGTCAGCACCCTTGTCGTCGGAGTCTTCGTTCGACATCGCGTCGAGTGCCTCCGGTGGCGACGGTTTGTCGTGGTCGTCCGTTTTGGCGTTCTCACTTTCGACAGGTTGTCCTGTCTTCTCGGATTTGCGTTCTGCTCTGGCGGCATCGCGAAGCTCTTTGAGTGGATCATCCGCAATGCCTGGAAACTCAGATGGGTCGAGGGTGTAGCGTTTCTTCGCACCCAGATCGAGAAGGAGGAGCGTGTCGCCGGTCGGTTTTCCGGTACCTACTTTGGATCGCACGTTTCGCGACGTGACGTATCCCGACTCCGAAACGTAGTTAGGCATCGTGTCCTTTTTTCCGGCGTCGCTCTTCTTCGGTCGAAGACGTACGATCATCCACTTGCACGTCGGCGAGAGATTCTGCTCGACGATCTCCACATCCTCGCCCAGGTACCATGGCCTGGGAACGCGGGTTTGGTCGGCGTCGTGTTGCGCGCGATCGCGCTGTTTTCGGAATTCGCGCTTCTTCTCCTGCTCGCGTACGTGATCGAACAGGCGCACCTGCTGGCCTTTGAGATAGTCGTACTTCTCGTCCTTCTTCTTGTCTTCGGGATCCTTCTCGGCGCGGAGGTCAGCCGGTTGGAATTCGAGCCCCGCGTTGAGGTCGCGGACGAACACCTGGGTACCGCGTTGGAATGAGATCGCCGTGTCGTTAAGGACGAATCGCGGCCTGCGTTCACGATCGTGCGTACGCGCGAGCTGCCGAATCTCGCCGGACACCAAGTCCTTCACGAAGAGATCGCCGTGAAGGACGTAGACTTTTCGATTTCGATCGCGGCTCCATTGACCGCGGGGCACGTCCATGGTCCCACGCTCATCGTCGGAGACGATCCGAAGCACGTTTCCTTCCAGGTCAATCTGGACCAAGTCGTGGTGCTCTTCGTTGGGCCTCTTCTTCGAGTAGTAGATAGAACGACTGTCGTCCGCCCAATAGGCTCGCTGGGGCGCGTTGCCGATCCAGTCGGGGTCGGACATGATGAGTTCGAGCGCGATTCGAGGCGTTCGCGCCTGTTGGGCGCACGCCGAGGCCGAGCAGAGCGCCAGCGCGCAACCGGCACATCCGAGGATACGACGCACGGTTGCGTGCGCCCTAAATCCCATCGAGCGCCTCGGAGTATCCTTCGACATTTCGATCGTCAACGCCGATTCCGGATGATGCACCATTATTGACCTCGGTACGCCCCGCCCCTAGGGCAAATACGGTCCCCTGCCGCAGCCCTGCGAGCCTGACAGAACACTCGTCGCTCCATGAGCGTACGGGCTCGGGTACGGTCGGTCAAAAGCCCGTTGGCCTCTCGATGACGCGTCACTGATGGACGTCATTCTGGACGCTTTCGTCCGGATAGAACCGAGGATTCGCTCCGCGCAACATTGAATCGAGCGATTGGCCAGCCCTCGCGCATCGGGGCCCCACCTGAAACGACCTCTCTGGGGCGAGACCCCACTTCGACCGGAATCCGCATGCGGCTGAACAGAACTCCCCTTTGGGGCGTGGTGGTAGTACAATTCCCTGAAATCCTGTCTTCTTGCTCGAACCGACGAGGTCCTTCGAGTAGAATGACCATCACAGTCGTGGATGCGTTCAAAATCGCCGTAGACAGCTACTCTACATCAGACGAAGGAAGGGATCAATGCATTTCATTCTCCCATTGTCTCGGCGTCACTTTCGCGTTGCGCCGGCATCCATTCTGCTCCTGGTCTTGATGGCAAAAGGTGCAGCCCCTGCAGGGCCCGAGGATCGCAGCAGCGCGTCGACGCGCACGACCGGTGTCCACGGCGCGGGTGTTGAACAAAGGGCTCCGCACGGCGCCCAAGCGACCGTCAAGGGAACGGTCTCTTCCGGTTCGGTGAACGATGCTTCTTTCGCGATCCCGTGCGTCTTTGATCGCGACTGTGACGATTGCAGCCGCTGCACCGTGGATCGATGTTGGGGCGGCGTTTGCCTGAATACTCCTCGGCAGATGTGCGAGTCGTGTTACGACGAGGTCTTCTGCAACGGCTCGGAGATCTGTGATGGCGATGGGAACTGCGCACCAGGCGCGGGCGACCCATGTGGCGGCAGCTCCGGGGAAGTCTGCGACGAAGACAGCGGCCCGTTCCAGACAGGTAGTTGCGTCCACCCGTGTGTGATCGATGCAGATTGTAATGACCTCAGCGACTGTACGGGCACCGAAATCTGCGTGCCCCGGGAATGCGTCCGCGGAAGCAACGCGGGAGCCACTTGCACGTCAAACGCCGACTGCGACACCGCCACCGGCGGGTATTGCGGCGGCGTCTGTCGAAGCCCGGACCCGCCCTGCGGAACAGCCAAGGCGTGTTGGGAGGACTACTGTGACGCGGGCTCGAATCATGGCGCTCCGTGCAGTACCCACGCAGATTGTGGATTTGGCGGCCACTGCCAAGTCGGCGCCGACTGCGTTGTCAACGGACGTTGCTGCACCGACGACGGGACCGGCGGTTATCTTCTGTGCACACGTTCCAGCAAGCCGGACTGCGACGCGGCCGGTGGTCGCTGGCTCTTCGTCGGCGACGATCCACGCACGGAGGCCGATGAAGCGATCTGTACCTACCCTGCTCCTCCTACCGCGCCGAACGCCGACGAGCACTTTGGGTGTCCGGCTTACAGCGCCGGGATCGCACCGGTTGGTACGTATATTGCGAGCATCGGACCGATCACTCTCGCAACCTGCGAGGCGATCCACGAGCTCGGCGACGATTACGTGTTCGCCGGAGCAGACGCGGGAAACGATTTCATCGTAGCAACGACAATCCGTTATGTCGGCGGGTTCGACGCTGACGGGATCCAGGGTGACCCGTCGCGCGTGCGCATCTCCTTTTATGACCAAGCCGGCACACCAACCGCGCGAGTGCTTTCTGAATCCGTTTTCGATGGCAAGACGCGGCTTCGCACGGTCGTTGTGACCGACGGACCGGTCATTCCCGCACGCGGCTGGATGACGATCACGCCGTCGGTCCGATTCTCTCCTTTCGGCCGTCACCACTGGATGAGCACCGACGCCGTCGACACCGGCGCCAACGACGATACACAACTCTGGCTCAACGGCGCACCGGTGTCCGCTTCAGCCGTCCTGCCAACCGGCACACGCGGCCTACTGGCGTTCGAGATCGTCGGCAACATCGTGCCCTCACCCGTCGGCGCGTGCTGCAACGCCGGCAAAGGCATTTGCAGCGAACTCCTTCCGTGGGACTGCGAGTCAGCGGGCGGCCTCTTTCTCGGCACCGCTGCACCCGCCTGTGATCCGGTTCCATCGGTTTGCGCGACGTCCGCCTGTTGCGATTCCCTGACCGGGAGTTGCACCGAAGTCGCCGGCGCCGCCTGCAACGACACGGGTGAGCCCTGCCTGACCAACGCGGATTGTGGCACCGCCCTCTGTCAGCCGCCATGCCCCGCCGCCACCATCAGTCAGGGATTCGGCACAAACTGCGATCCCAACGCATGCGTCCAGCCGGAACTGACAGGCCATGACACCTGCACCGAAGCCTCGTTACCAGAGAATCTCCTCTTTCTCGACGTTGCCTCACTGACGGACTGCGAGCCGCAGACCGTCACAATCTCGGGTGACAACCTCGTCGCAACCCTCAACGATAACCCCGGTTCCTGCGAGACAGGCATCTTCCATCCAACCGGTTCGACGCAAGATCGCGGGTGGTGGCACGCCTTCGAAACCCACGCCTGCGCCAACGTGCGGATCGACTTCTGCACCACGCAGCAGCGAACAGGCCAGGCGAAGCAACCCATCTGGGCCAGCCTCTGGAACACATGCGACCCTTGTTCCACAACGGTGGCGTCCACAGTGATCGGCGCCGCGGACGACGGCGGGTGTGTCGGAACGCAGGACGCGTCGGAAGGGATCGCCGCACCATTCTGCGCAGGCGATGATGCTTGGGCGACGTTCGGTCCACTCCC
The DNA here is from genome assembly GCA_029260135.1 of Phycisphaerae bacterium. Classification (GTDB taxonomy): domain Bacteria; phylum Planctomycetota; class Phycisphaerae; order UBA1845; family UBA1845; genus OFTM174. The sequence goes on along the minus strand of JAJDDV010000132.1, from coordinate 50,949 downwards.
CCCCGGAACCTACTGGTATCCGGTGCACAGCGCCCCGGGCGGAACGTGGGGACCTTACCAGATGCACATCACCGCCTCCGCCTGCCCGATCGCCGCCTGCTGCCTGCCGCAGAGCCTCTGCGTGAACGCCGACGGATCACTCGCGGACGACGGCCTCGGAAATCCGATTCCCTGCGCGAACAGCACCGCTTGCACGGCCGCCACCTGTCAGTTCTGCGCGGAGCTGGACGAACTGGACTGCGACGCCGTCAGCGGCAAATGGAACGGCTTCGGCTCAACGCGGGCTCAGTGCCCACGAGGAACATGCGAGAGCGGGACGTGCCTCGGTGGTGAGCATGACGGCGTCGGATGTGATCCCTCCGGTGGAGAACCGGCGACGTCGTGCTTGACGGGCGTGTGCGACATCGGCTCATGCTGTGTGGGCCCGGGAGATTGTGACGACCGAGCCGACCCGCAAACACCCTGCAACATAGCCGACCCAGCCACCTGCATGAGTCGCGCGCAATGTGAGACGACGCCCACCGGCGCCTTTACCGGCGGAACCGGATGCAATGACCCACTTCCGCCCTGCACAGCCTGCGATCTCGTGGGGAGGAACAATTGCCAGTACCCGCTCGGATATGGCTTCACCTACATGAGTGACCTCACCGCACCGGGCAGCGCCGTGGTAGCCGCGGACGACTTCGTGCCAAACGGTGACACGCTCACACAACTCTGCGTCTGGGGGACGTACATGGACGCGTCGGCTCCGGGGCAGCCCGGCGATCAGGGTTACGAGCAGTTCAGTTGCGTCGGGATGGTCTCGGATCACTTCCGCGTCCGGGTGTTCCAGTCCGCCGACTTCTGGGGAGACACCGGGCGACCCGGGATTCTCATCGGAGAATCCGAGGTGACCGGTGCGAACATCGCCATGGGCCCGGAGCCGAACACTACTTTTGAGTCGACCTTCGGGATTGTCATGCAAGGATACACGCTGACACTCGATACGCCGATCACGGGATTGGTACCGGGTGAACGGCATTGGCTCGAGGTCGCGAACAACACGGCCGCCCCCGAAGACAATACCTGTTTCTGGCATTGGGCGCAGCACATGCCCACGGATCGTGACGCTCAATCCGCATCGGGCTTTAGCCCGAAGGGCAGTTCGGCTGACGACATACTCGCGCGTCCTTCCGTCTACATCGCGGGAAGCGAGCGCGGCGGCGCGGATCTGGCCTTCTGCCTGGGCGGACCGAGCGGGCCACTCGGCATCGCAGTGCCCCCGGCCGACACAGCCGCCTGCTGGACCTGCGGCAACGGTGCCGATCTCCCGCAATGCAGCATCAAGACACTGCGGCAATGCACCCTCGCGGTCGGCGTGTGGGACAGGGAGGATCCTACCTGTGCGAACTACGAACCACCGTCGCAACCGAATGATTACTGCCGGCTGTCCGGGGCAACGGACAAGGTCGAGGCGGCGCCGGAAACCTGCGGCGACGGCGTGCTCGATCCGGGCGAACAGTGCGACGACGGAAACCTCGACCCATCCGATGGCTGCGGCGCGGACTGCCTGCTCGAGTGCGGTCCCGGCATCATCTGGCCCTGGCCACCTTGGATAGAAGACGACCTATATGCGTTCGACAACGCCTGCGCGACCATCGACGGCCCGTCGGTCGTACGAGGCGAGGGCGCGGACTTCGCCATGGATGGAGACATCTGGTTCGAATACACGTCGACCTGCACGGGACTGCTGGTCGCCAGCATGTGCGCAACACAGTCCGGCTGGACGCAGGACGGATATGTCGGCAATGACGGAGCCCTCGCGCTGTACCACGAAGACGTAACGCGCTGCGACGGGGGAACCAATGACGGCCATGAGTGCGTTTGCCCGGGTAACCCGCCGGGCAACCGGTGCGTGGTTCCAAATCAATGCCCCGGAACGGACATCTGCGTTAGTCCTAATTGGCCGCCGGGGTGCAGCAACGAGGTCATCGGCCTGTGCAAGAACCACTGCCCATGCCCCGGCCTCTACTACGGCGTCAGCCCACTGCAAGACGGCGACGGCTCCGAAGAGGGCTGCAACGGAATCACGGATGCCGGCAGTGGCTATATCGAACGCGTCGTCTTCCCCAACGAGTGCTATACGATCCGCGTAGGTTCGTGGATGTCGGTGGGCTCAGGTGAAGGCACCGCAAACCGAGGTCGCGGCTTTCTCGACCTGTCATGCGAGTATACGCCCTGTTTCCCGTCGAGCCCGGCCGAACCGGAACTTGGCCCCGATATCGGGACACCTCCCGACATGGTACCGTGGAACCGACCTCGCATGATCTCCTTTGAAGGCGGTGATGCCGGTCATTCTCAGGCGGTTCGTGTAACGTTCAAACAGATGCCGACCGGTTGGGAATCGTGGGAGGGGCAGTCTTTGTTCGTTCAGGAGCCGTGGCTTGGCAGTGAAGTCCCCGGTGAAAGTTTCTACGATCCTCCGGCGCCGGGCGATCCGGCCATTCAGCTCGCCGAGCTGGAGTGTACACCACACTTCCGAGACTGGTCGTCGCTGGGCGTTGTTTACGTCCTTCACCCGGCCATCACGCCGAGCCGCTTGGTCATAGTCGGGCCGCCCCACCTTTATGCGCTATACGACATTCGGATCATCGATGAAACCTGCTCCCTGCACCTCGAATCCCACTACAGCGATCCGCTGGAGGTTCGCACTGCCGGCTGGGCAGACATGGTGGAGCTGGACGGAGGTACCTACCGCGTCCCCGGAGACCTCGTTAGCGTCGTCGACACACTGGCGATGGTGGCGAAGTTTGCCGGTGCACCCGGCGCCCCGAGCAAGGCGAGCATGTCGCTTCTGGGCGTGACCGCCGGACCGGAACCAAAGCTCGACGGCAAGATCACGATCAGCGAAACCGTATCGGTGTTGAACGCGTTCGGCGGCGCGAATTATCCGTTCCTGCCGTCTCACACCACGCCACCACCGGGGCCGTGTCCTCCGTGATCTAACGACGAGGTCAGTGCCTCCGTTGGCGCTCTCCGCTACTGCGCGGGCCTTGTATTCACACTCGCATCGCGCCTAAGGGCCGTTTGGGCGACGGTCATGGGGCGCGGACGTGACGGGTCGACGAAGGCGGTCTATACTCGTCTGGTGGTCGTGTCGATTCCCCTGCGGAGCGTTAGCGCGATGACGAACGAGTCTTCGGATCCTCCATCTTCGGACCCACCACCGAGCGCACTCGACCGCGATGACCTGGATTTTCTCGCTGCGGCCAAGAATGCTCTGGAAGGCGCGGAGAGTACGATCCCCACGGCGGCTTCGTCGGCGCAGCCTTCGATGATCGGCGATTATCGCATCGTCTCGGTGCTCGGTCGCGGGGGGATGGGGATCGTCTACGAGGCCGAGCAACAGCACCCCAAGCGCGCGGTGGCGCTGAAGGTGGTTCGCGGCGATCGGTTCGTTGATGAGCACTACGTTCGTTTGTTCGACCGCGAGGCCCAGACGCTTGCACGACTGCGTCATCCGGGCGTGGCGGGGATCTACGAAACAGGCCGGACGGAGGACGGACTACACTTCTTCGCGATGGAACTGGTGCGCGGGGAGACGTTGACGGATTTCGTTCGTCGGACGAATCCATCGCTGCACGACCGGTTGTCGCTGTTCTCGCAGATGTGTGACGCCATCAGTTATGCCCATCAACGAGGGGTGATCCATCGCGATCTGAAGCCGACGAATATTCTCATTGATACCGAAGGGCGTCCGAAGGTGCTGGACTTCGGGCTGGCGAAGATCACGCAGTCGGACCTTGCCGTGACGAGTCTCGTAACGGAGATCGGGAGCATTCAGGGGACGGTTCCGTATATGAGTCCGGAGCAGGCTCGCGGAAACGCCGACGAGATCGACCTGCGGAGCGATGTGTATGCGCTCGGCGTAATACTGTATGAGCTGCTCACCGATCGCCTTCCGTACGAGGTGCATCGCACAGCGCTTCCGGAGGCTGTTCGTGCGATCTGCCATGACGAACCTATCAGGCCGGCGGTGATCAACCGCGGCGTGCGGGGAGACTTGGAGACCATCGTCCTCAAGGCGCTCACGAAGGAACCGCACCGGCGGTATCAGAGTGCGGCGTCGATGAGCGAGGACATTACGCGCTTCTTGTCGAAGCAACCGATTTTGGCTCGTCCGCCGAGTACGCTCTATCAGATCAACAAGCTGGTTTCGCGACACAAAGCAGGTGTGGCGTTTTCCGCGGTGATTCTGGTGTTGATTCTCGGGTTCGGCGTTTGGACGCGCGTGCTGTATGAAGCGGAGCGAGATCAGCGCGAGGCGGCGGACTTCGCGCGCCATCGTGCGGAACAGGCAGAGCAAAAGGCCGGGGAGGAGGCGACGACCGCGGGGTACGTATCGGAATTCTTGATCAGCCTGTTCAACGTGGTGGACCCCGACGTCGCGCTGGGGGTGGACGTGACGGCGAACGACATACTCCAGGAAGGTGTCAAACGTATTGAGACGGACCTCGTGCAGGAACCTGCGGTCCAGGCGGCGCTGATGAACGTCATGGGGCGTATCTGTCAGAAGCTAGGGGACTACGAGGAGGCAACGCGACTTCTGAAACGTGCTCTAAGCGTTCGTCGGGAATTGTACGGCGAAGAACATGTGGCCGTTGCTGAGAGCCTGTTTCATCTGGGCTTGCTGTCTCGTTGGAAGGATGAATATGACGAGGCCCATCGACTGCTCAGTGAGTCGTTTTCGATTCGGCGCATGTTGCTCGGCGATCATCACCCCGACGTTGCGCACACGTCGGTCATTCTCGGCACGATCGAGCGATTTCGCGGGGATTTCCGAGAAGGTGAGGCGTTGGTGCGCAGTGGGCTTGATATTCAAAAACAGAACTTCGGCGAGAATGACAACAGCGTTGCCTCGAGTCTGGAATCCCTTTCGGAGGTGCTCTCGGATCTCGGCATGTACCCCGAGGCGGAGGAGCGCGCCACGCAGGCATTGTCCATTCGGCGCGGTCTGCTCGACGGCGAACACCATTACTGCGCTTCGGCACTTCAGGCGCTCGCCACCGCATTGCGAGGACAGGGGCGATACGGCGAGGCGGAGGAGGCGGCGCGGCAGGCGCTGAGGATCTATCGCAACGCCCCCGGCATCGGCGTCGACCACCATTACACGACGTCCGTGCAGGGTCTACTCGGAGCGATTCTGCGCGAGAGGGGCGATGCATCCGGGGCGCTTCCGATGGTTCGGGCGGCGTTGAAAACGTGCAGGGAGCGGATGCGGCCCGGTCATCGGTCGATCGCGGACCTGTCCAATCACCTGGGCTGGGTGCTCTATGATGCCAATGAGTGCTCGGAGGCGGAGTCAGTCTTCCATCGGGCGATCGGGATCTACGCTGCAAGATTCGGCAGCGATCATCTGTATCTTGTCGAGCCCATGATCGGACTGGGACAGGCGCTGCTCTCTCGCGATGAAGTCAATGAAGCGGAGCGCGTCCTTCGCGACTCGCTGCGCATCTGTACATCGACGCAAATGGAGGATCATTGGCTCGGTGCGATGGCGCGGAGCGCGCTGGGCGACTGCCTGGTCAAGCAGGGACACTTCGAGCAGGCAGAGAACCTGTTATTGCCCAGCTGGCGAAGGATGTGCGAACTGCGCGGCGTAGAGGATCCCTACGTGATTCAAGCGACGAAGCGCGCCGTCAGACTCTATGAGTCGCAGGGATCGCCGCGCCCGGTCGAGTCCTTCAACGCGTGCCGCTGATCGTTCCGTCTTGATGCTCCGACTCGTGCAGCAGAGCCTATCGTTGTGCTTCACTGGCGTATCGCCGGCGAATCGTAACGGTTCCCGCAGTGAGCAGTACGAATCCAAACGCCATTAGTCCCCACTCCGAGACCGTCGGCACATCGGAATCTGGAAGGCACTGGAACAAGGCCTTGGTCGGGTTGCCGTAGAACGTTGCGTTTCCACTCACCGTTCCCGCCCTCACAACGACGTCGGTTGTCAAGACTTCGCACATCTCGGTGTGCGACATGGAGAACGGCGAGTCGAGCGTAAACGACAGACTGAACGGGTCCACCGTGTCATCCACGCATCCATCCCCGGCATCCGGCCGCACGAGCTGCAGTATGGAACCGGCAGGTATGGTGCAACCTGTGTCATTCTGAGCGACCGACCCTACGACCATACAATTTGGAAAGCAGTCGGCGGCATTCCAGGCGAACTCAACGACAACGGTCCCCGTACACGACGCACACTGGCTTCCGCAGCATCCCGTGAGAGTGGCGGCCGCGTACTGATGGTCGGCGAGCACGGTCGCCGGAGAGACAAGCGCCGCGATGACACAAATCACCGCGAAGAAAGGCAAAGGTGCGAACCGTTTCGAAAGGAATCTGAGCGAACGTTGAGAAGACTTCATCTTGAACACCTCCTGTGCGACGATGAGACACGAACAGATCGGAGAGAAAGGCGACCGGAAGCGCGTCGCTCGCTGCCTGGGCGCCCGACGACCCAATTGTCGCATGGCGGGCAGCACGATTCAACCCCTTCACCAACGTAAAATACCTGATACCCTGGCGCGCGGGACCGCCAGATACGACGCCAAAAACGCGATCAGGGGCCGTCAAACGCGACCTGAAAGGCAGCGTGGTCCCGCAGGTCCACGTCGCCATCCGAGTCAACATCGAAGATGCGGCAGCAGAGATCCTCGGTCGGACGTGCCGGCCGAGACATACAAGCAGGCCAGCCTCGGAAATCCGTATCGTCGAGGTTGTTGTTGCGGTCGAAGTCACCCACCACAAACTGCTGCCCCGTGACGACGTAGTGGTACCCCATGTCTGCGATGTCCGTGTCGACGCCCTCGTCCCTTCGGGTCGTCACGGACGCTAGGTTCAAGGCGGCCGCGATATCACTGCCTGCATCGACGCAGGGGCTATCCGCCGTCGCCCCCGTGGCGATCTGCCCGAGATATAGACATCCGAGTGGCCCTGTGGTGAAGATCGGATCGTCGCCGATGTTGGTCCCGTCGTCGAAGTCGCCTCCCGCAACGAGCCCTTCAACGCAAGTGTGCTGCACGACGAATCCGCCGCTTTCGATGTGCGCCTGGGCCGATTCATCGACGAACGGACCCGTCTCCGCGCTGAGCCCGTCGATGTTCTGCCAGAGGACGCAGTTCGTTAGCGACCAGAGCGAGCCCCGCCAAATATGAATACCGCCTCCGTTTTGAGCGGCGCGGTTTTGGCTGAACGTGCAGTTGGTGATGGTCCCACCGATTCCCTCTCGGCTGTACATCCCGCCGCCGTGCTGCGCACTGTTACCCACGAACAGGCAGTTCATCAACGCCGGACTGGCGTCTGTGTTCACCAACCCGCCTCCGACCTCGACGGCTGTGTTGTTGTCGAACGAGCAACTTTCAAACGTCGGGGCACTCCCGGAGTTCAACACGCCACCGCCCTCGACGGCCGTGTTGGCGGTGAACGTGCAGTTTATCACTGTCGGGTCGCTCCCCAAGTTGCACATCCCTCCGCCGCGAAAGTCACTCTTGTTTCCAATGAACGCGCAACCGGTGATCACCGGATCAGCAAGTGTGTTGCAGATGCCTCCGCCCAGAACGCCGAGATTCCCTCGGAAGGTGCACCGCGTGATCGTCGAATGCCCGTTTCGGTTGTACATGCCTCCACCGAACTCGGCGACATTGTCGAGAAAGATGCAGTCGATGACGGTCGGGCTGCCGTCAACGTTGTACATCCCGCCGCCGTGCTCGAATTCGTGCGTCGGCGGCCCGTTACCGTTCGCGCCTTGGATCGTAACTCCTGAGAGCACGGCCGTCGGATCGGCGCCCTTACTGCGCACGACGTGATAACTGTTCTCGGCGATGTTTACGAAGTCGGGCTGGTCGTCATCAGCCAAGTCGCCACTGAAAACGCTCTCGTAGATCGAGATGTCTCGTTCGTCCGGATCTCCGGTTTGGCAATCGCCGCCGGGGCAACCGCGGTAACCGCCGTACAATGCAACGCCCGTGACGAGCGCAAACGATGCCGTTCGATCACCGGGCGTGATGTTCCCGGATCCGTCCCGGTCGGGATGGTACGTTCCCTGTGCGATGCGTATCTCAGCCGGTCCGCTTGCATTGAATAGCGCATCCTGAAGATGGGTGAAGGCGCTGGACCATGTCGCACCGTCTCCGCCCGCGGGCGCGTCGTCGTCCACATGGATTATGATCTGCGCGCGTGCCGAAAGAACATTCAGGCAGGCCATCATCATAAAAGCCGCGCATCCGATCCGCGTCGAGGTGGGCATCTTTCACTCCGTTGTTTGAAACCAGCGTCATCGGTTGACGAACTGTGCGAGCCGCACGCACCGTAGTGTACAGGGTCGGACGCACCGTGGCCAAGAGAAACCGCGTTGAAACAGTGAGCGGCGCTCCGTTCGGCGACCGGCACGCCCACTCGGAATGCTACGAATTCTCACGAAAGCGCAACGGCAGGATTCGATGCCGAATCTCAGGACGCAACCGGCAACAATGCGACTGTCGTGCGCGGAGTGCGGGATAGCGATCGTTGATCTCAGCGGACGCATGGGACGTCAAGTGGCACTGGAAGCACGATTCTCGATATTGGCGCGGTTGACACCCGGTTCGGCTATACTGGCGACCTCGGATACGGCGGAATGAGGACAAGACGACACGAATGAACGCCCCTCTCCCTCAAGCAAGCGATGAAACTCCCGGTGCAGCCACCGTGAAGATGCTGCTGGATCGGTATGAGCGATCCATACGGCAGTACATCGCTCGACGATCGGGTCCGTATGTCCTCAAGGTCGTTACCGTTGAAGATCTTTACCAGGACGCGGTCGCGGCAGCGGTAGCAGGAGCCAGGAACTATGTCCACTATAACGACCGGGGATTCCTTGGCTGGATCTACACGATCGCCCGTCGCGTGATCTGCAACATGCGCGACGATCATCACGGTCAGCTGCAATCGCATCGCATTAAAGGTGCCCATTCGTCCGGAGCCGGTGTGGCCGAGGGCGATCTTCGGGCGGATATCCGCACACCTTCCAGTTTCGTCGCCGGCGACGAGCACGCAGGAATGCTGCGGGCGGCGCTTCAAACGCTGCCGGAATTACAGCGCGAGGTTCTATCCCTCTACAAACTCAGACAACTGCCTCTTGCCGAGGTCGCGCGTCGTGTCGGACGATCGGAAGGACAGGTCTGTAGAATCGCGCAGCAGGCGATACGCTCACTTCGCCTCGCGCTGAACAGGTCATGACGACGAATCAGCCGTCCAACACTCCCTTTGACGACATACTGGCTGAGGTTTTCAGACGCACGGATCGTGGCGAACACCCAGCCTGCGAAGAGTACGCCACCCGTTACCCTGATCACGCGAAAGAACTGCGCGAGTTCTTTGATGACCTGCGGTTCGTTGACGATCATCTGGACAAGCACAGACAGTCGGCACAGGCCTTGGGCCTGGGCAGTCAGGGTACGGCGGGCGCGCCCACCGCAAAGGGCGACGCCGTAACGGACGATGCGTTTGCGTTGCCTCGGTTCGGACGGTTTCAGCTCTTGGACGAACTGGATGGAGGTGGCCAAGGCATCGTCTACCGGGCAAAGCAGTTCGGCACGAAACGCATCGTTGCGCTCAAGGTCATCCGCGAAGGCGCGTTGGCTTCCGCTTCCGAGCGCCAGCGTTTCAAGAATGAGGTCACGTTGGCGTCTCGCCTCGACCATCCGAACATCGTTTCCGTCTATGAATGTGGACAGGAAGATGGACGTGACTACTTCGCCATGGAGTACGTCGACGGCGAACCGCTGGACCGATACTTGTGTACGCGGACGCTGAGCATCGAAGAGACGTTGACGCTGTTCCTGCAGATTTGCGATGCGGTTCACTATGCCCACCAACGAGGAGTGATCCACCGAGACCTGAAGCCGTCCAACGTTCTGGTGGATGAGTTCGGGTGTGCGCGAATCCTGGATTTCGGTCTCGCCAAACCCGTCTCGCCCGCGGAATCGGCGATCACCATGATCGTTACACAAACCGGCTCGTTCGCAGGCACCTGGTACTACGCGTCGCCGGAACAGGCTATGCGCGATTCGAGCTTGATCGACATCCGAAGTGATGTCTACTCGCTGGGCGTCATCCTCTACGAAATGCTCACGGACTTCCTGCCCTACCCCGTCTCAGGGAAAAGCTGCGAGACCGTGGCGCAAAGTATCATCGAAACGCCGCCGATACGGCCGTCCTCCATCCGAAGCGACATCGAAGACGACCTGCAGACCATCATACTCATTGCGCTCCACAAGGATCGTGAACGCCGCTATCAGTCAGCCGCCGCGTTCCGCGAAGACCTGCGGCGCTTCCTGAACGGCGAAGCGATCGCCGCCAAGCGCGATAACGCCCTCTACGTCGCCCGAAAAGCCCTGTATCGCTACCGTTGGCCGGTCGCGGCCGTTGCGACCGCGCTGGCGTTGCTGACAGCCTTTGCCGTAACGGTCACGGTGCTGTACCTGCAGGCAACGCAGGCCAAAACGACGATGCAGGTCCGTTCCGACGTCGTTCGCCGATCGCAGCGCTATCTCATGACCAAACTCGGTGAGCTCAGTTTCAGGAGCGGAGTCGTCACGGAACTTGACGCGCTGGATCTGGACTTGCCTCAGCTGGAGCTACTTCTAAAACCGGTGGCCGACGCCCCCATGGAGCTGTTGGAGGCGGTTTACGAGAGCATGCCGGGGCAACTGTTGGACTCGCTTCGCGGAACGGATGCCGACGCGCGTGCTGCGGCCGAGGCATGGCTTCATGCATGGGGCTCGCAGTTGGATCAGATTCGGGAACTTCGGTCGAAGACGCGCTTCGAGTTCCGCGAACAAGCCATCGAGGCGACGGCGTTGGCGTGGCATGAGCATCAGCCGAGGCGAGACGTGCCGATCAGGCTCTGTGAGGCATTTGCGACTCGAGCGTTATATCGGTATCGCACCGGAGACGATGCTGAGGCGACAGCCGACCTCGAGGCGGCACGGTCTATCACTCTGGACCAGGGCTACAGCCCGCTCTATATGCGCCGCGTCGATGCTTCGATCTCTCGTTCCTCGATTTACGACGCTGTGCTCGCGATCCTTAGCGAGTCCGTTCACTCCTCCCGATCTGTGGCGCCCTACGTGGAGTGGGTCCTGCGCGACGGACCGATGCCGGCGTACCGCGGTGGCCTCGTGACGGAACGCCACACATTGGCCCAGTTCTGCGAGGGGGCCTCGGTCGCGGACTCGTCGGATGGTCGAGGCCGCATTGACATTGAGCTCCTGAATGCCATGACAGAGGGCTTGTTTGAAAAGAACGGAGAGATTCCACAGAGGGTTCGTCAGCATGCGGAGGCTACAACACCCGAAGCGATGCTGGCAATGATTGACGCGGTGATCGCGGAGGTTGCGACCTGGGACGATCTCACAGGACGCGAGATAGAACAGAACTGGAAGCAGTTTCGTGCGGGCGTCAGGGAAGATCCCGCATGGACGCTCGTCAGGATAAGTATGAACGGATACCCAGGCGGATATCATTTCCGGGCGAGAGTTGGCACCAAACGCGCCGCCGCAATCCTGGCCGCCTACCTCTGTGAGTATCGTCGAGGTCATGGTACGTGGCCGCGATCATTCAATGAAGCGGTACCGATCAATCGGCATGATTTGTTGGTCGTACCCTACTTTGGCACTAGCTTCAGATATCGGCTCACAGACGGCCTGCCCCAAATCCACGCCATGGACGTCTACGACATGGACTACCTCAGCCGACCTATGAAGAGGATGGAGGAGGGTAAGGATGAACTGTTGTTTCCATACCCTCCCCCGCCGATCCCCTGACCGCGCCCGTGCTTTCATCGCTCTGAGCCGAGGGGTGGCCGACTAGTTAGAGGTTTGGATGCAAATCAGCAGCAGCGTCCAGATTATTCCTCGTCTGCACACGGACACGCCGTCGGAGTGCTAGGCGGAACGCATGGATTGTTTCGGGAGTTACATGTTCCTCCCGACATGCAACAGTGTGTCGCCGCCACCGGCCCCTGGGCGACGGGTGACCAGGTCACTTCCTCAGGAGACGACGCGGCCGGAGCGTTCTCTCTCGCACCGGGCGCATCCATGCTCACGTCCGCGATCGAAACGGAAGGCGACGAAGCACGACCCTCAGCAGGAGAGGCATTCATCTCAACGGCGGCCTCGCCCGCGCGGGGCGATTCGACTGGGACGAATGTTTCATACGTACTCTGTAGGCCGCTCAGACTGACGATAAGACCCACAATCACAATAGCCTTCATGGCTGATCTCCTTCTGCGCGCACCGGTAGCCCGTGCGCTATATGTGTGTTAGATCCTGTACTTCCATGTTGGCGCGGGGTTGGCCCGGGTCAGCCCCGCACGTGAACAAGGCGGTTCGTCCGGACCCTCGTGAGCGCGCACGCGTCGCGCGTCACAGGCGTGAGGATCTTCGCGGAAGGCATACCTTCGGCCCGATCGTTACCGTTGATTCGCCCCTTCGCGGTCGGACGGTGTCGCCCATTCGTTCACTCTTATGATGGGGACATCGCCGCCTGACTTGCGCACATTTTCTCTCCAATTCGACTTCGATCGAGCTCCTGGAGTTGAACGGCGGGGGCCGTCCGTTCCGATCCACCGCACAACGGAAAGCGTACTGAATCGGTTCAGGGTCCCGCCTGGCGGCCTCCACGACATCGGACATCCGACCCCTTGAAACAGTTCGTTCGCTGAACGAATCGTCCGGGCCCATTCGTGGATGCGATCGCGACGACGTCCGCGGCTCAACCGTTGTTGGCGCCCCCGAGGGAGGTTTCCCAGAGATTTCCGCGTATTGTCTTTCTCTTCCTTCCGTCGCTGATGTAGAATGTGCGACGCTGACGCGCCAGGTGCGTTCCAGCCTCGGCGCGTCGACCGAACTCGTCATCTTGACCGGACATTGGATCCAGGTTGGGAGTCGGTCGACCGGGTACGGTACTCTTCTTTCGCACTCGCGAGTCGCGTCTCACGTTCCCGATCGCCCGCGCCTCAACGGACAACACCGGAGACTGACCATGCGCAAGATCACGCCCGCCTTCACAGATGCCGTCGTTCCGCTTCGACGGGACGAAGCCGCGTCGCCTCGCACCGATCCTCCAGGACATCATCCGCACGCTCACAGGAATGCCACGACCGCGGCGATCATGTTGTGTAGCGTCTTCATCGTTGCATCGCCGCGAGCGATGGCCGTGCCGACCGTGACCAACGTCGCCGCGTATCAGCGGCAGGACGCCAGCCGGTTGGTGGACATCACCTACGACCTGGCGTCGGACCCGCCGGATGATCCTGCCTCTCCGCTCGGTTACGAGGTTCAGGTCGAGCTTCGTTTGGGCGGCTCACGGGTAGACGAACCCTCCGTCTTCGGAAATGTCGGTCCGTTCGTGCTCAATGGAACCAAGCGGTTGATCACGTGGAATACGGCGATCGATTGGCCGGACACCGCGGTCGAACGCTGTCAGGCAACGATTCACGTGGTTGCCGTCGACACCGACGGGAGCGTAACGACCCCCACACCGCTCACATTGAACAATGTCGAACGCGGCAGCGAGGGACGGGTGCTCGGCACGGTTCGCAGCCTCCTCTCCGGCGGCGGAATCCCGTTGGCGTCCCTAACACTGGAGAGGGATGAGTTCCTCGCTGCCACAACCACGGACGGCAGCGGAAAGTTCGATTTCCTCCCGGGTGTCTACAATCTCTACCCCGGCAAGTACACGCTCACGGTCATTCCACCCGGTCACTACAGGGTCATCCAGAGCGTTCTGGTTCGGGAAGACTCCTCAACATCCGTCGACGTGGTAGCCCAAGAGGTCAGCCTTTCGCGAAATGCAGCATCGAGTGTCGTGGATGTTCGCGGGGCGTTCTCCGGGCCGTCGGAGCGCGCGTACTACTTGGTTTCGTCGGGACTGCCCCTCATGCCGCCACTTCCCGAGCTGTTCCTGGCTGTCGTTGACTGGGAAAATCCGGCCGCCACAGGCGATCTGGAATGGAGAATTGCGGATCCGGAGAACACCGGTCACTACGACGTGATATACCGACACGCCTGCTCGGAGGATCCATGCTACGCATTCCGCCCGTTTATCTTCGGGCCGCCTCGCCCACCCTGTGGTAGCGGCGTGCCCTGTCTTCCCTTGTTCAACCGGGGCGAGACGCTCATTGTGGCGGCCATCGAAAGCAGCGTTACAACGAGCACATACATGGCCAATCTCGAAGCAGCTTGGCCGCCACCGGGAATCCTCAGTCCGCTTCTCTATCCCCTCGCATCCAGCCACCAAACGCTCAAGTACACGACGCCATCGATGGGTGCCGCAAAGAAAAACCTCGACAAGAGTGCGCCCGGTGCCGACAACGTCCCGGATTCCAAGCCTCTCTTCGGAAACCGCGCGTTCAAGTTCGCCCAGATGTGGGACACATCGGCCACCGTCGATGGCAGCGGGGAAGCCACAACGCTGAAAATATCCGTTCCACTGACAGAGAAAACAGGCACGATACCGGGCAAGAAGACCAAGATCGCCGGCTATGAACTCAGCGTCGCCATCGGCGGACAGTTGAGTTGGCGCTATGATGACGGCACGAACTTGTGGTGGCCCGGCGGCGGCGTGAGCCTCAGCGCCACCGCCGACGCCGACGTCCCGCCCAAGCCCATTTACTTCACGTTCGCCGGCGTTCCCTGCTACTTCATAGGGCATGTGACACTCGGCCTGACGGGCTCACTCGACATCTACTCGTGGAGTGACGAGGGCGACCCGATGTGGAAGGGAACGCTCGCGCTCGACCCCTTTCCTTATGCGGAAGCCGCGATCGGGACCGGCGTGAGGGACCTGGTGGCCGTGGAAGGCTACTTGGGCGGTGGCGCCGGACTGACGCTGTCCTGGCCTTACGACGCGGATCAGGGCGAGAGCGCGTTGGATGAACTGAAGCTCTTTATGGCCGGCGGTGTCCGAGTCATCGTATGGGTGTTCAGCTATAACTTCCCCGTCCTCGAGTACACCTGGAAACTGATGGGCAACAAGTCCTGGTCGCCTGGGAACGACCCGAAGCTCGGTACGCTGGGTGTGATGCCTCGATGCTACGTTGACCCACCTGAATCGTACGCCGTTTTCAATGCAGGCCCGCCTCCAGCGAACCTCCCACAGGCCTGCTCGCCGACGAGTCGCACGTGGGAGATCCCACTGCAGGAAAACGTGTTCGACTATTCCACGCCCGAAATCGCGGTGATCGATGGAACCACACCGTCATTGCTGGCTGCATGGGTCTATGACAACAACATTCCTGCACGAAGCCCGTCCAATCGAACCGAACTGCGGTTCTCGACGAGGGACAACACCGACCTGACCGACACCGCCGCCGGCGCCTGGACGGATCCGATCGCGGTCGAGGACGACGGAACCGCCGACTTCAACCCTCAACTCGCCTCGCTGACCGGCGGCAAGGCAATCATCGTATGGGAAGACCTCGCCGGACTTCTGGTCGAACCGGAAGACAGTGACGCCTCCTGCAGTACGACGACAGCCTGCACGGATCCGTGCGAGTCCGACTGTCAGACCGCGTGCAACAACGACGATGATCCACAGGCCTGCCGCGATCACTGTCCGGACTGGTGCGAGGAACGCTGTATCATCGAGGAGTGCCGCATGGGCGATCTGAAGGAGAAGATGGACATCACCGTGGCACGCTTTGACGTCGCCTCACCGACGACATGGGACGTCGCACAGCTTAGCGGTACGGGTGCGGACGACGCCTGCGCGTCGTGTCTGGATCGGACGCCTCGGGTGGCTTCCGCCGGTGAAAAGTCGATGATGACGTGGGTTCAGAATTCCGGAAGTGACGCGATGGGATCGGCCAGCGCCAACAACACGCTCTTTGCGGCTTTGTACGATCAGTCGGTCGACAGCCCGCCGTGGCCTCCGGCCGTCGTGGAGATACCCGCGGCGGCCGGAGCGATCGCCGAGAGCGCGCTGGCCTTCGACGGTACGAACGCTGTTTTGGTGTACACAGGGGTCACGGACGGCGTGGACCCGGCGACACTCGCTAACTACGACCTGTTTTGCGTGACGTATCGCAACGGAACTTGGGACGGTGCGGTCACCAATCTGACCAACGACCCGTACGACCCGGACAACCCGGACGACCCGAACAACAAGCCCGTTGCAGACGGCAATCCGCAGATCGCCTTTGACGTGACCGGTCAACCTCTTGTGATCTGGTACCGTGACGGCCTGGAAGCTGTGGATGGGGTGGATCTCCCCGGCGTGTATCGCGCGCACGTGACCTGGACGTCGGATACGTCCGCTGTTGCCCTCAGCAACAAGCAGCTCATCTCGACACTCGAGTCGGAAGGAAGGACGGGGCCACTCGACTTTGAGCTCCTGACCGGACCGGCCGGGAGCCTCGCGATGGTCTGGCAGGATGCCAGCGAAGACCTCGTCGACATGTGGTGGTCCTTCTTCGTTCCGAACAATGTCGCGACGGGGAACGGAGAATGGTCGCTACCCGAACGCCTCACCTGTGACGACAGTATGGAACAGGGGATTTCCCCGGTCCTGGTCCCGTCCACCGGCGATTTGAATCTGGTGGCCATCTACAACAAGGCCAAGACGCAGCGCACGACCCGAACGGTAACGGTGGACGGCGAAGACATTGAGATCGACAACGTTCCGGTTCGGGGGCAGACGGACCTCTATGTTGTCCAACATACCATCGACAAGGTGGACGCGCCCGCCACACTGAGTGAACCGCGCGCCGATCCGTCGGTTGACCCTCTGGAGATCGTCCTCTCACCGCCGAATCCCAAAGCCGGTCAGACCGCTTCGATTGTCGCGACGGTCAGGAACCTCGCGGTGATTCCCACGATTCTATGGAAGGCGACCTTCTACCTCGGATCTCCCGAACCGGGCAACGAGATCGGCGCCCCCGTCTCGATCGACCTGCTGCTGGGTGGCGACCAGGTTGACGTGAGCGTCGATTGGACCGTGCCGTCCACCGAGTCATCGAGCCCGCCCACGATCTACGTGAAGCTCGAACCCGTCGCCGGCTCCGCCACAGATCTTGACCAAAATGTGGGGAACAACGAGGCTCAGTTCACGCCGCAAGGAAAACCGGACCTCGTCCCGACATCGCTGGGCGTCCAGGAGGCAGAATCCGTGCGGATCTTCACCTTGCGGGTCAGCAACGACGGGCTCGGGCCCGTCACCAACGTTGACTGGGTGCTTCGCAGAGATGACCCCGAAAACGGGCCACAGCTCATGCGAGATACTATTACCCAGATCATCCGACCGGGGGCCTATCGCGACGTGTCTTATGCATGGAACGTGGACGGCGTGTCGCAGGAGGCGGTCGACGTGTTCGCTGTGGTCGATCCGGACGGAGCCATCGAAGAGTTCGACGAAGACAACAACATGACCTCCGCAGCCGTCGATACAGCATCCGGAAACGACACCGGATGCGGAGACGGTACCTGCACCGCCGGCGAGACATTCTGCACATGCCCAACCGACTGCACAACGCCGCCCCAGGAGATCTGCGGAAACGAAATCGATGATGACTGCGACGGATGCGACGACAGTACGGACGCTGATTGCGGTGGAGTCGAACGATTCTGTTCCAACCGCCGCGACGACGACTGCGACGGCCTGATCGACGGCTGCGATTTCAACGACTGTCCGGGTCCGGAGAGCAACTGTACGAACGGTCGCGACGACGACTGCGACGGTCTCGTCGACTGCGCAGATGAGAACTGCAATTTTCAGGGCGGAGTTGGGATTGAATGCTGCTACGACGGCATCGCCAACACCGAGCTAGGTTGCGTCGACGCGGCGTCGGCGCAGTGCGGCGGAACGGAGAACGATTGTGCCAACGGTGTCGACGACGACTGCGACAGTCTTACGGACTGTGCCGATCCTGATTGCAGCGCCGCGACCCTTGCGGAAACCTGCGATAACGGTCTCGACGACGACTGTGACGGATGCATGGACTGGGACGATTCGGATTGTCCGGGAGGAACGGAAGCCGACTGTACCGACGGCGTGGACAATGACTGTGACGGATGCGTAGACTCCGGAGATTCGGATTGCCCGGGAGGAACGGAAGCCGACTGTACCGACGGCCTGGATAATGACTGTGACGGACGGGTCGATTGCAGCGATCCTGATTGCATTCTGGCGACCGAATCCGGGCTGTGTGACAACGGCATCGATGACGATTGTGACGGATGGACAGACGCATGCGACACGGACTGTGGCAACCTGCTGACAGAGTCAGGATACTGCTCCAACGGGATCGACGACGACTGTGATGGCTGTCTCGACGACACGGATGCAGACTGCCCCGGAGGAACAGAGTCGGACTGCTTTAACATGCGCGATGACGACTGCGACGGGCTCATTGATTGTGCCGACAGCGCGGATTGCGGAACGATGAGCGAGTCCGGCTGCTGTGCGGACGGCGAGGACAATGACGGAGATCTTGCCGTCGACCTGTTCGATTCGGACTGCGGCGGCCGCGAGGTCGACTGCCCAGAGGGAATGCCGACATGTTGCAGCGACTCTCTGGACAACGATGGCGATGGACTTATTGACCTGTGCGATCCCAACTGCAACCAGGGCAGTGAGTGGGGATGCTGCGGAGACGGTGTGGACAACGACAGCGATGGCTGTGTTGACAGGAATGACTCGGATTGCCCTGGAGGAACGGAGAGTGACTGCACCGACGGCTTGGACAACGACTGCGACGGATCGATCGACTGCGCCGACGCGGCAGACTGCAACTGGACGACACATCCGGATACCACCGAAGCGAATTGCTGTGCCGACGGGATAGACAACGACGGCGACAGCCTGATCGATCTGTGTGATCCGGACTGCAATCCGGGCACCGAGCTTGGCTGCTGCAGCGATGGCGAAGACAACGACGGCGATGCCCTTGTCGACGTGTGCGATCCGGATTGTCTCGCGATCAGTGAAGCAACCTGCTGCAGCGACGGCGTAGACAACGATCGCGACGGATGCACCGACGATGCCGATTCGGATTGCGGGGCGACCGAGTGCAGCTGCAACGACGGGTGGGATGACGACTGCGACGGGCTCTACGGACCGTGCGATCCAGATTGCGCACCGGCCGCTCCACTGCCAGAGCAACTCGAAAACGCCGCCGGTACGCTCGTGACGAACATCAAGAACCGGATGCTCTCATTCAGAGGGGGCGATCCGGGACGATCGCGGGCCGTCCGCGTGACCTTCCTCAATCTTCCCGGCGCCTTCGCGGCGCTGAACGGTTCCACCCTGTGGGTCGGTGCACCGATCGAGTACAGCGAGGCGGGCGCTCGCGGCTATGACGATCCCTGTACAGCGACCTGGTCCTGTGGGGCCAACAGCTTCCTCTCATCCACCTTGACGGATACACCGGCGTTTCGGGATTGGGGTGATGATCCCGGATTCGTTCACGTCCGCGGCGAATTGATCATCCCGCATGCGGTATATCGAATCCAGTTCGTCGACATCAGCTGCGACCTGACCAACCCGGAGAGCTTTTCGCCGTCACTGAACATCGGAACCGCCAAGTGGGGCGATGTCGTGGATTTGAAAGCCGGTCAATGGGTAGCGACCGAGACGATTTGCGCGGGCGGAACAAACCAGGGGCAGGCGTGCATCCGAGATTCCCACTGCCCGGACAGTACGTGCGGCCTGGTAAGCGTGCTTGACTTGATTGGAATGCTCGCGAAGTTCTCCGGGACGCCCGGCGCACCTTCCAAGACGAGGATGGACCTCCTAGGTGTGTTCACGAGCCCCTCGCCGATCGTCGACGGTAAGATCACGATCAGTGATACGGTAGCGGTTCTCACCGCCTTTGGTGGTGAGCCTTATCCGTTCGCGCCGCCGAAGACGGCAACCAGCGCCGCACCGTGAAATGCGCGCGACAAGTAAACAGAACCCAAGACTCCGGAGCGGTTTGTCGGAGTCTTGGGCGGCAATCCGTCGTACACGTCGCGAACACACAGTGCCACGATCCTGTCAGTTGCGGCGCAGGAGTGCATGCACCGGTCACGGCGGGCAAGGCCCAGGTGGCGGCGGGATCATGCTCGGATCGTAGGGATACGTAACGTCACCAAATGCCTGGAGCACGGCCACCAACTCGCTGATGGAGATCTTGCCGTCCAGCGCCGGACCCGGACCGGTCGTCACGCCAAGCAGCGACATGGTGGCTTTGGTCGGTGCATTGTCCTCACCCATGAACTTCTGCGCCATCGCCACCGTGTCGGCCACGCTGACATTGTCGTCGGGGGCGCGCCATTCGCCGTTGGTCAAAGAGACGACGTCGGACCAGGCGGCAGCCCGGACTTCGAGCGGATCACTGTAGCAATACTCGACATGGCGGCTACAAGTCTCATCGATGATCTGAACGTCATACAGCGCCAGGTCGCCTACGGGACCTGCCGGGAACAAGAGCTTGCTTGGTGCAAAGGCCGGGTGAAAGACGTGTACGACGCCCAGCGACGACCAGTCTCTAAAGTGCGGAGTGCAATCGAGCTCGGCCACCTGAATCGCAGGATCGCCCGGGTCGGGAGGATCGTAGAAGCTCACGCCGGGAACCTCACTGCCAAGCCAAGGTTCTTGAACGAACAACTGAACGCCGTTCCACGCTTCCCATCCCGGCGGCATTTGTTTGAACGTGACGCGAACCGCTTGAGAGCGGCCGGCGTCGCCGCCGAGGAACGAGAGCATGCGCGGCTTGTACCACGGCGCTATGTTGCCAAATCGGTCGGTGCCGAGTTCCACCTCCGCCATACTCGTCGGGAATGGCGGGCTCTCGAGATTGGAGGAAAGATCGAGCAGGCCGCGGCCGCGAGTGTGCGACATTCCGCCCCAACGCAGCCAGGCCCCGACGCGAATCAGGTAGCATTCGCCGGGAAAGACGACGCGTTCGATATACCCGCTACCGGAGTCGGCGATGCCGTTGCAGGTCTCGTCGGCCCCGTAACCAACTTGCCACGGATGGAGCCCGAAATAAGGCCCGGGACAAGGGCACTCGTTTTGGCAGAGCCCGTGGACCAGCGGGTCAAAGGGGTCGAAGTCGATGCAACCGGGAGGGTCATTATGGCCAATACAGGGCGGACACTGAACCGTATCAATGCACCGCTGTTTCGGGGGAATTCCCGAGCAGAAGCAAACCGCTCCCTTGTTGATGCCGCTCTGGCAGCGCGTTTCGTATTCGTGGTACATGGCGAGGGCCCCGTCCATCCCGACGTACCCGTCCTGCGTCCATCCGGACTGCGTAGCGCACATGCTGGCGGTGATCATGCCGGTATGCTTCGACGTGTATTCGAACCACATGTCGCCGTCCATGGCGAAATCAGCACCCTCACCCCGTACGAGTGTTGGACCATCGTTGTTGGCGCAGGCGTTGTCGAACGCGTAGAGTCCGTCGGTGGCCTGCAGTGCACCGATCGATGGCGGATCAATTGCCGGGCACACAATCCGACAAGTATTGTCGCAATCATCGTTGGGAATGAGATTGCCGTCGTCGCACTGTTCTCCGGGATCGAGCACGCCGTCGCCGCAGGTGCTCTGACGCGCCGCGATTTTGTTCGAAAACGTGTAGGATGCGCAAAAATCATGCGGTTGGTGTGGTGGCCCGTAGTAGGTGCACGATGGATCGTCTCGATCCCACATGCCCTCGTCTTTGATGCACTGTCGAAGAGTCGTGACACTACACTGAGGAGAAGTGTAGTCGTCGCCGCAGGTCCAGCAGGCGGCTGTGTCGGCCTGGGGTGAGACGATGTCGAGAGGGCCGTCCGCGGCGCCGAGGCAGAACGCCAGATCCGCACCCCCGCGTTCGCTCCCCCTGATGTAGACGGACGGACGCGCGAGCACGTCGTCGGGGGCGCCGCCCATCGGACTGATCCCGGAAACGGATTGGGCGTCCCGGTCCACGGGCATGTGTTGCGCCCAATGCCAGAAACAGGTGTTGCCCTCGGGCGATTGCGTGTTGTTCGCCACCTCCAGCCAGTGCCTCTCGCCGGGCACGAGCCCGGTGATCGGCCAGTCGAGCGTCAGCGTATACCCCTGCATGACAATCCCAAACGTTCTCTCAAAGGCAGTGTTTGGCTCCGGGCCTTTGACGATGTTCGCGCCGGTCACCTGGGACTGTCCGACCAGGGTCCCGGGTAGCCCGCTGGTCCATGTGCTGTCGTCGGACTTGAAGACTCGAACTCGGAAGTGATCCGAAGTCATGCCGACGCAACTGAATTGCTCGTAGCCTTGATCGCCGGGTACCCCGGGTGCCGACGGGTCGATGTACGTCCCCCATACGCACAACCGGGTGAGCGTGTCACCATTCGGCACGAAGTCGTCGGCCGACACGACGGCGTTGCCCGGGGCGGTGAGATCACTCATCGATGCAAAACCGGCGCCGAGCGGGTACTGACAGTTTCCGGTTCCCACGAGCTCGCAGACGTTGCAGGGTGTCAGCGGGTCGTCGCATCCGGCACCGCCGGTGAAGACGTTTGTCGGTGCCGTTTCGCATTGAGCGCGATTCATGCAGGTGGCCGGGTCGGCTGTGTTACAGGGCGCCACGGGGACAGCGCGGTCCTCGCAGTTTCCGAGCCCCAGGCAGCAGGCGCCGATGTCGCAAACGCCGGACGCGCACGATGTCTGCGGCTGTGATCCTGTGGGATCGCACGGGAATCCGTCGTCGTTGCCGCCCGTGCAGGTTCCCTGCTCGCACTGACCGCCGGGGCATTGCGTTCGTGTCGAGCCGAAGCCGTTCCATTTGCCGTCCAGCGCGTCACAATCCAGCTCGTTCGCAACGGCACAGTGCTCGCAAGTGGCTGCGCGGCAGGTCGAAGTGCCTTTACACGTTCCGCCTGCACCGCAATTGGAATCGACGAAGCAGGCTGCACCTGGTGTCGGTCCGCCGAGGCAGGCCGGACACTCTGCATCGCTCACGCAGACTTGATCTGCGTTGTTATCGCAGAAACGCTGCGCCGAACAGCCCATGTCGTCAACGCACGGTATCGGGTCTCCAGCCCCACTATAAACTAACGAGTCATCCCCCTTCACGCAAAGTCTTTCAGGCAAGCAGCACGCCGCCTTCGGGCACGCCGAGGCGGTGATGTGCATCTGATAGGGCCCCCAGGTTCCGCCCGGCGCGGTGTGCACCGGATACCAGTACGTACCTGTCGGGAGCGGGCCAAACGTCACCCACGAATCACCGCCCCCGCAAAACGGGCCGCCGCCCCCTTCTGCCGCGTCAGGCGAACCGACGCAACCTCCGTCTGGGACGCCGCCGACAATCGACGAGGCTATCGTCGCACCGCACGGGTCGCACGCGTCCCAGAGGTTTGCCCAGATGGGCTGTTTCGCCTGGCCGGTTCGATCCTGCGTGCCGCAGAAGTCGATGCGCACGTTAGTACATCCGATCGTCTCGAACGCATGCCACCACCCGCGATCTTGCGTCAAGCCGGTGGGAAAAAAGATGGGCGCCTCGCAGGAACCGGGATTGTCACCGAAGGTGGCAGCGAGATTGTCGCCCGAGATCGTCGCAACCAGCGACGCGCACGCACTCATCCCCACGACCACGAAATGCGGCATGTCGAAGGAGAGGCCTGCTTCGACACAAGTGTCATAGCCCATCAGGTCTGGCTGCACGCACAAGTTGGGAGAGCAACTCGTGCCGAACCCCTGACTGATCGTGCCGGCGGGGCAGGGCGGCTGACAGGTCATACCACCGCAATCTGCGTCGCTCAGGCAGGGCTGACCCGTATCACTGCAGACGCCGCCCGATACCTCTGCGCACGTTCCGTTGACCGAGTCGCAGCAGGCCGACGTCATACAGGCTGAGGGCATCGGAGTACATGTGGTCGTTCCGGCGCCGAGGAAGACACCGCCGGCCAGTTCACACGCCCACGGAAGCTGTTCGCTGCACAGGGCACCGTCGGAGTTGCAGCATGCGCCAAGCGGTGAGGGGACGATGTTGCCGACGATTTCGAACGCCAGGATACCGGGCGCCCCGGGCGGAAGAACCGTGGACGCGGCCACCGGACCGCCGTTGACCCAAAGCTGTGTGTCGTCATTCGCGCCGGTGTCGACGGCGTCGGTGCTCACCCAATGATGGCGCCCGAATGGTGCGTATTGAACTGACGCCGAGATCGTCATCCATCCACGCGCGGGTACGATGAGGCCGCCCGATGTGGGGAGCATGCAAAGCTGTGTTGAGTCATCACAAAGGGCGTTGGACGTCGTTTCCGCAGTCAACGCGCCGCTTGTATCATAGAACGAAAGCCGTACGTCGGACGGGTCGCCCTGGATGCCGACTGACTCGAAGCCGCCGACGTAACGGACAGTCCTCACTTCGATGAATTCGTTGCCCGCATCCGCACCCGCGATAACATAATCGTCACCGAGTTCGTGAATCGCCGCGCAGTTGGCAAACGCAATCGGCCCGATGCTGGTTCCAGGCACACCCGCCGACGCGATTCCGGCGCTGTAGTGTGGGCACTGAAAATGCTCGCCCGCGTTCGACGCGGTCGACGGTGCCGGGTTGGTGCAGTTCGCTTCGTCGAACACCGTGCGTGGATCATCGCCCACGAATAACCAGCGGCCTCCGACCGCATCACAGTCCGTCCGGCTGGCACGAGAGCAAACCAGGAAATCGCCGGATCCATCGTCGGTGCAGCAGCGTCCTCGCATCACGCAGCCGGCACCGACAGTGCAGTGTCCTCCCGGGCCGCAGTCGGCGTCGCTCGCACACGGATCGCCGAAGCTGTGTCCGAGACCGCCGATGTCGCAGAAGTCTTCCATGCACGCCTCGACTGCGCCGCACGGCGGATCCGGGCTTCGGCATACGCCACCGCAGAATCCTCCGCCGGCCGTGTCACAGTCGGTGTCCGAAGTGCACGTTGTACCCGCATTGCTCCCGCCGACGCATTCCTGCAGGGCACAGACGTCCATGCCCGTACACTCGAGCGCGTCGTCGCATTCGGCGTCCATGGTACAAGGGGTCGGGCAACCGCCCGTTCCGATCGGACCGCCTTCTTCGTCGCAGATTTCTCCGGGATCGTAATCGCACGGCCTGAGCGCGCTCGGCGCACAGTTGCCATCGACGTCACAAATCTCTGGACCGTTGCAGAACGACCCGTCACTGCAGGATGCGCAGATGTCCCGAGGTGCGTTGAGACAGGTGCCGCCCACACAACGGTCGACCGTGCAGGCACTGCAATCATCACACTCGTGGTCAAACGTGCACGTAGCTGATTCGGTGCTGAGGCCTTCCTCCTTTGCGCGTCCATTGAACGAGTTCGCCTCATTTTTCACTACGTCGGCATGGACAGGCGGCCCAGGCGTGGCAAGTCTGCGCCCGCTTGATGCGGACGGCGGTGACGCATCTACCTCCAACACGAGTTGCAGCGGTAAAAGCAACGAAATGAATGCACCGACCAACGGCCAAGAAAGCTTGCGCTGGAAGACCATGGACACGCTCCTTCATCAACAATCGAGAGTTGCCGGGCCAATCGACCGAGTTCATCAACGCCGAATCCACCTGCCATTGTACAGATCGCCAATGGCCGCTTCCAGAGGAATCCCCATTCCTTGAGACCCTTCGCGGAAACCCTATTTCTAGGAATCTGTGAGGGTGTGGGGGCCCATGGGGAGAAGGGCGCAGTCAGTCCAGACTTCTCGTTTGAAGCTCAGATCAAGTCCGATGGAACTGGCGATCGAGATCAGCCCGGGTGAGCCGGAGCATCGTCGGTCTGCCGTGCGGGCAGGAGCTGGGCTTCTCGATCAAGTGCCGCTTCTCGAACAGGGCCTGAATCTCTTCGGGCGCGAGTGGGTCGCCGGCTTTCACCGCCGCCTTGCAGGCCATCATGCTGAGCACATGGTCGATGACCGCGTCCGGTGTGACCTGCGATTCTTGTGAACCGAAATAGTCGAGCAGATCGGAAACGAAAGAAACCACGTCGGTGTCTTTCAGCAGAGAGGGGAAGCTCTGAACAGCCACAGCGTCCGCGCCGAACGGAACCAACTCCATTCCGAGCTTGTGGACCAAGTCGGCGTTGTGCTCCAACAACGCGGCTTGGCGGGGCGTGACGTTCATAGTCTCGGGGAGAAGAAGGCGTTGCGATTCAAGCGGCCCGGCCGTAATGCGATCGCGAAACTGCTCATACAGAATACGTTCGTGCAACGCGTGCTGGTCGACGATGACGATGCCGTCGTCGGTCTCGGCCACCAGGTAGAGATTGTGCATTTGGATGGCGCGCGGGCGAACCGGACCTGGCGAAGCATCAGGTCGTTGCGATGGACCTTGGGCGCCACTGGTCTGACCGAGGGCATGCGACGGAACGTCCGGCGCTGAGTACAAGGAACGCCATGTCTGCGCTGCATCCGCGGGAGCAGGTCCCAGGTCAGAGGGCGATCGTGCGCCGACACGCACCCCACCGAATGGAGCCGGCGAACCGGTCGACGATCCGGTCGACTGGAACGGCGGCGTCGCCTTCAGCAACGCGGCCATCTCTTGTCGGACCTGTTGCTGGCGGTTTTCGTCAACGGGCTGGCGCGAGCGATCCATACGCAATACAGGCGACAGATCGGCCTGCTGGAAGGTCTCACGGATCGCGCTGAGCACCTGGGAGTGAATCAGGTTGGGGTCGGCCCAGCGCACTTCGATCTTGGTGGGATGGACATTGACATCGACGGAATGGGGGTCCATACCCAGGAAGAGGAAAAACACGCCATGTCGATTGGGTTCGGTCAACCCACGGTGGGCTTCTTTGGCGGCATGCTGGATGTATCGATCGCGAATGTAGCGGCCGTTGACAAACGTGTACTGCCATTGCGCCGTCGCTCTCGACTGCGCCGGCGGCGCCACATACACTTCGAGATGGACGCCACGCTCGTCGCGCTGAGTATGAAGCAACGCCGAAGCCAGATCCGGGCTGAACCACTTGGCGATACGTTCAACTTGCGATTCGCACGCCGGCAGGTTTTGCTTGATCCGTCCGTTGGCGGTGAACTCGAATGCAATCTCTGGATTCACCAATGCGACCCGCGCGAGCTGTTCGCTGATGTGTCCCGTCTCCGTCGAGTTAGCCCGAAGGAATTTCCGCCGCACGGGCACATTGAAGAACAAGTCACGCACCTCGACCGTCGTTCCGCCCGGGCATCCCGCCGCCTGGGACGACTCAACCTGCTGGCCCGTGACGCGAATCTCATGCCCTTCGACCTCGGCCGCTCGGCGGGAGACAATGCGAAGCTTCGAGACCGACGAGATGCTCGCCAGCGCCTCTCCCCGAAAACCCATCGTGGCCACCGCGTAGAGGTCGTCCTCGACGGCGATCTTGCTGGTCGCGTGGGGCGTAACGGCGAGGCGCAGCTCTTCCGGCAACATGCCGTCGCCCTCGTCAGTCACCCGTATGAGCTGTTTGCCGCCGTCCTCGATCGTCACGGCGATCCGGCGGGCACCGGCGTCGATCGCGTTCTCCACGAGTTCCTTGACGACACTGGCGGGGCGTTCGACGACCTCACCGGCGGCAATCTTCTTGATCAGCAGGTCGGAGAGGACCCGAATTCGACACGCTGTGCTCATACTGCTACGCCCGCCTGTAGGAATGGCTGAAGGGCGGCGCGAAACCGGCCCCGTCAACGTCAATCGCGTTTCGAGTATACTCAACGTGGAGCGAAGATGAAACGACCGACCTTGCTACGAGTCGAGCAGACGCACGGCGCAACGTTCTCCAGCGACCGGTACAATCAGGCCGCCGCGAACGGGTTCGACGGCGTGGAGTGGGCGCTGGGCGGTTGGGGCCCAGCCACCGCGAACGCATCAGGTCTCGGCGCGAAAACCGAGACATCCCGCGTCCACGCCGTGGCGGCGCGATGCTCGACGACCAAGATCGACGCTGCGCTCGAAGAAGTGATGCAGCTGCTTGGCGGGACCGCAAAGGTGGGAGCGAGTTGCCTGAACCTGACCATTCCGCCGGTTGGAGCCGAGCGAGCGGCGGTGGCCTTCAAGCGCTATCAGCAGGCGCTCGACTTTGCCGGTGGCCTGTTTGTAGGGCTCCGATATGAAGCCGAACGAACCGGCGTCGCACTGGCACTTGAAGCCGCGACGGGCGGTGTCCTGTGCTCGCCGGTTGAGCTTCGCGAGCTTATCGACGACGCACATTCCTGGGCGGTTGGTGCGTGTGTCGATGTAGCGTGCGTATCTTCGATCGGTCCGCCCGCGGACTGGATCACGACGCTGGGCCGGCGCATACACTCGGTTCGCACTGAATCTCGTACGTCAGACATTCTATCGGACGGTACCGATCGTGCCCCGGCCTGCCTGAATCAGGTCGCCTCCGCGCTCGAAGCAGCGGCGTACGACGGTCCGGTGATTGTGCGAAAATTGACCGGCTAGCATCGTTGCGGGTCCGCGGTCATGACGAGGCGCCGCGGTAGCTTGACACGGGAAGGCATAGAGCCCATGTCTTCCGCGCACGAGAGAAGGGATCCCTGTGCTAACTGAACCAACCGGAACCCCTACGCCTTCGACAACTCCGCCAGGACCGCCTTGAGGAAGGTCCACGACTTTGCGACGGCATCGATGAAAACGCATTCGTCGGGGCTATGGGCACCCGTAATGGTGGGCCCCAGCGAGATCATATCCATCTTGCCGACGCGCTTGCCGATGATCCCACACTCGAGACCGGCGTGGATGGCTGCAACCTCGGGTGCTTCTTTAAAGAGTGATTCATAAACGCGACGACACGTCGCCAGCAAGGCCGAGTCGACGTCCGGTTCCCACCCTGCATAATCATTGGCGGTCTGAATATCCGCACCCGCCAGGCGCCCGACCGCCGCGATTTGAGCACAAATCACACTCTTCCACGGCTCCGAAGAACTCCGCGAAAGCGTCGCCACTTCAACACGAATCCCGCTCGATCCGCCCGCCTTCGCAGAAAACGTAGCCACATTGTTGGACGTTTGAACCAGACCGGGAACCGCCGGGCTCATTCCTTGCACGCCATGCGGCAAGGCCATCAATACCGTCAGCAACCGTTCGGTGTCGTCCGCGCTCATTCCCGTGGAGGGCGTCCCTGAGGCACCCGCGACGCGAACCTTCAGCCCCGGTTCCGCCGATTCCAACTGCGCACTCGCCGCCACCTTGGCCGCCGTCGACTGAAGCGCCGCCAGCGTACCGGAAGGCCCGGTGACGACAGCCCGCGCCTCACGAGGAATCGCGTTACGCTTGCTGCCCCCTTGCGCCTCGAGGATCTGAAGACCCTCGACGTCCACATGCGCGAGCGTCCTGGCCAGCAGCTTGATGGCGTTACCGCGGTTCTCGTGAATGTCCCCTCCCGAGTGACCGCCACGCAAACCCTCGATACTGACTTCTGCAGCCTCGCCTCCGCCGGTCTTGGCCGAACTGAAATCCCAGGTCAGCGTCGTATCACGCCCGCCCGCGCAGCCGATGTACAGCGCGTTGTCTTCCTCGGAGTCGAGATTGATGAGCCGGCGCCCTTTGAACGATTCAGGTGTCAGAGCTTTGGCACCGGTCATGCCGGCCTCTTCGTCGATGGTGAAGAGTAGCTCCAAGGGGCCATGCGTAACGTCGTCCGACGTGGCTGCAGCGAACCCCATCGCTACACCGATGCCGTTGTCCGCCCCGAGCGTCGTTCCATCCCCTCGTACGATCCTGCAACCGGTGCTCGGATCCTCGTCGATGATCGTGCGAATGCCCTCGCGTTCGAAGTCGTACTCGGTACCGCTATTCTTCTCGCAGACCATGTCGAGATGCGCCTGGAGAACCGTGATCGGAGCGGCTTCACAGCCCGCAGACGCGGGCACATCGACGACGATGTTGCCGACGCCGTCCTCCCTCGCGGTCAGGCCGTGCTTCTGCGCCACCTGAAGTACGTGCGCGCGAACCTGCTCTTCCTTCTTGGACGGACGAGGTGTCGCCGCCAGTCCGGCAAAAAAACCCCAGACGTTCTTCGGCTCCAATTCCTCGATTCGCGCGGCAGTCATGTTGTCGTCCTTCCGAACCTCGTCAAAGGCAAACACCCCGACCGAGCCCAACGCCCAGTCGCCCGTTGGCCGAACCTCTTCCTACACGGGAGCGTGTATTCTGTCCAGTCACTCAAGCACATCGGTCCGACCGAGTACCCTCACAGTCCAACGGGGCTCGTTCGATCTGGACTCCTCCGTCCTCCGACGTTCACATTCGATCCTCCACCGTTGTTCGTCGCTTCGCTCCAACCTCCCCAGTCGCCGTGCCGCTTGACATCCCCGTCGAGTGAACGACCGGCGCCGGTCGGACCGTCACGTAACCGACACCTTGCCGCAGGAAGAGCTGCCGCAGGCGAAGTCGATTCCTCGATCAACGTCGCACGATCCGTCGGCAACGCGGCCAACCTTCGAGGCGATCCGCCCCAGTTCCGTGGCAAACATCGATCCGGCCGTTACCAACCAGACGCCGAGATTCCTCGTCATCGTCAAGGCCACCCAAGCCGGTCGCGGCTCACCGACTTCGATCTTGGCCCTTTTCCGGTCCGGCGGCGAGCCCACCAATCGCTCGGGCTTTTGGCGAGTTTTTCGGCATTCTAGCCGCAAGCCATCGGGATTCGATCACGGTTGGGCTACCCTTCTTGGACGACCCATCGTCCAAGATATCACACCCGGTCACACCGGTGTTCGATGACCTTCACGTTTCACGAGGTCGTCCCATTAACCCTGCTGCCGACCCGGCGAGGGCGGATCGACAGCGCGCAAGGTCGGAGAGGAAAGTCGGAACAGGATCCATCATCACAGGGCAAACGACACGGATTCGCGACATGAACAATCGCCTCGAATCATGACGACATCAGACGCCGGCCCGCGCGATCTAGCGCCCCATCGCAATCGGACGACGACTCGCGCCGTCCCTCCGAATGCGGGAAAATACTATATTTTCGGGAAAAAACGCTTGCCTCCGGATCGAACCGACTTTAGATTTCGCGGCGAACTCGCCGATGGAATGGTTTTCGGAACCTTAAAGGAGTGCGCAATGGCAAAGAAGAAAAAAGCAGCAAAGACGGCTGCAAAGGCTCGTACGAAGTCAGAGGTTTTTGGAACGCTCGCAGAAGGCTCAGACCTGACCCGCAAGCAGATCGGGATGGTGTTTGAAGAACTGGCCGGTCTGATCAAGAAGGATCTCGGCAAGCGAGGCCCTGGTGTCTTCACCGTACCGGGGCTGATGAAGATCAAGGTCGTGCGCAAGCCGGCGACCAAATCGCGCAAGGGCATCAACCCCTTCACAGGGGAAGAGACGGTCTTCAAGGCCAAACCCGCACGCAACGTGGTCAAGGTCTTGGCGCTCAAGAACCTCAAAACCATGGTCTAAGCGCGACGACGGCGATCGTCCGGACCCGCCGAAGTCGGCGGACGAGGAGCAACGCGACACGTTTGCCACAGTGTGCAGCGGCGAGTCCGACCGGGCTCGCCGCTTCTTCTTCGTTGAAAGAAAGATCGTTTCCGTGATCCGGTTCTGCGCGACGGTTCGCGCAACGTTCAACGAAAACGATCCACCGCGAAAATACTCAAGGACCCGAGCTGAAGGAAGCAGGCCAAGCCAAACCGTGCCGTCGCGGGCGCCGACCGATCGTCGAACAACGCGACCGAACCCCAGACGGCAGCGACGATCGCGAACATTTGGAGCAACGCGCCGAACAGACGAAGCAAGGAAAAATCCTGCTGATGCTGTTGGCGTTGTGCTCGATCCAATCGATCGGAAATACCGCGCAGCACATCCAGGACTTCTCCTTCGCTTTGTGCAGCACCCAACGCCGTGTCACCGCGAGTTTGTTTCATCTTCTGTTCCAGAATCTCCGCCGCTTCGAGAAGACTCGCGGCCGTATGCATCGCCGACGTCGACGCGTCCTCCTCCTTCGCGCGATCACGTAAGTGTACCGTCTGACAGCCGGCGCGCCATCCCGCTTCCACATCGGCCTGTGAATCTCCGATCATCCACGACCGTGACAGGTCGATGTTCATGTCGCGTGCCGCCTGAAGGAGCATGCCGGGCTTGGGTTTTCGAAGTTCACTGGCCCGTCGATAGGCATCGACCGTGGCTTTGGGCCCGTCAAGATACGGACAGTAGTAGGCGCCATCCAAGCGCACGCCGTGCTGTCGGAGAAGTTCCTCGACGCGCTCGTGAACGCGGGCCAGATCCTCCTCATCAAACAGCCCTCGCGCCACGCCGGACTGGTTCGATGCCAGTACGACGACGTCCACAAGCTTGGTCAACCGTCGGATCGCCTCGGCGGCACCGGGAAGAAGGCGAACCTGTTCAGGATCACCGACGTATCCGGTGTCCTCGATGATCGTTCCGTCACGATCGAGGAAGACAGCCGTTGCTTTCATGATCGTCTGCTTCCGGCAGGTCTAGGAATCGGTCGAACGCATTGTACGATCGAGGACGCGCTGCAACATTGTACCACCGTCATCCAGGAAGTCGATCGCAACCTTCACAACGAGAAGCTCCTTCTCGATGACCTGGCCCAAAGTCGAAAGCTTCACCGCATCTTTCTCGGTCGTTAGCAGCACGTCGTGAGGAGGGTACCGGCTGTCCCTCCCCAATCGCAGCAGATCATCGCCGTCATAATGATGGTGGTCAGGCCACCAGTGCGTACCGACGACATCCACGCCGAGCGATTTCACCGTGGCCTCGAATGCAGCGGGCCTGGCAATTCCGGCAAACAGAACGGCGCGCTGGCCGGTCATGGGCTCGTCCACGGCGGAACCGTCAAGATGTTCGACGGAAGTGACAGCGTGTTTGCACCTAAGTGGAGCGCCGCCGCCTGAGATCTCCCGCAAACGCGCCTCCGTGAATGACAGGTCGGCGGGCGCAACCTGGTCGACCCGCGTAAGAATGAGGAGGTCGGCTCGCCCTAGCGATTTCACCGGCTCGCGAAGCAAACCGCGAGGCAGCATGTGGTCGTAACCGAAAGGGCAGGTCGCATCGATCAGGACAATATCGACCGAGCGGTGAAGCCGGCGATGTTGAAACCCGTCGTCGAGGACGATGACGTCGGCGCCCAGCTGACCGTGGGCGGCTTCGGCCGCCGCGACGCGGTTCGCATTCGAAACGCAGATGACATCGGGGCAACGCCGCTGGATCATCCGCACCTCGTCATTCGGTCCGCCGTCGGCGCCTCGGTAGCCGCGCGAGACTACGGCGGGCCGATGACCCATGGCCGTCAGACGCTGGACCAAGTCCACGACGATGGGGGTCTTCCCCGTACCTCCTACGGTCAGATTGCCGACGCTGATGACGGGAACGGCAAGGACGTGGCGGGGGCCCCGACGATCGAATCGCGTGTTACGAGCCGCGACCGCCCGGGCGTACACAGTCTCCACAGCCCGAAGCAGGCCGCGTGCGGGCCGCGCCCACATCGAGGCCTGCGGACCCAGGATCCGCTTCTCCCAGAACTGTTCGTTCATACGCGGGCATTATAGCAGACCTGGCGTTTCGGTCAGGGCGTCGATCATTTTGAGGGCTGCGGGACCCGCCAGAACCACGAGCATGGCAGGGAAGATGAACAGAACGAGCGGAACCATCAGTTTGACGGTCGTCTTCTGCGCCCTCTCCTCGGCAGACTGACGCCGCTTTACGCGGAGGGCGTCTGCCTGGTTTCTCAGCGCTTTGGCGATGCTCGTACCGAAGCGTTCCGCCTGGTTGACTATCGCCACGAGCGACTTGACCTCGTCGAGGGCACAACGTTTTGTAAAGTTCCCCAGCGCCTCGCTGCGCGGAACGCCCATTTGCGTTTCGAGCGTGACAAGCTGGAACTCCTCGGCAATGACCGGATGGACGGTGCGCATTTCGTCACCAACCCGCTGAAAGGCGGCGTCGAGACCGAGTCCCGCTTCAACCGAGATCACCATCATGTCGAGCGCGTCCGGAAGTCCCCGCCGAACGTGTTCGGCTCGCTTTGAAATCGCCGAGCCCAACCACATGTTGGGTCCGAGGAATCCCAGACCGAGCGCAATCATCGTAATCCCGGCGCCGGTCGCCAAAGTGGACCCGGTCGCCCACGTATACGTCGCGGCAGCGATGCCGATGAAGATCGCCACGAGCGTCTTGCTGGCCAAAAGCGTGGTCGGCGCGGTTTCACTGCGGAACCCCGCCTGCGCGAGGTTCATTCGCAGCTTGGACATTTCGTCGGCGTCCTTCGTCATGGATGGACGTACCGCAAGCGGTGCGACCGAATTCACGACGCGTTTGGCCACCGACTCTCTAGCCTTATGGCGCGCGGTGGTGGACGCATCCTCAACCCGACGACCCGTCATTCGCCTCTTGATCGTGTCGGCCGAGTCATCCGACTTCGGCCACAAGGCGTAGACCACCAGTGCGACGGCGACAACAGTCAGCGCGGCTAGGACGGTGAGGCTCACGGTTGAAACTCCGACAAGAGCGGCGTGGGCAAACGCCTACACCCTGATATTGACGATCCAACGAATCATCGCGATTCCCATCACCTGCATCCCGCCCGCGATCATCAGCAACAGCTGACCGCGAGGATCCTCCAGGAGGATCGTCCCGTAGTCCGGGTTCATCCACAGCGTTGCGACGAAGACGATCATCGGCAACGCAAAGAGCACCCAGCCGGACAATCGCCCCTCTGCCGTCAACGACCGAACCAGTCCGGCCAGCTCGATGCGCTCGCGAATCACCCCGCTGATGTTGTCGAGAACCTCGGCCAGGTCTCCACCGGTCTGACGCTGAATCATGACGGCCGTGACGAACAGCTTGACATCAAGTGACTCGACTCGTAACGCCATGGATTGCAGTGAATCCTCGATCTTCACGCCGAGGTTCTGTTCGTGATAAACCTGGGCAAACTCTCGCGCGATCGGCGGGGGCATCTGCTCATAGATGAGCTGGACCGCCCCGGCGAGCGAGTGCCCGGCTCGCAGCGCCTGGCTCATCAGTTCAAAGACGTCTGGAAGCTGACCGGCCAGCTTGGTCTGACGACGCTTCCGCTTCCACGTCAGCCAAAAGAGTGGGATGACAATGGACGCACCACCGCATCCCATGGCGACGACAGGATTGAACTGCGCAAACAGTAGAACGATCGTCGCACACACGCTCACCACGCCAAGATTCGTAATGAAACGTGACGCGGACCAATCAAGATCGGCCTGGTCCAACATGGCCTGCACCTTCGGCGTAACCGTCATCTTTCCGAAGATGGCATCCAGGATCGACTTTGAACTGCCAAGCGCATCACGGCGCAGAATGTTGGACTGGGGTTTGTTCTCCGTCGCTCGCCGCTCACCCCGAAGGCGACTCTGCATCTTACGGCGAGCGGATGAACGGCTCTCGTCGAAGACCTGATACACGCCGTAGAAGATCAACATGAATCCCGCAAGGGGAAGCGCGTAGACCATGAAATCGGATTCTTGGGCGATCAACGAGCTGGCAATGGCTGCTATCATTCAGGACCCCTTTTCCGCGAGGGTGGGTTATTCCTCATCCGTGGCGAGCACCTGTCGTGTGAATGTCTGCGGGTCGAGAGTGCAACCGCTCGTCTTCAACCGGTCGAGGAACGACGGGCGTATCCCCGTCGCCACGAATTGCCCGTACGCCCGCCCGCTCGGGCTTACCCCAAGTTGCTCGAACGAAAAAATGTCCTGCATCGTGATGATGTCACCCTCCATCCCGGTCACCTCCGTGACGCTCGTCACCTTTCGGGTCCCCCCCGTGAGGCGCTGGGCCTGCACGATAATGTTGATCGCCGAGGCGAACTGTTGACGAATCGCGCGAATCGGCAACTCGAAACCCGCCATCATGACCATGGTCTCGACTCGCGCCACCGCATCACGCGTGCTGTTCGCATGAATCGTCGTTAGTGACCCGTCGTGCCCCGTGTTCATCGCCTGGAGCATGTCGAGCGTCTCCGGACCACGGCACTCACCCACGACAATTCGATCCGGACGCATACGCAGGCTGTTGACCAGAAGATCGCGAACCGAAATGCGACCTTTGCCTTCGATATTCGCCGGACGCGTCTCCAAACGGACCGTATGCGGCTGCCGGAGTTGAAGCTCAGCCGCATCCTCGATCGTCACGATCCGCTCGGAGTGCGGAATGAAGCTGGAGAGGTTGTTCAGCAGTGTCGTCTTACCGGATCCGGTTCCACCGACCACCAGAATGTTCAATCGCGACGTGACGCACGCTTCCAGGAATACACGCATTTCCGGCGTGACGGACTTGAAATTGACGTAGTCGTCCCAGGTCACCGGGTCCGTGCCGAATCGTCGAATCGAGATACTCGCACCGTCGATCGCCAGCGGCGGAATCACCGCATTCACACGGCTGCCGTCCTGAAGACGAGCATCCACCAGCGGGCAGGTCTCGTCGCAGCGCCGCCCCACCGCACTGACGATCTTGTCGATCACTTGCATGAGGTGCGCGTTGTCACGAAACTCGATCTCTGTGATTTCGAGACACCCTCGACGCTCCACATAAACCTGCTTCGGACCGTTGACGAGGATGTCCGTTACCGAAGGATCCGCGAGAATCACCTCCAGCGGACCAAGACCGAACGTCTCATCAAGAACCTCCGCGACCAACCGCTGGCGTTCGTTGTAGTTGAGAAGCGTGTTCTCGGAGTCGGCAAGCTGCGTCACGACGGACTTGACCTGTTCGCGCAGCGTGTCTTCGTCCCCCACCATCCGCGTAAGGTCGAGCTGCTCGATCAGCTTGCGGTGGAGCCGCATCTTCAGCGTGTTGAACTGCTCGATCTTGTCCTTCGACACCTTCGGCCGACCTTGTAGCGTCGGTTTACCCGATGGCGGTGGCTTCAACGATCCCTGCGAAGGCGCTTGTGGCGGCGGTGCTGCTGTGTTGGGCATTCGCTTTGCGAACATCTGCAGTAGACTCCCCCGTATTCAGTCCGGTCCGATGAACGTACCCTCAAACTCACCCTCACCCCAAGGGTAGCCTGCACACACACCTCGTACCTGGCGAGGAGCAACGCGTCGGACAAACACGTCCACGCCGACGATCCGCGATCGTGGGGCTCGCCCCAAAAACCCGCAGGGACCACTCGGGAGCGTCATGCACCACCGCCTGCGAAGATTCGCTCGATCAGCGTCTGTTTGTGTGCCTCTCTTTCATCGGACTCACCATCCGACCTGTGCAACCGCTTTGCAATTTCCTGGATACCCAGACGTAGTCTGCTTTTCGGACTTATCGTCATGAGCGGTTCGCCCAAGTTGATGGCGCCGCTCGCGGTAGGCCAGTCGTCCGGGAGCGATGCAAAAACGTCGATGCCCAATGCGGATTTGAGATCAGAGACCGATAAGCAACTCGCCGCCGACTCCACCCGATTGCAGACTAGCTTCACCCGATCGAAGTTCACGCCGTGTTCGCGCATGTGATCGATCCAACGCTGCGCGTTACGAACACAGGGAACCAGCGGCTCGACGATAAGAAGAACGATGTCGGCCAACGTCAAGACCGACTTGCCGCCGACGTCATACCGAATCGGTCCGTCGGAGATCACATACTCGTTGTACTGCACCAGGCTCGCGAAGATACCCACCGTCGTGGCCGCGCTGACCGTATCCGCCTCGCTCAGGTCCAGAGGCCGACTCAAAACGCGCGCACCGCTGCTGTGCTTGATGAGGGCCCGATTGATGATCTGTGGTTCGAGCTGCTCCGGAGAGCTGCACAAATCGGCCAACGTGTAGCGCGGATCCACGTCCAGCAACGTGGCGACCTGTCCGAAGCGATGGTCCAGGTCCACAACCGTAACCTGACCCGAAACCATCGCCGCCAACTCCACCGCCAGGTTTGCGGTGACGAACGTGGCGCCTACCCCTCCCGAGGCGCCAACCACCGTCACCAACGATCCACTATGCGCTGTATCCGAACGATCCGAGACCACACGGGCAATCGCCTCGGATAACGCCGCCTCGTCGATCGGCTTTGGAAGGAACTCCTTGATGCCCAGCCTCATGGCGCCGAGTATGAGCTGGCCGTCCGTGGACTCTGAAACCGCAAACACGGCGAGGTCCTTGTTCGTCTGAATGACGTCGCCGATAATCGGGAGAATCGACTCCGGAGCAGGATCGAGATTGACCAGCAGAATGTCCGCAGGGAGCTGTCGAACCGCCTGAGACAAAAGTGCAGGCTCTTCCACCTCAGCAAGGATCTTCACACCCTCGACCTTGGTGAGTTGGCCCCGCAACGCGACCCCAGCGGCCTCATCGCGGGTCAACATGATGATTCGAACGTCCTGTCCCATTAAAGAGGTCCACAATCCTGGGTGGGAATGTCAACGCGGGAATCCGATCCGCCCGGAAGCGCCCCCCCAGCTACACGGCGCCGCATCAACGCCGACAGAATCGCTGGGGTAACGCTCGAACTGAATCCAATTTCACATCGTCGAGCATAGGTCGGTAGGATGAACTCCTGGTAAGCGCACATAACGACAACCGTTTATGGCCCCATGCCCAGCGTCGCCCGCGCCGCATCGGCGATGGCCTTACGCTGGCAGACGCACCTCATCCCCAACATACAATACTCACGTTCCCACGGGTCGCCGCGTATCGGATCGACCAACCTTCCAGGGACTTGACGCCCGGCCTGCCCGACGACTCGACCGATCTGAGAATGGTGGTGCCGATAACGTGATTCGCCGCGATGGGGCGCGTAGCGACGCGCAGCGCGAAGGACACGCCGTAAGGCGATCGCCGGTTGCGCAGCCAGGCGGCTTGACGTGGTCCCCCCCCCTTTCTAGGGTGCAACGCGGCCGCGCCTAGCGGACTTTCGCGGGCCTGGCATGCCCCCATGGGCCGTGAAGCGGTAGACGATCCGGGTCGGAATCGAGTTGCGCGGACGACACGCTGTCTGAACCCGCCACGTCAGCACCCCTCGGCGCCTCGATGCGACCGAGCGCGTACAGTTCGTAGTCGCTGGGACCGTCGGCGCCATCCGTCGGAAGCGCTACCTTTTGGTGCGCGTCGAGCGGCGAGACAATCTCCGGCGTCACCAGTATGACGAGTTCGGTGAGGTTGCGCTGGTAGCTTACCGAGCGGAACAGAGGTCCCAAAACGGGAACTTCCCCCAAACCGGGAACACGCGTCGCCAAGGCACGAACATTCTCTTTGAGCAGACCGGCGATCGCGATAGTCTCGCCGCTTCCGAGTTCCACCGTTGTCTCCGTCGCGCGGGACGTCAGACCCGGAACGACGAATCCTTCAATCTGAACCGCGGTGGCGAAGTCGACCTCCGAGACTTCAGGCGCCACGCGCAACCGAATCCGCTGTTGATCGCGAACCGACGGCGTGAAAGTCAATCGAACGCCATATTCCCTGAACTCGATCGACAACGTGCGGTCGCCCTGCGGTACCGGAATCGGAAACTCGCCGCCGGCAAGGAAGGTCGCCGTTTCGCCGCTGATCGCCACAAGATTCGGCTCCGCCAGAACCTGCAAGAGACTGTTGTCTGACAAGGCCTTGATGAACAACTGCATCTGAACCCGCGGAAAACCCAGCGACAGGGTCGAGGCCGGACCAACCGGAATCCCGGCCGCATCCGTCAAGAATGGTATCGTGCTGGTGGCCAGCGCGTCCGCCGCGGCGCCGATGGTCATCGGATTGACGCCGCCGATCTGGTTGATCATGAACGCATCGCGGAAGTTGTCACCGGCCAAAAAACCGTTGATCCCCAACTCGCGCACAGCCGACCGGCTCACTTCTGCAATGACACACCGCAACAACACTTGCTGCTCACCCGCCACGTCGAGGTGGTTCTGCACCGCTGCCTCCACGCCACTCGACGCCGTCGGTGGAAGGAAGAGACCGGCGACCTCCACAATCCGAGTCGCGCGAGCTGCGCTGCTGACCGTCCCCCGCAAGACGATGTTGCCCAGAATCGAGTGGGCCTGCGCCGACGACAGCGGATCAACCTCGCGGATCGACTCGTTCAATCGTCGCAGGTCCAGCTCTACGGAAAGCTCGAGCAGGTGCTCCTGACCGCCCGTACCCGTGAGCAGGACGTTGGTTTGCCCATATCCCTGCCCCGAAAGGAGTAGACGAGTAGGGCTCAACACCTGGACCGCCGCGATCCGGTTATCAACCACATCCGCGCGCGCAATCTCGACGCTCGTGGCGACCGTCACGCTGCCGTACAGCGGAACCTTGATCTTGTCGAGCCGATCGGAAAGATCGACGACCGACACGCCAAAGTCCCCGACCGCCTGACCGGTTTGCCCTCGAGTCGCCCGTGTGGCGCCCAACAGCGTGACACATGCCGTCACCACCAGCAGGCCGGTATGACTTGCGCTGCGCGCCGAAACGCGCCGCCGTGGCTGGCATCCGTGGTCTTCCACTGCGCTTGCACTCATCTCGTATGGACCTCCTACTTGGGCCGTCGAAAGGTCGGGCTAACCGCCCTCGCCTTGCGGTGTTGCACTATTCTCACGTCCGCTCTGTCCCGATCCTTGTCCGCGATTGGGTTTCCCCATCTTCATCATGCGACCGGTCGGCGGACCATAATCCACATCGATAATCTTCGATGATCCCTTGTTCTCGAACGTGATTCGCGACACCGAGCGAACGGGGTCGGAACCGCTCAGGCTGTACACCGCGACGACATGCGGCATC
This sequence comes from Phycisphaerae bacterium, assembly GCA_029260135.1. Lineage (GTDB taxonomy): Bacteria > Planctomycetota > Phycisphaerae > UBA1845 > UBA1845 > OFTM174. Next base: position 10,284 of record JAJDDV010000132.1, on the reverse strand, counting down.
GGAGGCTCCACCGGCTTTTCAACGGCCGGTCGCGGTGGCGTTGGACCTTGGCGCTGAAACCCCTTCATCCAATCCGGCAGCTCGTTCGAGGCAACCTCCGGACCCTCCTGATCCCGAAGAAACGACATGACGTCGCTCATGTCCGCCGAGCGCGGCTGTCCCTCGATCACAGGATCATCACCGCGCATCGCAAGCGTGATCTTCCCTTGCGTCGACGCCAGGTGGAGTTTCGGAACGTCCTCTTCGAGAACAAACAGCGTGATCGACCGCGCAGGACGGACCTTAGATGAACCCTGCCCCGTCATCGGCGTCGTCGTATCTCCGATCGCCGCGACCTGGATTCGCTGCAGAATCACCTCCGCAATGGTCTTGCGACCTCCCAAAGGCGTCGCAACATCCATCACCACGATCAAGTCCACCCAGTCACCCGGCTGAATCTGATACGCCACGGCTGTCACCTCGTCGATCTGAACCGACACCGCACGAAACCCCTCCGGTATTCGACCGACCATCCCGGCCGTCGTACCCTCAGGAGCGAGCATCGGACGAAGGACCGGCGAGTTCTCTCGGATCGCGTTCGACGTCACCCGGCCGATAACCTCCTCCACCGTCTCGATGCGGTCACGCGCCGATATGAAGAGGTTCTCTTTCGTCTCGACCAATTCCACCGATTCCGCCGTGAGCCTCTCGAATGGCTTGATATCACGAGTGGCGCGGACGACGTTGACGGACTCGGTGTTGGTCCCCGCCGCCTGGGCCTTCCGGATGGTGTTGATCGCCATCTTTACGGCGACGAGTCCGATCGCCAAACCGGCTACCAACGGGATGATTGCCTTGCCTTTCATGTTGCTCGCTCTTTCTCTTTCGAAGTTGTCGCGATGCGCAGGGGGCACAACACCCCAAGCGAGGGAGTGGCACCTCCGGCGCGACCGATACCCGCCGCGTCCTTCGCGCGGCACCTCCGTCGTGGTGTGCTTATCGGATGGTTGGTGACGTGATTCGAACTAGACCGTCGGTTTTTCTTTCCGGCCTCCACCGGATCACTCTTTGCGCATACTGCACGAGCCCTGCATGCTGTAGTTGGCGATACCAAAAAAGCCCCCAACCAGCGATATATCGTCGTAAGGGACGCTTACCACGATCGTCTCCGTCGGGTCGCCCGGCGTCGCGTGTGTCATCGTCACTTGATATGTTGGGCGACCCAGACCCGTCGGCGCCATCACGGCGTCCACACGGGCGTCGACATTCGCATACGGCGCCACCGACGTCGACAGGATCGCCACACGACAGCCCTCCCGAGCGGCGGTCTGAAGCGTCTGCCGGACCATAAAGACCCAGCCGTACTCGATGATTCCGAACAGAATGGCCAGCAACAAGGGAAGAACCACGGCGAATTCCACCACCGCCGATCCCCGTTCACGCCGGACGCCACCAGCTTGGACCCGACGCCCCCACCTTCGCCTGAGATTCATCGCTAAATCCCCCACCATCCGAAGATTGATGCTGCAAGAATGACCAGTGTCCCGGCCGTCAGCGGAACCCCGTAGGGCAAGAGCATCGAGGATGAACCGAAGCTCTTCGTCGACGCGTATTCACTGAACATCGTCTGAGGAGACGTCAACTTCGTCACGATCAGACCCATGTTCGCGTACGCCATCCGCAGACGACCCGTAGACAGGATCATGACAATCGCGGCCAGGCCGCCGAACACCGCACCAAGGGAAAACGAATAGAACGTCAACCGAGGTCCAATCCAGACGCCGATCGCGGCCATCAACTTCACATCACCCGCGCCCATCGCGTGCATCAACCACGGTATGATCAGGACACCGAAACCGGTCAACAGACCCAGCCCACCCTCGCGCATGCCCGACCAACCGAAGAACGCCGCCTGGACAACAAACCCGATGAGGATCAGGCTCAGGTTCAACCAGTTCGGAACCCGACGCTCGGCATAGTCAATCCACGAGGCGAGCAATATACCGGGTACGAGAATTGCGCAAGTTACGTGCCAGAACCCCAGTTCCATTCGTTCATCTCCAAAAAACCAAAGTGGCGGGCGCCACCGTGATCGACAACGCCCACCACTTCAAACCGTCCAGGTTCCGTGTCGCGGTCGACCCGGACCACGTCGATGGCTAACTGCCGCCGCCACCAGGAACCTTCTTCAGTTCCGTGTCCACGTTGGCGAAAACGGTCTTGACCGACTGACCGAGCGTCGTGATCGTACCGATGCAGACAATGATGATCAGTGCTAACATGACCGCATACTCGGTTGCGGTCGGACCATCCTCGGACTTCAGAAAGTCCTTCGCTCTGTACAGCAAGCTCTTCATAACCTCTCACTCCTCGCTGGATGACGGCTGAGATCCTCAGCCTGGGTCCCCAAAAGTGCCCTGAAGGCAGCCCCGCTAGATCCTGGTTCCTCTACCAGGCATGCCCGCGCCTCCCCGGGGTACGAGCAGTCCAATCACCGTGGCCGACCGCGCAAAGCGAGTCGGTAGCAACGACCCTATCAACGGGCGGTCGCGGCTGCGGAAGGTACGACGTACCCGCCGCCGCGGCGAGGAAGCTCACCTCACTTCATCACCGCATGCAACTCGAATGTACGAAACAACCTCCGCACAGGCAAAAGACAATGAAGCGTTCCAATGAAATTTACGCACATATGTACCGTCGGGCTCCTCGAAACATGCCAATAACATGGCACCGTTCTGATAACTCCGGCGACAAGGCCCCGCGCTGGCCCCATAAAGATCGGGAGGATTCGCGGCGACGAAGACGGCGGCATACGACTCGAGCAGGAACGCAGAAGGCGCGCAAAAAATGACCCCGGGACCAGAAGAAGTGATTCTGGACCCGGGGTACGCACTTCTGGGATGAATCGGTCGCCCAGCAAACCCTCGGCAAGAACCCAAAACGCGGTGAAGCGACGCGATTCAGCGAGGTCGTCGGGGCACCTCCGACATCCAAGCGGATGCCTAGCTTCCGCCGCCTCCCGGTACCTTCTTCAGTTCGGTGTCCACGTTCGCAAATACCGTCTTGACCGACTGACCGAGCGTTGTGATGGTCCCGATGCAAACAATGATAATCAACGCCAGCATGACCGCATATTCCGTGGCGGTCGGACCGTCTTCAGACTTCAGAAAGTTCTTTGCCGTGCACAGAATGCTTTTCATGGTCTCTTTCTCCTTCGCCAATGGACGGCTGTTCGAAACAGCCCTTTTTCCAAAGTTTCGTGTAGGCAGCCACTCGGCCGTCGGCTCCCCCACCAGGCAACGCCCGCGCCTCCCGGGGGTGCGAGCCTCCAACAAATCCGGTTGCGTCAAGGGCAAGAGGTTTCGACGAAACGCCCCACGTCACGATGTGTGACGCGCAGGCTCGCGTGCCCGAAACCGCTACGCTCTCCCGCGATGTGAATGCAATGAAGAGAGCGCTTTCTTCCCCTCCGCGTGACGACCGCCGACAGCCGGCGTCGACGACGCGTGCATGTCGAAAGTACGAAACAACTCCAAGCGAGGCAAGAAAGAAAGCAACTTTCCTGAAAGAGACACGGCGCCGCGAACGAGCGTCGCCTTGGACACCGGTAACCATACCGCGACACCGTCCCAAAACGGACGCCGACGCCGACGAATCGCCTTCGCGCGACCCGGGTGCACGAGCGAGAAACCGCCTCGTAGCGGAACGAGTCATTATCGGAGCCGTGCAAAACGCCAGGCCGGCTCCGACATGGCCGCGCTGAAGATGGCAACAGGCCTTTTCAAGCATCGCTCGGCCAACGACGATATCCTGACGCGAACCATGAACTGGCCGGCTACATCACGGAATCGTCTACTCAGGGCTGTGAATCCGAACGGCGCCTGGGGTTATGGGCCCGCCGCATCCGCGTGCGCCGAACCCACTTCGCTCGCATGCCTCGCGCTGACGCAGACTCATACCGATCCAAAGGGAACCAATCGCGCGCTCGAGTGGCTTGTCTCCGTTCAACAGCCCAGCGGAGCCGTCCCCGTGGCCGAAACGCTCGACGCACCCTGCTGGCCGACCCCGCTGGCGATGCTCGCTTGGCTCCACGCGCCGAGCGAATCCGCCCAACGGTACGAACCGAACATCACACGTGCCGCCGACTGGCTGCTCGAGACCGGCGGCGAACGACTCGAACCGATGCCCAGCGTCTACGGCCACGACACCACGCTTCAGGGATGGTCCTGGGCGAGCGGAACGCACTCCTGGGCCGAACCTACCGCCTACGCTGTCATGGCTCTCCGTGCCGCCCATCGAGGCGACGACCCGCGCGTGCAGGAGGGCATCTCGCTCCTTCTGGATCGTGCCATTCCCTCCGGCGGATGGAATTATGGAAACCCGCGCGTCCTGAAGAACACACTGCGCCCCTTCCCTGCAACCACCGGAATCGTGCTAGCCGCACTCGCCGGCGCCGCCAATGACTCGCGGATCGACGCGGCTGTCGACTATTTGCAGAGAACGCTACCAACAACGCGATCGCCGCTCTCAGTGGCCTGGGGCCTGATCGGCCTCGACGCCGTCGACGCCCACCCCGCCGATGTGGATGAATGGCTTCGCGCTTCCGTCCGAGCAAACCGCCGCAGTGGATTCGATGTTCTGGTCGACTCCCTGACGTTGCTGGCGGACGCTCGATGGTCTCCCGTGTCGCCGACCATGGCCAAGAAGACGACATGACTGACACCACCACACACACCGCCGAAACGGTCAGAACGTGGCACTTATCGCGGCGTGAGATGCTCGGGGTCGGCGGCGCCGTCCTTCTCGGTGGGGGAATCGCGACGGGACTGAGCGCCTGGACCCGAAACGAACGCGGCCTGCGCGCCGACGTTGTCATCGCCAAGGCCGACGCCTACGACGAAAGTCTCGCCGAGTGCATCCGCGCGGGGCTCTTCACGCTGGGCGTAACTCGATCCGAGATCCGCGGAAAGCGCGTTCTACTCAAACCGAACCTTGTCGAAACGGCGATCGACGCTCCGCATATCAACACCCACCCCGCCGTCGTGCTCGCCGCGGCCGAGGCGTTCCGCCGACTCGACGCTCGCGACGTCATCGTCGCCGAAGGACAGGGACACCGCCGTGACAGCCTACTGGTCCTCGACGAATCCGGCATGGGGAAAGCTCTCGACGAATCCCATCTACCGTTCGTCGATCTCAACCACGACGAGTTCACGGCCGTCCAGAACGCGGGTTCGAAGACCACACTGAAACAGCTCTATCTGCCTCGCCGTTTGCTCGAGGCCGACTGGGTCGTCTCGATGCCAAAGCTCAAGACCCATCACTGGACCGGAGTCACGTGCGCCATGAAGAATCTCTTCGGCGTGCTACCCGGCGTCGTCTACGGTTGGCCGAAGAACGTCCTCCATCATGAAGGTATCCCCGAGTCGATCCTCGACATCAACCAGACCGTGAGGCCCTCCCTGGCCATCGTCGATGGCATCATTGGTATGGAAGGCGACGGTCCGATCATGGGGACCCGGAAGACGGCAGGCTGCGTCATTCTCGGCCGAAACGCTCCCGCCGTCGACGCCACCGCCACCCGAGTCATGGGGCTCAACCCCTACGGGATCAGCTACCTCACCGCCGCATCCGGGTGCATCGGCCCGATCCACGAGCAAAACATCACCCAACGCGGGGAACCGCTCGCCAACCTCGAGACGCGCTTCGAGATCCTCGACGAACCGCACCTCGGCGGCATCGCCGTTGGATAGACGACGCTTCGCATCGCCTGGCCAACCTCGGACCCTGTTGACCGACGACGAGATTAGTCGCGCGTCATGTCGATGACCTCAACACCCGGTTCCGGTACATACTTGAATCGCTCTGGATCGAGCTTGGGATTCAACTTCATGTCGCTGAGCAGAATGGTAAGCATCGCCTCGTCGCTGGCGTTGATGCCCTCCATCTTGACCAGAAGCCCCTTGGCCTTGTCGAAGTAGTACATCGATCGCGCCGGACCGCGCGGTTGTGGTTCCTTCGGTGTCGCCTCGATGACATACGCGGGCGCGCCCTCGACCTTGGCATCCGGTAGGAGTTTGAGTTTGTTCTTCTTCCGCAGGTCTTCAAAGAACATCGTTCCGCCCGGCCGACCGACAACCTGATCGGAGTTGTTGCGCATGACGCGCTTCTGCCCCATCATATCGCTGACGGAATAGGCGTGCTCGCCGTCAAAGATGTTCAGGACATTCGACTCCATGACCTGCTCGCCGAACTCCATCTTCATCTTCATTTCACTGCGGACTTTCTCCTTGCCGTCATGGCGGAGGAACTCCATCGTCCCGGTGCTGGTTCCTGACATTCCCGGACCCATCGTCATCTTCATATTGAGCTTCGCGGACAGCGAGTTGTACTTCTGGAAGTTTCCGATCAGCGTCTTCTCGACCGATTCCACAGTCTCCGCCGAAACGGAGGTGACACTCGCAAGTAGAAGCAACGTTGCCAAACGAACCATCAAGTTTCCCTCCCAAATAGAGGTCCGGCGAAAATCGGACCGGCACGTGCGGTCGCCCGATTCCGCGATCCCGAACTTGTACCCGAGGAAACGCGCCCGTGCAACGCGACAGGGGCGACGCGCCGACCTCCAGCGTTGGCTGGCGGCCGTCGATCCTGTCGGCACGACGCCGGGACACCCATCGCGCCAAAACAGCCGCCCTACGCCCGTAAATGGCACTTCGGACGAAGGATACCGTCGATCCGCAACCGGAGACCGTTGATCTAATGAACTCGCTCTCGTTAGAATCTCCTCTCTACGGCTGTCAAGTTCCCCCAACGTCCCTTCGGGAGTCGGGTCGACCAGAGCAGGAGAGCAGTCCCATGTCAACGAAATCGATGACCGGTTGCGTGATTCGTGTAGGCAGCATCGTATTCCTCGTGACAGGCAGCGCCAACGCGCAAGACCGTTGCAGCGACCCAGGCCAGGATTGTGCGGAACCCTGTCCCGCGCAAGATGCCTGCGAGACGGCGGCCGAGTGCCCCCAAGCCGCAATCTGCGATCCATCCATCTGTCGGCCGAGCTCCTGCGGGTGCAACGCTGAAACCGGAACCTGGACCTGCACGCGCGATTGTATCGGCGCATGTACGACCGCCCCGATACCGAACGTACCTGCGGCGTCCCAGTGGGGTCTGCTCGCAATGACGTTGCTCGTCTTCACGGCCGGCGCTCTGGTGATCACGAAGCGCCGCACAAGCGAAGCGGGCTGAGTCGCGCAGAAATCGCGGAGTGGCATGATCGAGCAAAACGCGGCCACGCAAGACGTCGCCAACAGCAAGACAAGATTCCACATCGCGCGGGATGCCTGGCAGAAACAGGCGACATAGAATGCTGTCTCGCGGTTGCCGGTAGTCCCCACACGCTATCCGCGCACTCTACGTTGCAGCACGATAGTCGTCCGGCGGTTGGACGATGGATCGCCGTCCCCATCCGCACGGTCACCAATGCTGGAGAACCTGAGGAGAACTCGTCCATGCACCACTCACTTGAGGATCCCAAACCGTTTCTACTTTCTGCGCTGGCGGTCATCAGCAGCACACTGGCGGCGGCGGTGATAGCCCCGACCGCACACGCAGCCGCCCCGACGGTTGTTCGCACCACGCCCAGCGACGGCGACTTCGACGTCGATCCAAGACTGACCCGGATTCGCATCGAGTTTGACCAGAACATGAGCTCGTCCGGACGCTCCATTTGTGGAGGCGGCGATGGGTTCCCTAAGCTCGTCGGCCAGCCCGACTGGGAGAGTGCCCGGGTCTTCGTGATGAACGTCAAGCTCAAACCCAACCACGACTATCGTTTCAACGTCAACTGCCCCGGCGCCATGAACTTCCGTGGCACCAGCGGAAAGTCGTCGACCCCCTATTCGATCAACTTTTCCACACGCGGCGGCAAGAGCGACATCAAGCCTGCCCAACACCTGGAATCTTACAAAGAGCTGCGACGTCTGATCGACGATTCTTATTCCTATCGCGACATTCGCGATGTGAACTGGGACGCGCTCTTCAAGAAGTTCAAACGTCCTCTCTGCGGAGCTGCCACACCCGAGCAATTCGGAAGGTACGCCGGTCGGATGCTGGCCGCAGCCCACGACGTTCATATCTCCGTCAAACACCGTGATCGTTGGTTCACGTCGTTTCGCCGAATGGTTCCACCCAATGCCAACGACAAGACGCTGTCGAAACTCGTACCGGGCTTCGCGAAACGTTCGGGCGCGGTCTTCTCCGGTCGATACCCGGATGGCATCGGCTACATCTTGATAACCAGCTGGCGTTCGCGTCTTGCCGATGCGATGGAGGCGGCTTACAGGGAACTCGAGACACTCGCCGACGGCAAGGGTCTGATCATCGATGTACGCTTCAACTCGGGCGGCTCGGAAACGCTGGCCCAGGAATTCGCGGGCTGCTTCGTCGACAAGCCGGTTCTCTATGCCAAGCACGCCTATCGCGACAAGAATCAGGACACTGGTTTCAGCCCGCCATCCGAGCGCGTCCTTCAGCCAGCTACGAATCGACCCAAGTACCGCGGCAAGATTGCGGTCTTGACCGGCCCCGTAGTGATGAGCAGTTGCGAGGCCTTCTTACTGATGATGAAGCAAGTGCCAAGATGCGCACTGGTCGGCGAGACGTCCTACGGCTCCAGCGGCAATCCAAAATCCTACGAGTTGCCCAACGGAGTCACGGTCAAGCTCCCATCCTGGAAGACGATGTGGCCGGACGGTCGCACGTGGGAGGGTGAGGGCATTCCACCGGACGTCACAGTCGTCGCGAAGCCGGAAGACTTCAAAAATGGTGACCCGGTCGTCGAAGCTGCGTTGAAGTATCTTCGGAAATAGCGGGACGCCGTAGACGCTTACTTCATGAGCAGGAGTGAGCGTCCGTGCTTCGGCGCGCGTGCCGTGGACCACACCAAGTGCCACCACACGCCTCCCCCCTTACCTGTTTGGTCCGGGGACAAGGGTTACACCCGTTCGGAGACATGGGTAACACATCCTATCGTTTCCTTCTTGCCTCGGACACAGCTCCGGCAGCCAGGCCTCCGTTCGCTCCGCTCACTCCGGCCCGGCTGCCCGGCGACGCTTCCACGGAGTCCTCCCCGGTGTCATCTCGTCGCCGTGGCCGAACCCGCCCGGGTAGGGTGCATCTTGATGCACGTTCTGCGCGCGTCCCACGCACGCTCGCCTATGACGTGTAACGCTCAAGCATAGCGGCGAATGGCAACAGGAGTCCAGCGGAAACCGGCATTCTGACGCTACAGCAAAAGAAAGCTTGCTCTACTCTATCACCATGAACTCTCTGATCAGCCCGAGCAACTCTTCTCGATGGCTGATGCTCGGTGCGTGCCCGCCCCCATGGAATGTGCGCACCGAGGCCTGCGGATAGAGACGTGTGAGCCGCTTGCGATGTCGTTTCGGTACACCGGGATCGTCGTCGGACTCGATGATCAGCATTCTCCCTTTCCAATCCTCCAGATCCACCTGGGTGAACCGCCTTCGGTGGAAGTCCTCCAACCGGCGGACCAACGTGATAAGCGCTGCCCTGCTCAGCGCCCGATCTAGTCGTCCCTCGAGACTGCGCCGCTCGGATGCGCTCGGTCGGATCAGACGAACGGCACACCACTTGGCCGGCGGCTTGAGAACCGGAAACGGTATCACATAGAGAGCGTAACGAATTCCCTTCATCATCGGCGCCGCCCACCAGATCGGACCGGACGTGTTGGCCAGGACGACACTCTCGACACGTTGTCGATGCTGACGGACAAAGCACTGGGCGATCATCCCACCGAGCGACGATCCCAGCAGGTGCGTGCGCCCGGCTCCTTCGTGCTCCAGAATCACGACCATTCCCCGGATCAACCCATCGATATTCTGCACGGGCGGATAGTCGGGCACGATGACCCGATAGCGTCTCGCCAATAACTGCACGAAGTCACCGGGTACGCCCGAACCGATCCCACCCGTCAGCAGCATCGCGACCTCATCGCCGGCTCCACAGGTCTCATACCGCCAGACCGTGTGCTCAACCGTCAGATGTTTGACCTGAACGATCGACTGAGTTTCCGGTGCATACGGCACTGACTCAACCGCGCCCGTCCCCCAGGCTGGATCGACACCTGCCAGAAGAACGCTAGCCAGAAATAGCTTTAGAAACCGTCCATTCATAAGACCCTCGCCCGGTAATCCGGGTGCCATGGCCAAGCGAAGCGCCGCCATGTCCTACGTCCCGACCAGATCGCCGGGTGCCATGGCCAAGCGAAGCGCCGCCATGTCCTACGTCCCG
>JAJDDV010000131.1 GCA_029260135.1 Phycisphaerae bacterium | reverse complement strand
GCGCACGGACAGTCTCCCTTCGACCGTGGCGCGACCGGTGAGGTAATAGGCCCCATCCAGTTCTTCGTCGAGCGTGGCCTCAATATCGAGTGTCTGCCCCGGTCGGACGATCAGCTTGAAACGCGCGTCCGTGATGCGCGTCAGAACGGGGATGCCTTTCGAAGGGTCAAATCCTCCCATCCGATGAGCGATCAGCAACGCTCCCGCCTGAAAACACGATTCGCAAATCAGCACGCCCGGCATGACGGGCTGGTCGGGGTAGTGTCCTCGGAAATAGTCAGCGCCGGGGTCGGCGAACGTCCGTGTACGAATTCGATCTTGCTGGATCTCGACAATTTCGTCGACGAAGAGGAAGGGCGGTCGGTGCGGAATCAGATCGGTTGGAATCGCAGTGGTCATGGCATGGATGGCTCCATCGCGCCGGTGTCGGCGTTTCGGTCTTGCCCGAGCAGGAAGCTCTCGATTTCATTGGCGACGATCACGCCGTAGTTCACCGCGCCCAGCCAGCCCGACATGATGATCCCCACGGAGCCGGCGTGAAACAGCCCCGGCAAGTGCTTCGGCAGCTCCATACTGACGTTCAGCCCCTCGAACTTCGTCCCGAACGTCGCGCCGCAGGCGTGTTGGGTGAACTGATGAAACGTTCGAGGCGTGGAGGCCTCGACGTGGTCGAGCTTTCCGCGAACATCGGGAAGGTACTTCTCCAACGCGGTGATGGTCGTTTCGATAAGATGTCGCTTGTCGCGCCGGTAGTCTTCGTCGCTCAGGTGGGCCCAGTCGTCCCAGTTCGCGTTCGTCGAGGAGACGATGGCGTAACGATCGGAGCCGGGGCGGATGTCGGGATAATACATCGAGAAGGTCCGGCTGGTGACCTCCTTTGCGCACAGCGACGCCGAGTCAAACTCATCTCTCACGGAAGTGAAGAGCAGGTCGCCGATATCAGGGACGGTCTCACCCTTGCGTAGCCCCATGTAGACCTGGCAACTGCTGTTGTTGAGCCGAACGGTCTTGGCTTCTTCCACGAACGACTTTGGCAGGTGCTCGTGGCCTAGCATTCCGTCGATCGTTGTTTTTAGATTGGCGTTGGAGAGCACGGCCGAGCTGTTGATGCGTTTTCCGTTCGCCATGACGCCGCAAGCCCGGCCGCTGTCGACGAGGATTCGCTCGACCTGTACCTGGCGGCAGAGGTCCACGCCATTGTCGAGCAGCTCGCGTTTCATCAGGCGAACGAGTTTGTCGGTACCGCCACGAAAGATATACACGCCCTTGCTCATGAAGTTCGAAAAGACGATACCGTAGGTGATGGCCGGATCGTCCAGCGTCGAACCGTTGGCGTACGTGATCGGTTCCATCAATAGGCGCACGACATCCGATCGGCCTGGAAAGAACTTCTCGAACAACTCGGCCGTGGTCATGGCATTGTCGTCGTAGAAGTCCATGCCACGTGCGGTGTCGAAGAACCGCTGAACGGTGGCTGCCTCGATGCCGAACCGTTCGATCAGAAGGCGCGTGAAATCGTCGCGATCGAACGTGGTCTCCAGGGAGAACTGCGGGTTGTCGAACCGAATCCTCTTGAGTTGCACGATGGAGTCGGCGATTTCCCGGCTCCAATACTTGCGGCAGCTCTTGATCATCCCGACGGGAAACCCGTGCAGCGATATGTCGAAGATGTGACCGCCCTTGCGCCGAAACCATGTGGCCAGTCCACCGAAGTTGTAGTGCTGTTCGAGCAGCAGCACGGATCCGCCGCTCTTGGCCATGTGGTTCGCAGCCGTCATCCCGGCCAGTCCGGAGCCGATCACGATGACGTCGTAGTGATCCTTGATGTCTTGAAGGCGGTCACGCATGGATGACAGATTACGAGAACTGCCTGCGGTTTGCCAGCGTGCCATTCCATCCACGGTCGGCAGGGCCGTCGGCGAGTCCGTGTCAAACGAAGGGGCCCGTCGTTTCAACGGACCCCTTCGCGGCCACGGAAAAAGATGCCTCTGGCGTCACAACACCAAAACGATGCAAAGCCAGTGGGCGGCTTGTTCGAGTTCGAGTTTCACCGTATCGCGTTTCAGGTTGGGCGGAATGAGCATGGACAGTCTCGAACGGAAGACCTTGGCCCCGTCCCTTCCACGGCGGGACGTGCCCTCCGCGGAGAGAACGTCTACGTTGAGCCTTCGGAGTTCGCGTAGCACCGACGACAACTCGTCAAATGAGCTCATGTCGATGACCTCCAGGGGCACCTGGAGCCCCGGGGCGGGGACGGCATCGAGCACGTCGTTCACGACGACGGTCGGTTCCGACTGGCACCGCGGGTGGATCAGTAGCTCGTCGCGGAAGCGTTCGATGTCTTGTTCGCGCAGGAGCTCGAATGTGGGCCAGGTCACACCCCGGAAATTGCGTTTCTTGGCGTAAGTAAATTCCACCATGTGGCCGTACGGATCCGCGGCAACCGACATGGCCTCAAGGTCTTCCAACAGTTTGCCAACGTAGTCCTCGCCGACGCACTCTGCGCGCAGCCGCACGGGCAACCTCGAGGGCGCACGCAACTTCGGGGGGCGACGGTATCGTTTCGCTTTCGTTTTGGGTACTGCTTTGGGCATGGGATTCCTTCCTTCTTCAACAGGTGAATCACCGCTGGCAAACGCTTGCCAGAGCGCCCCACTCTCCAATGAATTCTTATCGGTCTATTGGCCGAGTCAAGTAACGCGGGTGTCTTTGGCGGCAGCGTGTGGCAGGATGTGTAGATTGGTCACTGTAATCCCACTCAGCATGGCCCCGATGATACCGAGGAAACCCTGGTCTGTGCCGCAGATAAACAGGTTTTTGAAGCGCGTACGGCCGTCCCGCACCTTGTGCGGCGTGCCATAGACGGCGCCGTTGTGATGGCCGGTATATCGCTCGATCGTGCGAGGTGTAAACATGTCGGTACCGACAGTATGGTCGTCGAAACGATCAATGTACCGCTTCCCCCGCTCGAAGAAGTCAAGTCGGAGTCGTTGCTTTGCGGTGCTGTAGGCGTTCTCGTCCAGTTCCGCCCATCGCTTCGAGCTAGCCAGCCAGGTCACACGGAGCACGCCTTCGCCGACGTCTTCGTGCCCTTCATAATTGGTGGGGCAGCAGACGACACCGCTACGAAGATCGACGAGACGTTCGGGGACCGCGTAGGTAAAGGTGTCGGCGTCGTTGAAGAAGATAATGGTGGCATCGTGACCCAAGGCGGCGGGATGTTGGTCCAGCACGGCGATCGATTCGACGAACGACACCTGTCCCGCCTGGGAGGGTAGCGGATGGTGGGCGTCATCGTCGCACATCTTCATGGTTTCGATCAGTCCCGCGGAGGAAAGGACGACGTCGGCAGTGATCGTTTCGCCGGAATCGAGCGCGATCGCCGCGATGCGATCGCCGTCCGTTTCGATACGACGAACACCGCATCGCATTCTGAGTTCGCCGCCGCAAGATCGGTACTTCCTGACCAGCGCCCGGATGATCGTGCGAACGCCGTTGGGCGGCCTCGCAAATCCCTGCAGGAAGATGGACTTGAACATCGTCACGAACTGGGTGAAGTCCATGTCGTGCTCTTGGGCGCTGCCGTAGTACATCATCGGGCATAGCAACATATCGATGAGCACGGGGTCGGAGAGGTTCTCGCCGAGCACGCCCCGGGCGGAACTGGGGGTCGCATCCAGGCGAAGATCGTCAAACTCGTTTACGACCGTGACGAAGCGGCGGAAGTTGTCCGCGTCTTGCGGAAACGTTTCGGCCACCGATTGCACGAGGACCTCGACATCGTTGGTGAAGCGCAGCCGGCGATCGGGGAAGTGAATCTCCGAGAATCGTTGCGGGTTCAGGTCGAAGTCATCCCTGGTCAATCGCAGTTGTCGCAGGAGCTTCGGCAGCGGGGCGTTACGTACGCCGGGATCGACGTAGTTGGTGACCGCGTGCAATCCGACATCAAAAGCACGTCGTTTCAGCGTGTAATAGGAGTTGAGCCCGCCGTAGGCGTAGTGCTTTTCGAGGATGCAGACTCGTTTGTCGAAGTAGGCGGCGCGAATTCCTGCCGCCAGCCCGGACATGCCCGCGCCGATAATGGCCACGTCATAATGCATGCGATCTACGCGGGTTCAAACGACGGCCACGACGGCGTGCGCCAGGAGGGTCACACCTTTCGACGTGCGGCCTCGTTACTGCGCGACGGCGGTCGCGAGTTTCGGCCCCAAATACGAGACGCAACTGTCGAGCGATGCGAGCTGCGGATAGTCGTCCTTCGGGACCTCGACTTTGTATCGCTTCCGCAATTCCATCACGATATCGAGGAAATCCATCGAGTCCATATCGAGCTGGTCGCGCAGACGAACCTCGCCCTTCAAGTCGGTCAAGTCCGCATCCGGCGCAACCGTGGCGATAATGTCAAGGATGATCTTCCTGGCTTGCTGATCTCCCATGCCTTCCTCAAGCCCTCTGTGGGTGCCTTTTCACGCGCAGCGCTGCACCGCATTACCCGTCGTATCGCTTGATCACCACCGCCGAGTTGATGCCGAGCATGCCGAACGAATTGTTCAGGATGTACTCGACGCGACCGATCTCGTGCGGTTGATCCACCACCAAATTCCGGACCGCGCAGTCCGGATCAACTTCCGTAACGTTGATCGTCGGATGGACGACTCCGTCTTCCAACGAGCCCAAGTTTCCCGCCAGTTCGAGAGCACCGGCCGCACCCATCGCGTGGCCGATGAAACTCTTCGTGTTGTTCACATACACGTTGCGACAATCGCTAAACACGCTACGCAACGCCTTGGCTTCCTGCGGATCACCCAACTCGGTCGCCGTGGCGTGCGTGCTCACGATGTCGACGTCGTCCGGGGCGATCCCCGCACGCTGAATCGCCGCCGCCATACAGGCGGCGACACGTTCGGCGTCCGGGAGCACCGGATCGTTCGCGTCGGAGTTCATCGCGTAGCCGACGACCTCGCCGATAATCGTCGCGCCGCGTCGCTTCGCGTCGCCCAGGCGCTCGAGCACAAAGAGGCATCCGCCCTCCGAAACGACGATACCTTTACGGTTCACGTCGAACGGCCGGGAGGCCTGCGCCGGGTCATCGTCCCACGCCAGTGCGTTTTGACTCGCGAAGCTCGCGAAGATTCCGAACGAATGAATCGCCTCGGACACGCCACCGGCGAGGGCGAGGTCGACTTCCCCGAGCCGCAACATCTGCGCGCCCTGGATCAATCCGGCGTTTCCGGCCGCGCAGGCCGCCCCAATCGTATAGTGGGGACCGCGGAGGCCAAGGTTCACCGTCACCTCACCCGCAGGGTTATTCGCCACTGTACGCGGATTATGGTGATGCGACCAGTATTTGGTGTCATAGTCGTACTGGCGGATGGCGTCAATCTCGTTTTCGGTTTCGACCGTCCCGTGCTCGGTGATTCCGACGTAGGTTCCCACGCGAGAGACATCAATCCCGCCGAGTTCGACCCCGCCCCGCTCCAACGCCTGATGGGCGCAATAGATGGCGATCGATCCGGCTCGAGTTCCCCGGCGCCGGTCCTTGCGGCCCTGATACTTCAGCTCGTCGAACTGGCAGACCCCGGCCAGTACCCGCCCCATGAACCGCGTTTCGATGGTCGTAACGCCGGATATGCCCGCCAGGAGGCGTTGCCTGAACACCTCGGGCGTGTCACCGTTCGGGGCAGTGAGGCCCACGCCTGTGATGACGATTCGGTCTGATTGCGACATTCAACCCGCGCCTGACGCTACAGCATTCTCAGGTTTCTCGTAACGTCCGTTTCCAGCAATCCATCGCCCGAGGGCACTACGGATCGCTACCGAAAAAGGGAGCTTGCTCCAGCTTCCGCCAGCCAGGCCCGTTGGCACAGCCGCCGGGCGCGTAGACACACCATGTTACCACAACCGGATCGAATGGGAACGGCTCTCAGGCTTCAATCCGGGTGAAAGAGGGCTCCTCCAGGCGGGCGTTGGCCGCCCGGCGCGCGTTCCACCTGGTCGGCGAAGCATCGGGGTGCCCGGTCTGCTGGAATGCTCATTCGACAAGGGCAACCTGCAGGGGGTTAGTTGCCGCCTTCGCTCGCATGCGGTCGCGCGGAAGTCGTCGCTTCCGGTGGAGATTCCATTTCTCCTCTCAGGTATGCGATCAGCCTGGGAACAGCCTTCGCAGTCGTCACGCGAGGCCTATACCCAAAGTCACGACCAGACGACGAGATGTTAAAATAGTGAGATTTGGCTAATTGGGTGGAAAGAAAACGGGTCATTCTTGGCTCTTTCGCAGAACCCACGAGTCGATGAGCTGCTTCGAGTACGGTTCCGATGGCGTAGGCCGAGCGAAACGAGATGCGTTTTTCGACCGTCGGTGCATCGACTTGCGACAGGATGTCGTTCAGCCATGGCCAAAGCCGCACGGGCTCGCCCTGGCTGATGAAGTAGGCACGGCCCGCGCAGCGCGCGCGAGGTGACAACGCGTCCGCTGCCAACACATGCGCTTCCGCGGCGTTATCGATGTAGGTGATGTCGACGAGGTTCCGGCCGTCGCCCACTTGGGCCAACTGACCGCGCCGGGCTCGGTCCACTACACGCGGGATCAGATGGGGGTCACCCGGACCCCAGATCAGGTGGGGTCTCAAGGCGACCGTTGCCAAGCCCGGACCGTTCGCCTCGAGGACCATTCGCTCCGCCCGGGCTTTGGTCTCGGGGTAATGGGCCAGGTATCGATCGGGATAGGGTTGCGATTCGTCGACACCGCAGAGGTCGTCTCGGCCAAAGACGACACTCGGCGAGCTCGTGAAAACCAGCTTGCCCACGCCGTGGCGGTGGCAGCCTTCAAGAACGTGCCGTGTTCCCTCGACGTTGATATCGTGAAATAGCTTCTTGGGCCCCCAAAGGGCCGCCAGCGCCGCGACGTGGAAGACGACGTCTTTTCCCTCGCTAGCACTGGATACCGCCGTCGCGTCACGAATGTCCGCCTGGATCGTCTCGAGGCCCGCATCTTCATGGTGGGGATATCGGTTGCGGCCAAGGACCGTCACCTCATCGCCACGGGCGCTGAGCATTTGTGCGATCCGGCTTCCCAGGAATCCCCCGCCTCCGGTGACTAGTGATTTCATTGAACGTTTCTCTCCGCCCAACCCGCCAGCGATTCGCGGTTGATCTTGGCGTTGTGGCGAACGTCGACCGGTAGCGATTCGAGGAAGAGCACATCCTCGATGCGATGGGTCAGGCTGTTGCCCCGAGCGAGTTGCTGCAGCTCACGCCGAAAGGCTCTTCCACTCGATGGCGATGGCATCCTCCCCGGCTTGGGTTCGACGACGATGACCGGGCGTTGCCGACCGCGCGGTCCCACGCCCACGAGCGCCGAGCGGGTGACGTCCGGATGTTCGTTGAAAACGGATTCACACGGAACACTGAACAACGTACCTGTTTCCGTTTCGACGCGATGCGACTTTCTTCCGCAGAACCAGATGCGACCGTCCGCGTCTCGGTAGCCGATGTCGCCGATCCGATGCCAGATTCGTTTTCCGTCGTGGATCTTTGCCAGTGCGGTGGCGTCGTCGAGCCCGAAGTACGCCTTCGTCACGACCCGACCGGCCACGACGATTTCACCGTGCTGACCATCCTTAACGAGAAGTTCATCGGACCAGTTCTCGATCGGTTCGTCGGTGATTTGGATGATCCGCAGGTCGATGTCGTCCATTGGTCGACCGACGCACGTCCCCGCGCCGGTCCTGCTCTTTGCGGCGCAATCATGCAACAGTTCGCTTCCGCTGATGGACGAAACCGGGAGCGATTCCGTGGCGCCGTAGGGCGTGTGAATGTCGGCGTCCTCCGACAGTGCCCGACGTAGCGACTCGATAACGCGATAGGGGACCGGCGCCCCCGCGATCAGGATCCGACGAAGCGAGGGAAGCGTGACGTTCTGCGTCTGGCAGTAGGCGGCGACGCGCGTCCACACCGCAGGGGACCCGAACGTGTTGGTCACCTTTTGGTCCTGAATCACTCTGACGATGCCGGCCGGATCGACCTTCGCGGGATGCGACGGATCCATGTCCGGAATCACGATGGTCATTCCCATGGCCACACTGAACAGCGCGAACAGCGGGAACGTGGGCAAATCGATCTCGCCTGGGTCGATGCCGTAATGCCCTTGAATGGCTGATACCTGCGCGTCGAACATTCCGTGTTCGTACACGACGCCCTTGGCTGGCCCCGTACTGCCCGACGTGAACAGAATCGCCGCAACTTCGTCGCTCGCTGTGTCGGCCGGCTCGAGGTGATGGCCGGCGTCTCGCTTCAGCCTATCGAGCGCGTGTCCACCCCACAGCCACCTTCGACCGACGGTGACCATCTGCTCGACGCCGGCAAAGGGCTTCGGTCGCAGCACACGTATCAACTGCGCGAGCGGTATGCCGACGAATCCGTGAAGGTCGACTTGTCGGATGCACTCGAGCATCCGTCCCACACCCATGCCAGGGTCGATCATCACCGGCACCGCACCCATCTTGAACAGTGCGAAGACCAAGGCAACAAAATCGAACCCGGGCTTCACCATGAGCAGCACGCGGTTACCGCGCTTCATCCCCGCTAGGGACAGTCCATTGGCATAACGGTTCGAGAGCGCCTCCAACGCCGCGAACGTAACGGAGCTGTAGGTTACCGACTCGCCGCTCTTGTGCAGGCTAGACACCACGACGGCGCGCCGGTTCGGAGCCGTTGCCGCCATCCGAGGAAGGTGCGACGCGATGTTGATGTTGCCTTGCACCACTTAAGTCCCTGGTGTGTTGTCGCTTCGGCGTGTGGCCGCGCAAAGCCGCACGACGTCGACCGTGGCACGAACATCGTGAACACGCACGATGGCCGCCCCTGCCATCACCGCCATGGCGGCACAGGCGAGCGATCCCCCGGCGCGTTCGTTTGGATCTGCAATACCCAGCACCGATCCAATAAACGACTTCCGCGACGCCCCGACCAATACCGGTTGTCCGAGCGCCACAAACCGACCGAGGTGTCGAAGTATGGTCAAGTTGTGGCCAACCCGCTTTCCAAAGCCGATACCTGGATCGAAGATAATGCGATCAGCGGCAATGCCGCGGGACACGGCGAACGCACGTCGTTCTTCAAGAAACGCGGAAATCTCCGCCACCACGTCGTCATATTGTGGTCCACCCCCGCGCTGCATGTCGGCTGAGCTGCCACGGCGATGCATCAGCACAATCGGCGCTTGCTGCTCCGCCGCCACCTCCGCGATCGTCTCGTCATCGCACATCGCCGACACATCGTTGATCATGTCCGCGCCGGCGCACAGCGCCTTCCGCGCCACGTCTGCAAGGCGCGTATCGATGGAGAGCGTAATCTCGTCGTTTTCGTGGCGGATGCCCTCGATGACGGGTACGGTTCTGGCGATCTGCTCCTTCGCGGAGACCGGCGCCGAACCGGGCCGCGTCGATTCACCCCCGATATCGATGATCGTAGCACCTTCGCGGACCATCTCCCGCGCCCGCGCGATGGCCCGAGCGGGATCCAGAAAGTCCCCGCCGTCAGAGAATGAGTCCGGCGTCACATTGAGGATCCCCATCACCGATGGGGTGTCGTGAGGGGCAAACGGGCGGTAGCGCGGCGAAATCACTTGCGGTAGATAATGCGTCCGCGTTGCAGATCGTACGGCGACAACTCAACAAGAACCGTGTCACCAGGGAGGATACGGATGTAGAACTTCCGCATCTTGCCCGAGACGGTGGCCAGAACCTCATGCTTCTCGCCGCCGACATCCACGCCCACGCGAAACATCGCATTGGGCAGTGCGGCCAATACAGTGCCTTCCACTTCGATGGCATCTACTTTCGCCATGTCGAACTTATAACCGCACTCCGCTCCCTGAGCAACTACCGGATTCTCGCGGTCAGTGATCCGCATCAATCGGCAAGAAACATCGCGAAAACAGAGTCGAAGAAGCGATTTGTCAAACTGGGGGAGCGTCGTTATGGGCGTGGTCGAACGCTACTGCGACCAACGTCGGGTACCGGAAGACGCTGCTTGGACCAGCGTTTCTCGTAGATCGCGAGCCGCCGCCGAAAAGCTTCCGCCATCGAAGGCGTATCCTCCGCCATCGCCTGGGAGATCGCTCGCCGCGACCAGGTGACGGCATCAGACCAGCGCCGACATTCCGCGTAAGACGCCGCCAGCGTGTCCATCGCCACGGCGTGCCGAAACTCGGTCATGCGGTTCAAATCCTCCGCGATCTCGATCGCCCGTTCACAATCACGCAACTCGACCTGCGGACAGGTCGCCAGGAGCCACGCCACTTGATTCAGCGTTTCAGGGCTCGGTTCCACAAGAAACAGACCTTGTCGATAACGCTCGATCGCCTCTTCATACAACGCCAGTTCCACCAACGCGGCAGCCAGGCCGATCAATACCGGACCTCGGTCCTCGCTGAACTCGACCGCTCGACGATAATGCTCGATCGCCTCCTCCGTCCGACCGACATCCGCCAGGGCATCCGCCAGCCCAAATCGCGCCTCCGGCGAGGTAGGATCGACGGAGACCGCCGCCAGGTAGACATCGATCGCCTCCTCATGCCGGTCTTGGACCCGCAAAAGGTGACCCAGGCGCACACGTGACTCCGCCGATCGACGATCCCAGGCGATCGACTCCTGCAACAACGCTTCGGCCTCATCCAACCGCCCGCGGCGAACCAGAATCCCGGAGAGCCCTACGGCTGCGTCTGCGTATCTCGGGGTCAGTGCCAACGCGCGACGAAAATGACGCTCGCCTTCGTCCAGTTTCTCTTCGCCTAAGTAAGCACTTCCAAGACACAGGGCTCGTTCAGCCTGGAAGTTGACGTCGTCCGTAGGTGCAGGCAGTGGAAGATGGACCAGGGTCGCCGCGCTGGTGAACACCAGTCCGCCGGCAAGGAGATGACGTCTCGAGGTGCTCACGCTTCGGATCGCATCAAGAATGGCGACGGCTCCGGCCGCCGCGAACGGCAGCATGGCCACCGCCATCGGCACGCGATACCGCGAGCTGACGAAGAACAGAACGATCGAGCCCGCGTACGTGACCACGAAGCCCACCAGCGCGAGCTGCGCCGACCACTTTGGCGTGCGCTGCCTCCGTTTGCGCAGGGAGAGTACAACGCCGACCGCAGCCAGTGGCGCGACGATGCCGAACGGAAAGGCGAAAGGCCCCGCCCGCCACATCATCGCGCGCAAGAGAGCCGACTCGCCTCGATAGATATAGGGGTCTACATTTCGCGGGATCTCGCGCGCGTTGACGGCCTGTCCGGCTTTGCGAGCGAGTCCGCCGAGAAACGCCATGGGCTGTTCCCAAGCGTACCGAAGGACCTGGTTCCGGAAGAACACATTCTGTTGCGAACGCGATCGAACCTCCGTCTCGTAGCCCGTCCGCATGAGCCTACGCCAACTCTCACCTGGCCGAACCGCAACGGTCTCCTCACTCTGCGGGTTATTTCCGATGAACAGATTGATGCCTCCGTTCGTCGAGAGGACGACCCAGTTTCCGCTGACGGAATGATTCCGAACCATGACGGTTCCCACCACGCCTCCGAAACCGGCCATCGTCAGGGAAACCACGGCGAATGCTGTCCGCCACTCACGCCGTCGAACCCCAGCGATCAACTGCCCCAACAGGGCCAACATCACCAAGACGGCTGAGTTCGGGACCGTAATGGTCGCGAGGCCCGCCGTCAGGCCAAACCCGATCCAACCATGCCAACGCGGCTTATCGAGGCATCCAAGCCAGAACGAGATGGCTACGAGGTCGAGGAAAACGGCAAGCCCGGTCGGAAGAAGCTGTGTGCTGAAGAACAGGTAGGGGCCGTAGAATGCGGCCATGATGCCGGCGACGATCCCCACCCGTCGCGAAAACGCCTGGCGCCCAATAGACCAGACAAGTACGCAACTGGCGACCGCGACGGCACCCAATGCGACCTTCGCCGCGACCACACTCGGGCCCGTGACCCAGTAGAGACACCCCAAGAGCAGCGGAAACAGAGGCGGCTGCCAGAACGCATCGTCGATCAGTCGTCCTCCGTTGGCCAGCCGGATCGCCGACTCGTGATAGGCGGCCTCATCGATGATCGGGAGTGCAAACGCCGGATCTTGTACAGCGAGCGCCAGGTAGACCGCCTGAACGATCAGAGCGATCGCGCCAACCAGCAGGGCTGATCGATCAAGGTTGGCAGCGAGTCGCAGTTTCATGGAAATGTCGGGAAACACCGCTCGAACGAGATTCCGTCAAGTCCTTTGGATAGGAATACGCAGTCCCAGGACCCGTTTATGGTATGCTCCGCTCCCTTGTTCGCAAAGCCGATGCAGACGCGACACCCGAGGCAACCGTGCAGGACGAAAACGACAATCACATCATCGGTTCGCCACCGGCGCTGACCGACCGCGGCGACGCGGTCTCTCGACGGGCCGAAGTGCGTCACGCCATCGCCATGGCCGTGCCCATGGTGATCACGACCAGTTCGCGCGCGGTCATGGACATCGTCGACTACATGATGATCACCAAACTCGGCGTCGTCGAGGCTCAGGCGGCCATCCTCCCCGCCCAGATCGTGATGTACTCCTACATCATTCTCGGATTGGGGCTCGTTTCACTGGTCAGCACGCTGGCCTCTCAGTCGCTGGGTCGAAAGGAGCACCGCGAGTGCGGGGCGTACGCATGGCAGGCGCTCTACCTGGCCGCTCTCTTCGGCTTGGTCGGGTTTGCCGTTCGCCCGCTGCTACCGGGGCTCATCGCGCTGTTCGACCACGAGTCGGCTGTGCAGGTGATGGAGTTGTCCTATTCGCGCATCGCCATTCTGACGGCCGGCCCGACGGTCGCTGCCTATGGGCTGGGGTGGTTCTTTGTCGGTGTGCATCGACCGTGGGTCACCATGTGGTCGGCGATCGAAGCCAACGTCGTCAACATCGCCGTCAGTTACGTACTGATCTTCGGTCGTCTGGGCTTCGAACCGCTGGGCATCGCCGGTGCCGCCTGGGGAACCTTTGCAGCGGTCAGCTACCGCGCCCTGCGACTTCTTCTCACGTTGATCGGCCCCAAGGCCTCGTCCATGTTCCACACAAGGACGACGTGGCGACCTTCGGCGAATCGCATGTGGCGGTTGATCCGCGTCGGGTTGCCCTGCGGGCTGCAGTGGCTGTGCGACGTTGCCGTCTGGGCGATCTTCGTGAATTTCCTGGTCGGCACCAAGTTCGGGACCATTCATCTGATCGCGACGAACACCGCATGGCAGTACATGCGCATCGCGTTTCTTCCCACGATGGGCGTCGGGCAGGCGCTGACGGCGCTGGTCGGAAAGTCGATCGGCGCCGGGCAGCCGCAACGGGCCATCCGCGAGACCCGCTTCGCGATTCTGATCACGCTCGCCTACATGGGCTCGCTGTCTCTGATCTACGCGCTGCTCGGAGGTCGCCTGATCGCCCTGTTCAACGCCGACCCGGCCATCGTCAAGATCGGTGCGACCATCATGATCTGCGCCGCGAGTTTTCAGTTGTTCGATGCGATCGGAATCACCTACACCTCGGGCCTGCGCGGCGCGGGAGACACCTTCATTCCATCGATGGTCTTCATCATCAGTAACTGGGTCATCCTCGTCGGAGGCGGCTGGCTCATCGCAACGATGCGGCCCGAACTCGGAAGCCTCGGACCATGGATCGCCGCCGCCGTTCTGATCGCTTTCACCGGGGTCTTTATGTGGTGGCGTTGGCACAGCCGTGCGTGGATGAAGATCGATCTCTTCCAGCCATCGCCAAGCGAGGAGGGGTCGGATGTTCCTTTAAAAGGCAACGGGGACGCGTCGAGTGCAGCTGTCTCCGCTGTGACGAACTCCGCGTCGTGACGCCCGGCCGCCGCCGGTTGCGTGACGCTCGCTGAACCACGATGATGCCTCCGATCTGAGCCGCGGGCTTCAGCCCGCGCGATCGCTGTGGAAGTGGGTCGCGCCGCGGGCAGAATGCAGTCCCTCCTTATCGCGACCTCACGCGAATGTGTGGGCGCCTGGAGAGCCTGAGGCTTCTCCGAGTATCGTCAAATGCCCCAAGAAACACTACGACTTGCCGTTCTCATCTCCGGCGGCGGGCGAACGCTCGTTAATCTCCAAGAGTGCATCGACGCGGGCACCCTCAATGCGAACATCGAGATTGTCGTCAGCTCTCGGGCCGACGTTCGAGGCGTCGAGCGAGCGCGCAACCTCGGGCTCGCGACCCTCGTTCTGGAGCGCAAAGCCCTCGATCCTCAGACCTTTCAAGACAGCCTCACCGATGCCGTGGTCGGGGCAGACCTCGTTTGCATGGCGGGATTCCTCTCGCTTTGGAACATCCCCGCCGACCGGCGCGGCCGAGTCATCAACATTCATCCTGCACTGCTACCCGATTTCGGTGGCCGCGGCATGTATGGCCATCACGTTCACGAAGCCGTTCTCGCCGCGGGAAAACGCGAATCAGGCTGCACCGTACACTTCTGCGATAACGAATACGACCACGGACCGATCATCCTGCAACATAAAGTCGCCGTGCAGCCGGACGATACGCCCGACGCCCTCGCCGCACGCGTTTTCGAGCAAGAGTGCATCGCCTATCCCCGCGCGATCCAGCTCTTCGCCGACAACCGCATCAAGCTCGATCAACGCCGCGTCACATTCGACTGATCGCTTCCCTTGAGCAATCCGCCCACCGGTGCCACAATGCAACCACCGGGTCGCTGCGCCTGGTCAAGGGCGCGAGCCGATACCCGGTCCTGCCGCCTTTGAACCCGCATCGTCGGCGCCACCGGCCTGCTGTGCTCGAACCCAGGGTCCTGGAGTGCGCGGATGGACATCGCCGAGCTCATGTCGAAGTTCGTGGGGTACGTGTGGAGCACACCCACCGCCATCCTGCTGACAGGAGCGGGAATCCTCTTCACGATCTTGACCCGCGGAATTCAGTTTCGAGCACTGACGCACGGCCTCGCCGTCATTCGCGGCAAGTACGACAACCCCGACGACGCCGGGAATATCACGCATTTCCAGGCCCTTTGCGCCGCACTCTCCGGAACCATCGGCCTGGGTAACATCTCGGGCGTCGCCGTCGGAATCTCCACAGGCGGTCCCGGTGCTGTCTTCTGGATGTGGGTCGTCGGTTTCCTGGGGATGGCCACCAAGTTCACGACCTGCTCGCTCGCCACCATGTACCGTCGAAAAGACAGCTCCGGCACCTACCGCGGCGGACCCATGTACTACATCGAGCTGGGGCTGGGACAGTCCGGACCCGCATGGAAGCGCGTCGGCGCCAAGGCGCTGGCGATCCTCTTCGCCTTCCTCGGCGTCTGCGGCTGCATCGGCGCCGGCACGATGTTCCAGTCGAACCAGGCCGCCAAGACCTTCGTCAACCTGTCCAAGAAGGTCGCCACCGAGGGCGTTTCGGAAGGGGCACAGTTCGGCATCCAGATGATCGTCGGCGCCGTTCTGTGCCTTAGTGTGGCACTGGTGATCATCGGCGGGATCAAACGTATTGGCCGCGTCGCCGGACGCCTCGTTCCCGCGATGTGCGTCATCTACATCCTCGGTTCGGTTTACATCATCCTGCAAAACCTCGACGCCGTTCCCGAGGTCTTCAAGTCGATCTTTGCCAGCGCCTTCGCACCGGCCGCTGGAATCGGCGCCTTCTACGGTGTCGCCGTCAAGACCGCCGTCATCCAGGGCGTCCGCCGTGCTTGCTTCTCGAACGAAGCCGGTATGGGGACCGCGCCGATGGCACACGCCACCGCCAGAACCGACGAACCCATCCGCGAGGGCATCGTCGCCGCCGTCGGCCCGTTCATCGACACGCTGATCATCTGCACCATGACCGCACTCGTGCTCCTCGGAACCGGCACCCATCGGCGCGCCGCCGTTGGTTCGGTCGTCTCCGTGGCCGAACCGATCGCCCTCGAGTCCGAGGACAACTCGCAACTGTCGATGGAGGTTCGCGTTGCCGTCACCGATGAAACTGTCGCTAGGGTTGGCGAGGAACTCTTCGTCCACAGGCCACCCGACGTCGCGGGCGAACCCTCTGGGAAGCTCATCCTTGGGATCGACTGGATCGAAGATGACTTCGTAACGGCCCGGCTGGCGTACGACGCGGACGATGAAGGACGCGAAACCTCAGAAGACGACGCAGCGCTGCTGGCCCCGGGTACCGAGGTCTTCCTCTTCCGCGACGGCGTCGAACTGACCGCCTACGCCTTCGATCGAGGCCTCGCCGGCTTCGGAACCTACTTCATACCCATCGCCGCGCTGCTCTTCGCCTTCTCCACGATGATAAGCTGGGGATTCTACGGCGAGACCTGCACCGCGTACCTCTTCGGCGAGAAAGCCGTTTTGCCCTTCAAGGTCGCGTTCGTATCGATGATCCTGGTCGGTACAGCCTCCATGAAGCTGCAACCTGTTTTGGATTGGGCAGACGGCATGCTAGGCCTTATGATGGTCCCCAATATGATCGGAACGCTGTTTCTGGCGCCGCACGTGGCGCGGGCGACGCGAGACTATTTCCGCCGTCTAAAGGCCGGAGAGTTTGTCGATCAGATTCGCCGAGCGAAAGAGGCGAAAGACCCCTGGCACGGACGTTCCTCAGACTGAGTGCGTTCAGGGCGCGTCGACATCCAACGCAAAGGAGTCGAACCGAGTATGGGCAAACCGAAAGAACAGTGGGGAACGCGTATAGGCGTGATCCTGGCGGTGGCCGGTTCGGCCGTTGGTTTGGGCAACTTCCTTCGCTTCCCCGGACAGGCGGCAGAAAACGGCGGCGGCGCCTTTATGATTCCCTACTTCTGTGCGCTGATCTTCGTCGGCATCCCCATCTGCTGGGCCGAGTGGATCATGGGCCGCTACGGTGGGCAAAAAGGTTTCAATTCTTGCCCGGCGATTTTTGGCGTGCTCGGTCGACGGTCCGGTTGGCGGTACATGGGCGTGGTCGGACTGATCATCCCGATCTGCGTTTACATGTTCTACGTGCTGATCGAGTCGTGGTGCCTCGGGTATGCATGGGCGTATCTCACCGGCTCGTTCGACCTCGGCGACGATCCGACGAAGTACGTCGAAAAAAGCAAGGACTTCTATACCAACTACGTCGGAAAGGCCGAAGACGGCGCTGTGATCGGCAGCGGGATTCGAGGAGCGTTGGTGTTTTGGATCGCCACGTTCGCGATCAACTTCTTCCTGATCTTCCGCGGCGTCTCAAAGGGAATCGAGGCCTTCTGCATTCGCGCCATGCCCATCATGGGCATATGCGCGTTCATAGTGCTCATCCGCGTACTTACGCTTGGCACACCCGACCCGGCCAAACCGGAACTGAGTGTGACCAACGGTCTCGGTTTCATGTGGAATCCCAAAGCTGTCGACGACGACGTCGATAACGACAAGATTCTCAATGAGGAAGACGACGATCTCGACGGCGACGGCATCTTGAATGCGCAAGATACGGACGTTGACGGTGACGGAATCCTCAACGCGGAGGACCCCGCGACCGGCGAACTCCCCTGGTATTTTGCGCTGCTGAACCCCAAGACCTGGCTCGCTGCAGCCGGTCAGATCTTCTTCAGCCTGTCCGTCGGGTTCGGCATCATCGTCAACTACGCCAGCTACATGAAACGCAATGATGATGTTGTCCTTTCCGGACTGACGGCGGCCTCCACCAACGAGTTTTTCGAAGTCTGTCTAGGCGGCCTCATTACTTTGACGGCCGCGTTCGTCTTTCTCGGAATCGCTGGGGCGACGGAGGGAGGCTACGATCTGGCCTTCTCCACGCTACCCGTTGTCTTCGAGTACATGGGTGGCATCGGGCGCGTCGTCGGCTTCTGCTGGTTCTTTATGCTGTTCCTGGCGGCTATCACGAGTTCCATGTCGATGTTGCAGCCCGCCATCGCTTTCCTGGAGGAAGGGCTCAACATCGGCCGCAAAGCCTCGGTGACGATCCTCGGACTCATCACCGCGCTGGGGTCGTTCTTCATCATCTACCACAGCTCGGACCTGACGGCTCTCAACACGGTCGACACCTGGATCGGAACCGTGATGATCTTCGTGCTCGCCATGATAGAGGTAATCCTCTTCTCCTGGGTGTTCGGCGCGGAAAAGGGTTTCGAAGAGGGCAACCGCGGTGCTGAGTTGAAGCTCCCGCGCGCCTGGAAGTTCATTATCAAGTACGTCTCGCCGGTCTTCCTGGTCACAGTGTTTGTTTCCTGGTGCTGGACCAACCTTGGCAAGGAAGTCGACAAAGTACTCGACAGCACCGTCGCCACGATGGCGATCCTGATGGTGGTGGCCGTGTTGATCTTCCTTGTAATACTCATCCATATTGCATCGCGGCGGTGGAACGGTCTGGAAAAAACTACTCAATCGGAGGGCGCATCATGACCACGGGCGGTTGGATCTTTATGTTCAGCTCGATCATCGCCGTGGTGAGCTTGATCAGCTTTTGCTACTACCGTGTCCTCAAGGGACCCGAGGCCAACCGGAAAGCCAACGGCACGGACTGACGGACTAGTCGTCTTTGTATGAGAGCTCGGTTCGGATGGGGCGCGTACGGTCGGGCCAAGCGATGTGCCGCCATTTCGGCCGGCAAGCCCTGCACTGCGGTCCGACGCACTTCAGTCTGACATGTGAGCCGTCAAGGCCCGGCCTCGGCCGCCAACGATCTGTAACTGCGCGCGCCGCCGTCACCCGATTCCATCGGCAACCCCTTCGACGTCCACCCGGGATGTTCCGCCCCCGAACCCAGCAATCCACCGAGCATATTCGTCACATGCAGGAACCCCGCCTCGCGCATCATGTCGCGAGCCTTCGCCGACCGCGCCCCAGAACGGCAGCCCACAATGACGCGGGCGTCTTTCTTGAGGTTCTTCTCGACGATGGAAAGGAACTGGGCGTTGAGCTCTCGTTCACCGGTGTTCGCATCGAGCGTCATGACCGGAATGTTCCACGAACCAGGAACATGAACGGCCTGGAATTCCGCAACGGTTCGAACATCGAGATACACGTACCCCTTGTTTTCGTCGAGGAGTCCCTTCGCCTTCTCCGGCGTAATATCAGCAGCCAACTCAACGGCCCTCGCCGTCTCCGGCACAGCGGGCGGCGTTGAAGGCGCCGAGTTTTTTTCCGGCGAGCAGTTCAGCGCGCAGCATGCACAGCCCGCCGCCCCCCAGACAACAATCCAGACCGCCATACTCAGGTGCTCAAGGTCCATCCGAAACATCGCCCTTCAATCTCCGCTGCGTTCTTGTCGGACTCCGGCAACGACCACGAATCACGACGTACCGTGACACCGTACCACTGAATAACACGTAAGACCATCGCGATTGCTGAACATGCGGTTGGAAGGCAGCGCGATCGCCGTACGAGCGCATAAAGGAGGCCCGGCGGGGTGGACCGGGCCTTGGGGAAAACCGACCCATGGGGGGACGGGTCGGTTAGGGGGCTCTTTGATGTACGTGATTCTCTAGGATATCGGTCCTAATCGCAAGCAGAATCTTGCAAAAATCTCGATTGACGACCAATGGCGCGGGTTTCGCGCGCAACCAACGACGTCACGCGCCCCCCTTCAAGCCTGTGAGTTTTTTGTGTGCGATGGTGTCTTACCCTAAGCTACCAGTGCTGCGAACGCTGGGCGGTTTGCCCTCGTGCCTGTCAAACTGCGTTGGCCTTCATCCTGACATTGCTCTAACATGCACCTGTGAAATGTTCCGCCCGGCGAGCGCCGTGAAGGATGCGCGCGACATGATGCAATGCCGAGACTGTGAATTCTATCGCCAGGCACCGGATGGGTCGCCCCGTCTCCTCTGCGATCCGTTCATCAATATCAAAGAGCCCGAGTGCGTCGGCAAGTGGCAACTCCTTCAGCTCAGCCTCATTTCCAAATCGCATCAGGCCACCCTCGACATGTACAAACGGCTTGCGCCCCTGCAAGAGAAGATGTTCCTACACATGGAACGCGAGATCGACGAAGCCGAGGATACGGATCGCTGGAAATACGAACAAACCGACGACGAAGACGACCCCTTCCGACTCTGAGCGCCCCTGCGCAAGCGAGAATCCTACCCCGGGCCGCCGGCGGAAGGAAATCCCGATCGGTCGAGAGCCTGCACGCTGAGCAGGTCCATCTTCCCGCATCACAGAACTCAAACGCTGAGTACCGTCGAGCACCCGTCGCGCGGCGCGAGATACACCGGGTAGTCGCGACCGACCGCCAAACGCTGAGCTTCCATGGCAAGTTCGGGTTCGTTGTTCTCTTCACTCAAATGCGCGACGGCTACCCACAGGGGCCTCTGATCGCCGCACGCGCTGAGAACGCCGGCTGATTCGTCGTTCGACAGGTGACCACCCGGCCCCTTGATCCTCGCCTTCAAGTACGGAGGATACGTTCCCGTCGCGAGCAAGTTCGAATCATAATTGCACTCCAGGTACGCTGCATCGAGGGACTCGACGGTCCGCTGCAGCGCGTCCGTCGGGTGCCCGAGGTCCGTTAGAATCCCAAGCCGCCGACCGTCGCACTCGACAACGAACGCCACGCCGTCGACGGCATCATGGTCCGTCTTGATCGTGTGGATCGCCACGTTGCCCATCGCCAACGAATCGCCCGAACGGAAGTAGCGTACGTCGCTAAGCTCACCCAGCCGGCACCAACGCCGAGCCGCAAGTAACGTGGGTTCGGTGACATAGATCGGGATCTCGAACTTCCGCTGATAGACCCCCGCGCAGCGAATGTGATCGCTGTGGTCGTGCGAGATCAGCAACGCGTCGACATCGCGAATGTCGCGACCCTGCTCGCGCAGCCGACGTTGTGCTTGAATGCCGCTGATCCCCGCATCAAACAACAGGCGCACACCATCGGCCTCGACGTAGATTGCGTTGCCGTTCGACCCGGATTGCAGCGAGAACGTTTGCACGAAACGATTCTACCGAAATCGTGGCCGACCGCACGCGCCGCGGCTCGTCCAGTGCAGCGTGGCGCAGACCGCACCCCCGATCGTGGTTTTCTTCACCGTCGCACCGATGATCTTGTGAATCTGCCTCGACACGATACGATATATGCCGAGCGGCGCAGCGATCCGACCTGACGTGCGATCAGGCGTGGATGACAGAACGCCGCCGCGCTGGGCGCAACCGGGGCAGGAGGCCCGACTCATGGCGAAGCGACGAAGTCAAACGCGTCGACGCCGCCAGCAGATCCGCCGGCGAAAGGGGGATAAGGGCTCGAGCCCAACGGGTCCACTCTCGCCGATCCACGATCCACCGCCTAGGCCGATACACGCTCCCGTCGTTTCCACATTCGACCCCTCGACACCTCGCGCCATGGGCCCCGTCGCCGTTGTGGGTACCCTTCTCGGCGTGACCTCTGCCATGCTGATCGTCGGCATGTCGTCCGGCTTCACGGCGCTGTTTACGGAAGGCACGACCCGCCCAACCCCCGCGCCGAGCATCGTCATCGGTGCCGTACTGTTGGCCCTCGCGACCGGCGTTCGACTCCCGCATCGATTCGCCGTTTGGGTCTGCGCTCTCGCCTGGCAACGTTTCGTGCGACGAGGGCGCCCTTCCGGTCTGACCCGCGCGCTGCTCGGCACGTTCGACGTCGATCGCCCGCTTTACTGGATCGTCCTGTCCGTCGTTTCCCTGACCTCGGGGATCCTGGTCGCGTTGTGGCCGTTTTCCTTGAACCTGGCGGAGACCTTCTATCGGTGGACTCACCTGCACTTCGTGTGGTCCGTCGGGCCGCTCGCCCTCCTTCAAGCCATGCTCGTGTTTGCTACCGGTCTGATCCCGCTCGCCTTGCTGGGGCTGACCATGTCATGCGTCCACCACCTGAGCTGCCCCTTCGGCCGATGGGACACACGAGCCACCGCTTGGCTGCTGATCGGTTCTGCCGGTGGCGCCCTCGCAACCACCTGGATGTCCTCCAACGGCACAAGAATCAACCTCGCGACCATGGTCGCCGCCGTTCCCGTACTCCTCGTGGCGGTCCTGGCGGCCGGCGCAAGCTCGCCAAGAGCCAAAGCCGACACTTCGACGGCGCCCGATCCCTCACCGCAACTGCCGATTTGGCCGGACCGCTGGCCGAGGCTCTTGCGCGTCAGCATAGTGGCTGTGGGTGGCTGCGGCGCCTGTTTCCTGGCCATCTGGGTCGGCGAACTCATGACGACCAACGCCCCGATCCCCGTCGCACTGGCAACGATGCTCCTCGCACTGGGGCTCGGCGTTCTCGCGGGCTGCCGACCGCGCCGATCCGGTCCGCAGTCGATAGGCAGCTTCGGACTCTCTTGTGCGTCCGCGGGTCTGATGCTGGCCATCGCAGGTATTGCGCTTCGCCGTTCCGCCGCTCCAATGCAGCATCAGTGGACAACACTCGCAGGTGTCGGCACGTTCGCCCTCGGCTACGCCATCGGCGCGGGAAGGCAGACCTTGCTCAACCGCGTCGCCAGCCGTTCCTCGACGGGGACGGTCATGTTCGCACGCCTATTGGTCTGCGCGGCACTGGCCTCGTCCGTCGCCGCACCGGTCATGAAGCGGTCGCTAGGAATCGCCGCGACATTTACCACCATGGCCCTTTTTCTTCTCGTTCTCGGCGGTACGCTCATCGTTCACGAATCGACCTATTCCGCCCGATCACGCTGGATACGGCTCGCCGTCGTCTTCGGCTCCGTCGGCGCGATGATGGCCTGGCGCTAAAGAACACCGGACTTCAGAACGCACGTGCCCCCATCCGATTCAACGTCGAGGCGGGTAACGGTTCCCGCCGCCGTCTACGAAGGAGACTTGAATGAACGCCCCCCCCCAGCCTCAGCGA
This sequence comes from Phycisphaerae bacterium, assembly GCA_029260135.1. GTDB lineage: Bacteria > Planctomycetota > Phycisphaerae > UBA1845 > UBA1845 > OFTM174. The sequence continues at coordinate 9,638 of JAJDDV010000131.1, read as the reverse complement.
GCGCGTTGGCTTCGCCACGTGATCGTCGGTTTCGTCCTGCTGACCTGTTTCCGCATTTGGACCGGCGCCCAGCCGATGGTCGAATCCGCCAGGGCTCAGCTCCCCGACAGCGCCGCTCAGCGCTTTCGCTTGATCGAGGAGATCCGCCGCTCGAACGAGCTCCTGGCCGATATTCGCAAGATTCTCGACACCCAGACACTCAATGTCCGACTCCAGGGTGCCGATAACCAAGCGACTGCGCCCGCCGCACCGCGACGATCGAAGCCCTGATTCTGTGGCAGACGAGTGACTCCAAACAGGGTCGTTGCGGGCGGACTCGATCTGACAGCTGTGGCGCAGGGTCGACGGGCGGAACCGAACGCGCCCGATCCGTGAGACGCCGATGTCCAGAATCACGAAGAACAAGACGCCGGTTGCGGTGCTCCTGACGCTGGTCGTGACGGTCTGCCCGTCTGCGGCGCAGAACGAATCCAAAGATACCGCAACCGCCGGACCGCCCACCGAAGTCAAAGTGACCGAGCGAGGCACGGTTCGCCTGCACGTCGCCGACCTCCCGCTCTCGACCGTGCTCCACCTTCTCTCGCTCGAGAGCCAGCGAAACATCATCGCCAGCGAAAGCGTCAAGGGGACCGTGACCGCAAACCTCTACGACGTCACCTTCGACGAAGCGCTGACGGCCATCCTCGTCGCCAACGGTGCGGGATACCGCGTCGAAGGCAACTTCGTCTACGTCCACACACGCGAAGAGCTCGCCGAGTTCGAAAAGGCCAATGCGCCGCCGCCGATCACCAAAGTCTATCGATTGAACTACGTCACGGCGGAAGATGCCAAGGGGTACCTCGCTGGCGTCGTCGGCGAGAACGGAAACGTGGCCATTCCACCAACCGACCTCGAGGGGTTGACGAGCACGCCGGACGAAGGCGGTGGTCAGTCCAATGCCGCGCAGGATTTCATCATCGTGACCGCGCGACAGGACGTCCAGGACGCCGTCGTGGCGCTCCTGAAGGAAATCGACGTGCGTCCCCGGCAAGTCCTTATCGAAGCCACCATTCTTCGGGCGGAACTCAGTGAAGAAAACGCGCTCGGCGTCGACTTCTCGCTGCTCGGCGGCGTGGATCTCGAACTCCTCGGTGCCACCTCGGCCGGGCTCGTCGACGTCGGACTCGGACTGCTCCCACTGGACCGACTCGAGAATTTCAACGCGATCGCTCAAACCGGATTCACCGCCAACATGCCCACCGGTGGCCTGAGGCTTGGCATTCTCAAAGATCAACTGGCCGCGTTTCTGACCGCGCTCGAAGAAGTGACCGACACCACGGTGCTGGCCAATCCAAAGGTCCTTGCACTCAATCGCCAAAAGGCGCAGGTCATCGTGGGACGCCGAGACGGATTCTTCACGACCACCATCACCGAGACCCAGGCCATCCAAGCCGTTGAGTTCCTCGAAACCGGTACGCAACTCATCTTCCGCCCGTTCATTGGTGATGACGGCTTCGTCCGAGTCGAACTGCACCCCGAAGACAGCGTCGGGTTTGTGAACGCACAGGGTCTACCCTCCGAGCAAACCACGGAAGTGACAACCAATGTCATTATCCGTGACGGTGAAACCATACTCATCGGCGGGCTCTTCCGCGACGTGACGACCTCCGCGCGCTCGCAGGTCCCCGGCCTGGGAAACATCCCCGCCGTCGGCGCGCTCTTTCGAAACAACAGCGACTCCATCAGTCGTGAAGAGGTCATCATCCTTCTGACCATTCACGTGGTGAAAGATCGCGACGCCTACAGGCAAGCCTCGCTCGAGGAATTCGAACACCTGCAACGCATCCAACTCGGCGTGCGCAAAGGACTCATGTGGCACGGCCGAGATCGCCTCACCCAGTCCCAATACCGAAGCGCCATCGAGGCTCTCGCGGAAGGCAACGAAAAGGAAGCGCTCTGGCACGCGAACATAGCCCTACACACCCAGCCGAGATTCCTCCCCGCCATCCAGTTGAAAGAGAGAATCCTCGAAAAGCGAGACGGCGATTCAGGCACCACCGGTGACCGGAGCTATCTCCACCTCTTGATCGCCCGAGAACGGGGATACGAACTTGGCCCACCGTAGGCAGCCACGAGCCGCAGGTGGAAGGAAATCCCGACCTGTCGGGAGCCCGCGCGATCCTGCTAAGGCCGAGGGCCGAGAAAAGCGCCAGCTCGGCCACGGCGGGAAACAATACGATGAAGAACCCGATGACCAAGAGCGAACTCAGCATCCGACCGGCAGTCCTTCGATGCGCCATCTTGGGACTTACACTCCTCGCCGGTTGTCACGACGCACGACGCGCCGAGCCCGAGGATAGGGGACCGCAGCGATGGAACCACATTCGCGCTCGTGTCAAGGTCCAGCTCGCCGATCAACAATATGAAGCCGGCTTGTTCCAGGACGCGATCAAGACGCTGACCGAATCACTGGCGCTCGACGCCGCAGCTTCGGATTCTTATGTCCTCCTTGCACGCGCCCATCTCGAACTCGGTGAAACCGCGGCCGCCGCTGCCGCCGTCGACGCCGCACGCGGCGCCGGGCTCGAGTCGGCCGATCTCGACTACACGCACGCCGTCATCCTCGAACAACGAAACCAACTCGAAGACGCTGCCAAGTATTACGCCAACGCCCATCGCCTCAGCCCCACAAACACCGATTACCTCGTCGCTTACGCCGAATGTCTCGTCGCTCTGGAAAGACCCCTCGAAGCGCTCAACCTGTTGATGGACAGCCGGATACCCTCGACACAAGACGGTCGCGTCGAGGCATTGAGTGGCCACATCGCCGCCATGATCGGCGATATCGAGACCGCGCTCGGTCAATACCGCCTGGCGCTCTCCGCGGATGGAGAAAACTCACTGGTTTCAGAAGAACTCGGCCGCATGCTCGTACGAGTGGGGCGATGTGACGAGGCGCTGGTACTGCTCAGGCCGCTTGCCGATCAGCTCACGGATGCGAGCACTGGCGGCTCGATCCGACGCGATGTCGCCACGTGCTACCTCCGTCTGAGTGATCCCCTGTCGGCCAAGGCTGTGCTGATCGATTACACCCGCGCGAACCCCGGCGACGGCTCCGCGCAGATGCTACTTGCCAAAGCCGCCATCGCCGCAAACGACTGGATGACCGCACTTCGCGCGGTGGCTCTGGCCGAGCAGAAGGTGCCTGGCCACCCCGACCTGCGCCTCATCCGTGCGACCGTACGATGGAAACGCGGTGACCTCACGGCCGCCGCATCCGATTTAGAAGGCATCCTCAACGTGGCTCCCAACGACGTGGAAGCCCGATGCCTCCTCGCGGAGGTCTATCGGGCACAGCGCCGCACCGACGAAGCATGGAATCAATTCCACCAGGCGCTGACGCTCGATCCGCTTTCCGCCTGGGCCTCCGCCGGGCTTCAAGCCTTGAGTGACAACTGAATCGGCGCCTCCGTCGATCCAACGCTGACATCGCTGTGACCTACTTGGCATCCACCGGGCTACCAGGAGGAGGGACGCCCGCCGAAGATCCGCCGGGCGGCGAACCCTCGGCGGGCGCATGTGGGAAGGAGGAAGGTAGGGAAGAAGTCTCTCAACGATTGCGGCTTCGTGCATGTCTCGTTTTCGTTCCGCGACTTCGACTCGCGGTGGGGCGTTTCCAGAGGTAATACACGGGTCGCGAGCCGATCAGGCCGCGGAATGTTTGCGCGAGAAGTTGCGGAGATTGGCGATCGACACGACTCTGCGCTCCGGCGGTCGTGGATGCGTACCAGTCACGAACGACCTGCGTGACGACGCGCCGAACGCGTGGCCGGCGACCGACCTGTAGGACGAATTCTCGACCGGCGGGGTCGACGTCCATGTCGCGAAGCGTGTCGATCGCTTCTCGGCAGCTCGGTCGCATCTCGTACTGGCCGATGCGTTTCATGCCGGCCTTTTCAAAGACCGGGTTGAACTCGCCCATCCCGGCAAGACATTCGACATACTGAGTGCCAACCTGTGGCAGTGTCTCTCTCACGAGGTAGTGGCCAAGGCCGCACCCGCGCACGTCCGGGTGGATGACCAGCCGGCGGAGAATTCGAAGCGAGCGATTGACCCGTGCCGCATGGCGCGAGAAATAGCCATGGGTGGCTTCGTTTCGCAATTGGAGTTCCAGCGGTGCGTGCGCGTAGACCACGATGCCGAGCGGATCGCCACCGGCGCCGTCGCGCAACACAAAGACCTTGTCGACGAAACCGAGCTCGTCTCCGGCGCGATAGTGCATTGCGGCAAATGCGCCATAGTCGCGTTTTCCGCCGGGGCCGATGACCAAGCGCCGGCGGCCGCTGAACGGTTTGCCGGGTCGAACCTTGCGGTCCTCGATTTCGCAGCGTCCCTGACCCGGAAGCTTCACCAACGTGTCGGGCTGGAGATCGGCGAGAATATCGTCCTGGCAGCACGCGACGACGATCGACAGCCGATGCCGGTCGACGAGCTTACGCAGGCCGAAGCTGACGGCGCGGGCGACGCGGCGATGGAGCATCGAGCAGAACTCATCGCAGAGTAGGGGGGCGGCTGCACCGTTGCGTGCGTGGAGTGCGACGGCTCGCGCGAGACGGGCGCGGAACTTTTCGCCGTCGGATAGGGCGGTGAAGGGGCGCACCCAGAGGCGCGCCTCGCCGAGGCCGCAGGCACACATCAGGCCCAGTACGTCGGGGAGCGCCTGCCAGGGTGCGATGCGGTCGACGATGGCGGCTTCGCCGTGGAAGGCCACGCGCTGTACGTTGCAGCCGCCGGCGAAGTCTCGCTCGATCTGGGCGAGTGCGCTGGTCTTGCCGCCGCCGGAGGGTCCGGTGAGAAGGACGATGCGGCCGGGACCGACCGCGACCTGGGCGGATTCGATGATGGTCGTCTTGGCGGCGAAGAGGGGCAGGCCGAACTGGAGCCCGACGGCGGCGGTGCGTCGCGACGGCCGGCCGACGGCACCGGGCCGGGCGCAGTGGAGGTCGACCTGTCGCAGGCTGCCCGCCCGACGATCCCCCGGATCATGCTCCCCGCACCGCTTTGCCGCCCCGTTCCCCGTTTTCAACACCCTCGATCTCCCCAAGGCCAACGCCGCTCACCCCGCTTCGTCGGGGTCTGGCACGAGCCTGAGACCCAAACAACACCCTAACTATAAACCATGCTTTATTGCCTGTCAATACTTCTTTTGGTTCTTTTTGTGGCGATCGCTGTCAGTCGGCAGCGGGGTGGCGGTTCGGCCGTGCCAGCGTCACGTCCACCAGCCATCCACGATGGCACCAGCTTGGTATCCGCGTCGAACCGTTGCGTCAGTCGGCTGATCACGCGAGGTAGATACGAATCCTGTGTAGATTGCCTGGGGGGGATTGGGTCCGTGACCGAATCGGCGGACCACGTTCCACGCCGCAGAGTCGCCGACCCAGAGCGGAAACACCCAAAAGGTGCCTGCGACTGCTCCGCTCCCGGTTGCGGCTCGGATCAGACGTACGGCGCTCGCAGGGAGTGTCACGCACCTGCCGATGCGCGTTCGGACCGGGCTCGCACACGCCGCAAGGCTGTCTTGGGCCTTTGCGCCCGGGAAACAGCCTCAGTGCCCGCTGGGCTTGGGGACGTTAAACGATGCGATGTGGGCGTTTACCAGGCTCGCGTCGGCGCCGAGGATGCGGTGGTCGCCGTTGATGTCCCGCCGGTCATCCGGGCAGTTGAAGCAAGCGATACCCGCGTTGACCAGACTGAAATCGGCACCAAGAACTCGCCCGTCGTTGTTGGCGTCCCCGACCTGCACGACATAGTGAATCTCGAACGGGGCCACGCCGCTCCACCCCGCGCTGAGAATCCCATACCAGGTACGATGGTTCAGCACCGCTGTTGTTTCGGTGACCCTGAGCGTCCGGTCGCCGGTGCCGGGGTCGTCGATGGTAAACGAGAACGAACCCGCCAGGTCAGAGCCAAACGCCCCGTCCGGGAGCAACTCCCTGACTTCCACAGCTCCCGCCGGCGGCGCGGTAACGGCGCAGGCAAACTTGAGAAGTGCGAAGTTCTTCTCGGTTCGCCAGAGGCTCTCGTCATGCTTCGGCTCGGAGTTGTCCAGTTGCAGTTCGGCAGGCACTGGACCTACCTCGCACTCGTCCGGGATGACGTTGGCGTTGCAGTCGTCGCTTGTTCCCTCGGTGATATCGCACCAGTCTTCCTGACTGTTCGTGTTGCAGTCCGCCGTGAACGTGGGGTGGCAGAGCCCGGCGACGCAGGTTCCGACGCCCGTGCAGGGGTCGGCGTCGTCGCAAGTCGGATCGTCGCAACACTCGTCCGCGCATGTGTTGGTGCCCTCGCAGCAAATCCGCGTCGGTGCGCAGGGATCGCCAGCATGCACCAGACAGCTTCCGCCGGAGCAAGTGTCCGCACCGTTGCAGTATAGCCCGTCGTTGCAGGAATTACTGTTGTTGGTGTGCTCACAGACACCCGTTGCCCCATTGCACGAATCGTCTGTGCAGGGGTTGCCGTCGCTGCAGTCGGGTGGAGTGCACGACTGCGCGGGCGTCCAGGTAATCTCAACCCGATGCGTACCGTCGTCCATGTTCGCGCAGCCGTTGGCCACGGCGGCACAGGGAACGTTCGAGCCAGACGGAATGTGAAATTGAACGAACAATTCATCGCTGGCCGCGCCAGCAGCCCCGAGCTTGCTGTTGAAAAACCAATCCGCAACGATGATCGTAGCTCTATTTCCGGTGTGGGTACAGCAGATACTTGGGCGCGATCCTGTGGTCCTACGAAATCTCCCGTCAGACGGCGCACCTGAGACGTGCCCGGATACAGAGGAAGTCATGCGTGTTCCACCGATGTAGACATCGTAGTATCCAAACCCCGTTACCACTGTCGACATTGTCCGAGACGTCTGCAAAAGGCTGCACCACAATCGTGACGTTGCCGGAAGCTTCTGTCAGTCCTAAGACAAACAGATCAGCGGCCGTGTTCGACTCATAAGGCGGGCACGCGGTGGGACATTGTGTTCCTGTCCGCCACAGACTCCAGTTGGGTCGATTCTTCGCTGCAAAATCAGCCCTCACGGCCCCGGTCAGGTATACCAGTGCAACTCCCGTTACCAGGATTCGTAGTTGCGCCGGCGAGCGTGTATGACGACCGGAACGAGTCGGATCTACTTCATCGATCGAGTTGCGCCCTTTCGTACGGCGCCGCCGAAAGAGCACAGCTGAGCCGACAAGTAGTAGGGCGAAAGTGGCTGGTTCGGGTACGACGGATCCCCAAATCTCGTACGCGCCTCCGATGCGAAACTCCGTACCCGGCGCGCTGGGGTCCCCAAACGGACTCGCGAGCGAGAACCTGACTTCCCGGTCAATCCGCTCGATCTGATATCCGAAGAGATCGAAATCAGAAAAACGCGGTACGTGAACGTCGATCAGCTCCTCGCCGCCAATCATGCCCAACACGCTAATCTCTTGAAGACCGGTTCCATCCGGGCGGCCCAGAGAGACGCCGTCTGTCAGCAATTCCGCGATGATGGCGAAATCCGGGTCGGTCGCTACCGTAGCACTTTCGCTAAGCGTAACGGGGGGACCATCTCGGCGGATGAGTACACGTGTGTCCTCGAACAGATCGCCTGAACGCGCCTCTCCGACTGTGACATAGAGCATGCGATCGCCGGCCAAGTATTCGGTTACGGTCCCAGGTTCGCCGCTATGCCAGGTGTTGGCGATTGTCGCCAGTAGGACCGGCCCCGCTTGGGCTACCCCGCAAGAAGCCAAAACCGCCACCATCGTAATGTGTGAAATCCGTCTCATCGCTCTGCACTCCTGTTTGGTGACTTGTCGCGCACAATGTCGCCAGCTTCGGAATCATCCCGAAGAGCTGGCGATCAACAGGATCGGGATGCCGTCCTGAATCGGGTACTTCCGCCGGGTCTTCGGATGGGTTGAGTAGATCCAGTCACCGCTCCGCACCACCGGCGCGTGAGCCACCGGGCATTGCAGGATCGCCAACAGCTCGTCGTTCATCTGGGCCATACCCCGCCGACCCCGGCCGTCCGGTACCCGTCGGACCGCCGGGCCCGCATTCAGCGATCCGGTAGTGTAGGGGACCCGCCCGACGATGCAACCGGGGCACGCGGGTCCCTCGGAGACACGTTCGACCCCCGCCGGCACATGCCGCATTGCTGATTTGGGTCTCTTCGCCTGTGAAACACCCTCAATGCCCGCTGGGCTTGGGGACGTTAGACGACGCGATGTGGGCGTTTACCAGGCTCGCGTCGGCGCCGAGGATGCGGTGGTCGCCGTTGATGTCGCGGCGGTCATGTGTTGGTGCTCTCGCAGCAAATCCGCGTCGGTGCGCAGGGATCGCCAGCATGCACCAGACAGCTTCCGCCGGAGCAAGTGTCCGCACCGTTGCAGTGTACCCCGTCGTTGCAGGAATTACTGTTGTTGGTGTGCTCACAGATAAGAGATCGCCGGGTCTACGAACTGCGTGGGACGCAACGAATCGGCTCCACCGGCTGAAAACCGGTGCCACATGTGGGATAGGCCCCGGTGCTGCAATGGAGCGCTTGTGCCTTGGGTGCGAGGTCCTCAAGGCGTAAGACTACAGCTCTCGCGATACCAGCCGGAGGACGATGCCTTGGATGGAGAAGTCGCGGGAGCGGTCGATGAGGAGTGGGGCGATGCGGGGGTTGTCGCCGCGGAGGAGGACCATGCGGTCGCCGTTTCGCCATTCGACGCTTATTCGTTTGAGGGTCGGTTCTCCGTCGATGAGGCAGGCGCAGACGCGGCCTTGGACGTGTTCGGGTTCGACGTCCGGGCGGAAGTGGACCAGGACGATGTCGCCGGGTTTGAGTGTCGGTTCCATGCTGTCATACGAGAGGCGAAGGCAGTAGTAGTCGGGCGACCACTGGTGGCGAAGGACGGGGAACATCTCGAGTTGCTCCTGCGATTCGCACGGGGAGCCGGCCGGGATCGAGCCGAGTAGCGGCAGTTCACTGGTTTCGAGTGGCTGGGGTGTGTCGTGGTCGTCGCCGCCGCCGATCAGTACACCTTGAGGGAGGTTGAGTGCCACGGCCAGTGCATCGATGGTGCGGGGGCGCGGGCTGGCTTTGTCGTGCTCGATGGCGGAGAGGTATCCTTGATTCACCCCTGCGGCTGCGGCCAGATCGATCTGTTTGAGGCCAAGTTCCCGTCGCCTGCGGCTGATTCTCGCGCCGATCGACTCGTTGGCGCGGGCATCGATCGTGGATTTGTCGTCGTTGGTCACATCCATATTATACGCCAAGACCAATAGGTTGGCAATATGTCGCGGTGTGGCCGCTCTTGGATCGTGGCTGCTCGTCGCCCGGGGGTAGGGCCTGGAGGGGGAGGAGGGAAAGCGGGTCATGGTGCCTCGAGGTGCGCTGTGCGGACGGTGCTTCACCGGTTGAATACCGGTGCCACACCGCATGCCCGCGCCTTCGGCTTGGCACCCGGCGGTCAAGCCGCCAGTGGCAGTCCGGTACCCGCAACACGGGCAAACAAATTTGCCCGTGCCACTCGGCCGAGGGCGCGGCACCCGGCGGCGAATCGGAAGAAGAGGTTGGCCCTCCCCGACCCCTCCCGGTGGGAGGGCGGGGGTCGTCGCATGCCCGCGCCTTCGGCTTGGGCATG
>JAJDDV010000014.1 GCA_029260135.1 Phycisphaerae bacterium | reverse complement strand
CGACCCGCCGCGTCCGGAAGCAGCAGGCGCGATAGCCGATTTGCACGCGGCGTGTGTCGATTCAGTCAGCGTTCTCACCGGCGATCACGAGAGGGTAGCAAATGCAATGGCCGATCATCTCGGGATTGACCAAGTGCGGGCCGAACTGCTCCCCGAGGAGAAAGCCGATGCCGTCGATCAGTTGATGGCCACACACCAATCTGTGGCGGTGGTCGGCGATGGTGTCAATGATGCGCCGGCCCTTGCATCGGCCACCGTCGGAATCGCCATGGGTGGTGCCGGCAACGATGTCGTGCTCGATTCCGCCGATGTGGTCCTCATGTCCGATGACCTATCCCGGCTTCCTTTCGCAATCCGTCTCGCCAGACGTACCAATAGAATTATCACGCAAAACCTCGCTTTTGCCCTGATTGTGATTGCCGGGCTTCTGATTGGCACGTTCTACGGTAAGATCCCGCTCACACTCGGTGTCATCGGCCACGAGGGCTCGACTCTCCTTGTGGTCATCAACAGCCTGCGGCTGTTGTGGCATAAGTAGTGACTCCGAACGCACTGTCGGTCCTGTGATCGTGACCTCCCCCCAGTCTCCGCTTGATCTTGCCACCTGTAAGAACTTCTATTAGAATCGGTTGTAACAGGCAGGCGTCTGCCCATTTGAGCGGGAACGGCAGTAGTCGGCCGCGCGGACGTGGTTTGGCAGGGACAGCGTCACCATGAAAAGAGAGACGATTGAGGCTACCCACCGTCTGTTCGACGCGTTGGAGAGCGGGTGGAACCCCGGAATTCAGCTCCCCGGTGGCGCCGACGCGGGATCCTGGTCTCCCGATGCGGAGACCCGTCGTCAGGTGTTGGAATTCCTGAGGAACTCTGTAGCGAAGCAGGACACCGGCAGTGGATCAGATCTCAAGGAAGAGAATGAACGTCTCCGCCAGCAGCTTGAGCTCAGCCGAACCGCCTATGACTACCTGGTTCGTCTGGCGCACCACTTTTCAGGGGAAGAGGCCTCGTTCGATTCCGACGACCAAATCCGGGCTTTCTGTGAACGGATCAAGCGCTCCGTCGGAATCCTCGTTGCGGAATTCAAGGAATTGCTCTCTGGTCGCAAGAAGGTCCAGCACGACTGGTCTCTGTACTCCTCAACCGCAGCGACCGGTGCAGGAGCGGTTACCGATGGGACAGCGTTTATCCGGAGTGCGGACCTCCACGGCGACCTGGGACGGCATCTGTTTGACTGGAAATCGACCGACCTGGATGATGACTCGTCCAAAGGGTTGAGGACGGCCATTGATGAGCTGAAGCATCACCAGCTCGCTCTGATGGCAGGGTATGAGCGGTGTGTTCGAGAAGGATGTCTGGGCGTGCTTAATGAGATGGCACCAGATTCTCTGGACGCGGAATTCATTAACGGGACACGCGAAGCGGCTCCAGTAGAAGGATTTCACTGGCGCAAATGGATTCCCTGGCGAACTGTTCTGGTCTGGGGCCTGTACCGTCGGCGTCACGAAGAAGTGGTCTCGGAAGACGCGCAATGGTTCCAGTCGCGTTTTCTTCCCTTGTTTCGGCAGGGATATAAGGAATACATGTGGGCGAAGATGCGCGGCTCGACCTCGGAGCCGCCACCATCCACCGGGGGAGCATAATGAACGAAACCTCTAATTGTGTCACGGCTCAGCCGGGGCGTTCGGTGCTATGGCGTACAACCGGCGCAGTACTGCTGGTCGCTGCCCTGCTGGGAGCGGCGGGGTGCGGAATACTCTTTTCCAAGCAACGCAAGCCCATGAAAGTCGAGATCTTCTTCACGGCTTCCGATTCACTGAACTTCGATGGTACCAGATTCCAGGCGGTGCAGGTCAAGGCGTACCTGCTCAAACGCACCGAGCGGTTTCTCGCGGCCGATGCCCGTGCCTTCTTCAATCCTGAGTTTGATCCGGGATTCCTGGGGGAGTTTGCCAAGGATACGCTTGGGTCGGTCACGGCCATCATCGCGCCGGGCGAAGACGGGCGACCCTTGACCATTGAGGTGCCGTTTATCCGCATGCGTGAAGAGAAGCCGAAGTTCGCGGTTATCGCCAACTTCGCCCAGCCGCCGCGGGGAGAGAATCGTGAGCGCATGGTGTACGACATTAAGAAGAAGACTAAGCAAAAGGTTCGGGTCCAACTGGGTACAAACTGGGTCGAGAAGGGCAAGAAGAAGTAGCCCCAGGTCTCAACGGATAATCGACCAGGGCCGGGAGAGGATCTAACGCCCATGCCGCCATATCATAAAGTCCTGTGGAGTGAGGGGCTGTTCTTAACGCAGCACCACTTCCAGCAATTCGACGCCTGTCAGGAGCACGACCGTGACTTCCAACGCCGCGCCACGGTCCCATTCAGTTGGGGCGTTGCGCACATGGCCTTGGATACCGAAGCCGCGGCGAACCGTCAGCTCACGCTGACGGAGTTCGAGGGCATCTTCCCCGATGGGACGTCGGTGCGCGCACCCGTGATCGATGATCCACCCCCGTCGCGCGCCTTTGATGACTTCCTGGACCCGACCGCCAAGGTCATGTCAGTCTATCTGGGTCTCCCGCGTCTCCGTCCCGGTGCTCCCGGTGTGCGGATGGAGGTAGCCGATGCCTCCGCGCCGACTCGCTTTCAGCGCGCCTTCGCACATGTCCCTGATGTCGTGACCGGCGAGAATGAACGTGAAGTCCCCTATGCCAAGAAACGGCTGGTCATTCTCTTCTCGGGTGAAGATCTCGAAGGTTACGACACGGTCAAGATCGCCGAGGTGGAGCGCAATCCGGAAGGCGTGGCGCAAGTTCGCAGCCAGTTCGTGCCGCCGGTCCTCGCGGTCTCCGCATCAGCGTATCTCACATCTGAATTGCGCGGGATTCTGGAAACCGCCTCTGCCAAGTCGGAATCGCTGGCCGAACAGGTTCGTCAGCGT
>JAJDDV010000130.1 GCA_029260135.1 Phycisphaerae bacterium | reverse complement strand
TCGGCGGTTTCCGGACCCTGACACGGCTCCCCGATCGATATCCGAGTTCGCTTCGACGGCTAGCCTCGGGCTTAACCTGTTCGCGGTCGCCGTCGCGTTGCCGGTCATCCTCATGTCTGTTTTCGTCGCGACGCCCACGCTCTCGTTCCGCGGAGTCGTCCTCCTGGTTGCCTATTTCGGGGTCTGTGCCGCTCCGTTCTATGCGAGCGGGTACGTTACGGCCGCGATCTTTCGCGTCGGATCGAGGCGGGTCTCGTCGCTGTATGCGGTTGATCTGATCGGCGCCTCGTTGGGATGTCTGCTGGCGATTCCGCTGCTGGACCAGTTGGGAGGAATCGGCAGCATTGCGACGGTCGGTTTGCTGTCGGCGGCCGGCGCTGCGGTTCTGGCATTTTTCGTCGGTTCCCGTTTCCGTCGGACGCTGGCGCTGGCGACGGTCCTGGTCTTCACGGGTCTGGTGACCCGGCAGGTCAGCCGTTCGCGCGTCGATGTTCGAACGGTGAAACTCAGCGCCCGCGAAGAGTTCCGGCCGATTCTCGAAGTGAAATGGAACAGTCATTCTCGACTGGCCATGCTCGACTACTTCGATTCGAAAGAAGACTCCCACTTTCCGTTTCTCTCGTGGGGGTTGAGCGACGCGTACGATGGATGGCTTCCGCGGCAGTACCTGATTACGATCGACGGCGCGTCGGAGACGCCGGTCACGGAACTGAAAGAGGATCTGCAAGCGCACGAATACTTGTCGTGGGACGTCACGTCGCTTGCGTACCACCTTCGCCACGGCGCCAAAACACTGGTTATCGGGAGCGGCGGTGGTCGTGACGTCATGACGGCGCTGTGGTTCCAATCCAAGGACGTTACCGCCGTCGAACTGAACCAGGGCATCGTGGACTGGATGCAGGGGCCGTATGCCGATTTCTCAGGCCATCTGTATGCTCGTCCGGAAGTCGCTGTCCACGTGGACGACGGTCGCAGCTTCATCCGCGCGTCATCCGATCGATACGACGTGCTTCAGATCTCGATGATCGACACGTTCGCGGCGGCTGCCGCCGGTGCGTACACGCTCTCGGAGAACAACCTCTATACGGCGGAAGCGTTCGACGAGTACCTGGATCACCTCACGGACGAGGGGATTCTGTCGATCAATCGTTTCTTCCTGACGCCGCCGCAACAGACGCTTCGGATCGTCACGCTGGCGCGTGAAGCGTTGATGCGCCGCGGGGTAGCGGACCCCAGCGCACACATTGTCGTGATCAAGAAGGACCATCCGCTGGGCGACAACGGCCTGGTGATGATCAAGAACACACCGTTCACGGCCGAGGAAACGCTTCAGGTCAAAGATCTTTGTTCGTCGCGAGAATTCGATCCGGTCTGCCTGCCCGACGAGGCGCTCGACAACGTCTTCACCGCTTACCTCGGCGCCGCCAATCCGGCGGCGTTCTATGAGGCCTACGCCTTCGACGTTCGTCCTCCGACGGATGACTGGCCTTTCTTCTTCAATACCTGCAAAGTCGCGACTCTTTTTGATGCGCTTCGAATTCGCGGGGCGATGAGCGCATTTCGCGTCTACAACTTCGATGCGGTCTTTATTCTCTTCGTATTGCTGGGTCTGGCGGTGATCTCGCTGCTGCTGTTCATCTTCCTTCCGCTCCGTCGTTCGGCTCGGAGGGGCGTCGGGCAAGCGGCGCGCCTGCCGGCATCGAAACTCGCCTACTTCGTGTGTCTGGGCGCGGGGTTCATCCTGCTGGAAGTCGTCTTGATCCAACGATTTCACCTGTATCTCGGTCACCCGGTTTATAGTCTGGCCGTGATCTTTGTCAGTGTGCTGGCGTTTTCGGGCATCGGAAGCGCCTGGACGACGCGTTGGAGCGATGCCACGCTGTCTCGCCGCATGGTCGTCGTGTGCGTCGGCGTGCTGGTGTGCCTTTTCGCTCATGAGGTTTGCTGGTCCACCTTTCTGCATGGAACGCTTGGGACTTCTCTGCCGACTCGCATGGTCCTGGCGGTGGTCTCCATCTTGCCGCTAGGAATCTGCATGGGAATGCCTTACCCGCTGGGGCTCCGCGCGATCTCCGCGGTGAACGCGGCGGGTCTTCCCTGGGTTTGGGCGGTGAACGCGGCTGCTTCCGTCGTCGGGTCGATCGCGGCGTTTGCCGTCGCCATGGCAGCGGGCTCTCGTGTCGTGCTCCTGCTCAGCGCGTTCTGCTACATCTGCGCGATCTTCAGTTCTGTTGCGCTCCGGATTCACCGCTGTGCGGAGCGGGGCGACGAATCCGGGCAGGAAACACCGGAGGCTGTCATCGAAGTGCCTGAACTCGCCGCGGCGGATGGTGGCGAGCTTGTGCTCGCGGGCAGTGGCGACCGTTGCGATGGCGCCTAGCGAAGGATGCGGGACAGCGTTGCCACCCTGTCGGCCGGTCCGGTGTTGCTGAAATGACCGACTGAAACGTCGGTCCCACCGTCAGATTGAGCTGTCCAATGGGCTGCCAGGTCGGTTCAGGCGGATTGTGTCCCGCTAAGCCAGCGGCGATACCAATCGATCGTCTCACGCAGGGCGTCGTCCGACGCGAAGAGGGGCTTCCAGTCGAGCCGTCGACGGGCCTTCGAGCAGTCGAGAAACTGCTCGGGAATCTCGTGCTGCGCATGATTCAGGATGGTCGGAACCAGGGAGACATTCCCCATGAGCCCGAGGACCTGCTCGACGACGGCCAGCACCGAGAGGGGCGTCTCCGTTCCGAAATTGAACGCCTCGCCGACGAGGTTCTCGGCGGGCATCGCGGCCGCGAGCGCAAGATAGGCATTGACGGCGTCTTTGACGTAGAAGTAATCGCGCACGAACTTCCCGTCACTTCGAATGATGGGGCTCTGATCTTGCAGGGCTGATCGAATCGTCCCGGGAATCAACCGATTGAAGTTCAGGTCACCTCCTCCGAAGAGATTCCCGCATCGTGTGATGGCGACGGGTAGGCTGTAGGTGTGGAAGTAGGACAGCGCCAGAAGATCTGCGCAGGACTTTGATACGTCGTAGGGGTATCGCCCCTGAAGGGGCGTGTCTTCGGTATAGGGTAACTTGTCGTGAACGCCATAGGCTTTGTCGCTCGAGGCCACGACGACGCGCTGGACGCATCTTCCGCAGGCGCGGCAGGCTTCGAGCAGGTTCCACGTTCCGCGGATATTGGCTTCAAAGGTCGAACGTGGCGAGCGCGAGGCGGTTCCCACGATGGTCTGCGCGCCGAGGTGGAATACGCTGTCGACTTCGTACTCGTTGATCGCCCGTGTCACGAGATCGTGGTCTTCCAGGTCGCCGCGGACGATAACACAGCGCTCGAGCAGTCCGGACTCGACCGTTCGGCACCGGGGTACCCAGTCCCGCACGAGGCAGACGACGGTCGCGCCGCGGCTGAGGAGTTCCTCGACCAGCCACGACCCGAGAAGCCCTGTGGCACCGCTCACGAACACATTGCGCTGGGTCCAGAAGTTCATTCGGCGCTCATCCATGGTGCTTCGCCGGAGGCCCACATTTCTTCGAGCATCTGCCTTTCTCGCAGGGTGTCCATGGGCTGCCAAAACCCTTCGTGGCGGTAGGCCATGAGCTGAGCCTCTTCGGCGAGGCGTTCCAGTGGATCCCGCTCGAGAATGCTCCGATCATCGTCGAGATAGTCAAAGAAACCCGGTTCGAACACGAAGAACCCGCCGTTGATCCAACCTTCGCCGGTCTGGGGTTTTTCTGAGAATTCCTTTACGGCGTGCCCGTCCAACGAGAGACCGCCGAAGCGTGACGGAGGGCGAACGGCCGTCACCGTGGCGAGCTTTCCGTGCGCCTTATGAAACGCGGCCAGTGCGCTGATGTCGACGTCTCCCAGCCCATCGCCATAGGTAACCATAAAGGCTTCGTGGCCGATCCACTTTTGCAGTCTAAGGACGCGACCGCCTGTCATCGTATCACGTCCGGTGTCGATCACGCCGATGCGCCAGTCGATCTCGCGGCGATCGAGGATCTCGTGAGAGCCGTCACGCAGGTCGATCGTGAAGTCGCTGTTGTGAATGGCGAAGTTGTGAAAATACTCCTTGATCATCTCGCCCTTGAAACCGCACGCGACGACGAAATCGCGCAGGCCATGCGCCGCATAGATCGTCATGATATGCCAGAGGATCGGCCGTCCGCCGATCTCGATCATCGGTTTGGGGCGGGCCACGGTCTCTTCGGCGAGTCGCGTCCCCATTCCGCCGGCTAGAATGACCACTTTCATACGCTGATGCTCCACCCACCGAACGGTGCTCCGTCGCCGCCGCCGTCCCCGGTGCTCACACGATCTTCGGGACTGGAATCGGAATCATAAACCGACCGCCCCGATCCCGATAGGGCTTTTGTTGCCTCATGATCTCGTCGGCGAAGTTCCACGCGAGGATCAGCACGTAGTCCGGCATCGTCTCTGTGAGCCTCCCGACGTTCTCAATCGGAATGTGCATCCCCGGAGTGAAGGACCCGACTTTCAGAGGATTCTTGTCGACGGTGAACTCGATCAGGTCGGAGCCGATGCCGCAATAGTTCAGCAGCGTGTTCCCCTTGGCGGGTGCGCCATACGCCGCGAGGCGCTTTCCATCACGACGCAAACCCGTCAACATTTCGACCAGCGACGCTCTGTGCTCGGCAACGTCCCGGCCGAATCGTTGATAGCGCCCGAGTTCATGCAGCCCCTCTCGCTGTTCCGCCTCGATTCGTTCCAATACGCCGGCAGCGTGTCCTCCGCAGTGATCCGGAAGACCTGCGTACAGGCGAAGTGAACCGCCGTGCACATCGACGTCGTCCACCCGCACCATTGAAAGTCCGGCCGCGTCACAGGCGGCCCGGAGTGCATGAACCGAGAAGTAGCAGAGATGCTCATGGTAGATCGTGTCGTACTCCAGTTGGTCGAGCAGTTCACCGAGGTAGGGAACCTCGATGATCACCCTACCATCGTCGCTCAGCAGTTTTCGACACCCTTTCAGAAACCCAAGCGTGTCGTCCACATGAGCAAACACATTGTTGGCCACTACGGCCCGCGCCGCACCCCGTGAGGCCCGAATCGTCTCGGCCGTATGATCATCGAAGAACACGTCGAGCGTTTCTACGCCGGCTGCGCGTGCGCGCTCGGCGATGTTGGTCGCGGGTTCTACGCCGAGCGTCTTGACGCCGTGTGCCTGGAAGCACCCCAACAAACTCCCGTCGTTGCTCGCGATTTCGATCACCTGATCGCTCGGTGAAAGCCCGAGCAAGGCGACGACGGTGTCCGCATATTGCCGGTTGTGCTCCGCGATGGTATCCGAGGTTCCTGTGACGTAGAGATAGTGGCGAAAGAGCGTCTCAGGATTGATCACGTCGGGCGTCTGCACGAGCGAGCAGCGCATACAGAAGGCCACGTCCAGCGGAAACGACGGCTCATCGGCGAACGCGTCCGTCGATGCGAGACATGCGTTGGCCAGAGGCGTCGGCCCCAGGGACAGAAAGATCTCGAGGTCACCCGCCCCGCAAACGCGGCAGTCGGCTCGTCTGTGATACATGCCCGAGTCCATGTCGTTAGTTCTCGTTCCTTGCGATGCCATGTCTGACCATGGTCCTCATCCGGGAATCCGTCCATCGTCCGACGTGCGTCCGTTCGAGTTCATCACGAGCGCGTCCATCATCGTCACCGGCCATCGAGGCCACAAGGACCTCGTTGAACAATCAGAAATCTTCACATCGAGAAGATCCCGCCAGTGATTCTCGCTCCGCACGAATTCTCCTTCGTCCAACCATGCGAAGAGCAATCCCAGGGGGTTGCGTATCCAAGGCGAGGGTCGGATGGGTTCCGTCAGTGCCAAGCGGACCTTGGCGTCGATCGCCAATACATCGCGGACGATCTTGCGACACGTCTCATCGTCCAGATGGTGCAAGACCCCGTGGATATAAAACGTCAGCGTGTCCGGCAGCTTCAGCGCCGAAAGCGAACCGGCATCGCCCACTTCGAACTGGGCGTGTGGCGTGTGGGCCCGTGCCGCTGCGATTCGCTCCGCGTCCTTGTCGATTCCGAAGTAGCGGTAACCCCGCTTCACGAAGTGGCCAGCCAGAATTCCAACGCCGCACCCGATCTCGACGATGGTCGCGCCGGGCTGCAATTCGAGCATCGACACGATTCGATCGAACGTGTCTTGATGTCCCCGGTGAACAAACGCTTGAAGCGCCGCGTATACACGAGGCGATAAATGAACGCGTTCGATGGCTCGTCTCCTTGCGGTCGAGTCCTCCTCGCCGGACCCGCCTCTCTCCCGAACACCTGCCCTGCACGCAATGCAACGCCTTTCCTCACCTCGTACCACTTCCCGTACGGTTGCGGCGTTCTCGAGTTGTCCGCTCTCTCACGGTCGCGGCGTTCTCGAGTTGTCCGCTCTCTCACGGTCGCGGCGTTCTCGCGTTGTCCGCTCTCTCACGGTCGCGGCGCTCTCGCGTTGTCCGCTCCCTCACGGGCGCGGCGTTCTCGCGTTGTCCGCTCTCTCACGGTCGCGGCGTTCTCGCGTTGTCCGCTCCCTCACGGTCGCGGCTCTGAGAGAACGCGATCCTGCGATGCGGTTCGCCGGGGAACTCGAACGAGCCTTCTAGAATCGGCACTAGCTACAATCGGGCTGAGGCAACCTCTCCGTTTCTGCATCGCCCTTCTCGAAAGGCACGACATCCAACATGGCTTTCTTCTTGCCGAACCGAAAGCTCAAGAGATTGATGACAAACTCCCAGCAAGTCGACGCATGAACGTTTGACGTTCCGTCCGGCCTCATTCGCGCAAAGATGCTCAGTTCAAAAATCGGCAACGACAATCGCTTGGCCTTGATCATTGCCTCGGCATCCAGGAACCAATCCTTGGATTGCAGGTTCATGCGTTCAAGATACGCCCGCGGTATGATCTTCGGGCTGGCGTTGATGTCACCCGTCCCCAGGTTCCCGAATAGCATGCGCATGGCGAGATTGTAGGTCATCGACACAATGCGCCGCCCTATCGTCTCGGTTCGAAACCGTCGGCGGACCTTCGCCAGCCGCTCCGAACGCGCCCGCACGGTGATATCGAACAACTTCGCAACATCCGTCGCATCGACCTGACCGTCCGCAACGATCATGCCCACCCATGGTGCGCGCGCGAGCGGTAATCCCGTGAGAACACCGAAACCGTATCCCTGATTGACATCCACCCGACCTCGAACGATGTTCGGGTGCGCCGCCGCCAGAGTCTCCAGAATCTCTCCCGTGTGATCGCTGGATCCGTTGTCGACCAGGACGAGTTCGAGCGAATGCCCCACTCGCTCGAACTCCGTCAGAAGCTGCGTCACCGTGTGTTCGACGACGTCCTCCTCGTTGTAGCACGGCATCACGAGGGAGAGGGCCGGCAAGCGATCCGCCGCCGAGTTCGCCTGAGCGCTACTCACGCCGATGCCTCCTTCGATCGCTCGTTATCGCGCGGCGTTTCCACGAGCCGCCGGCGCAGGTCGCGGGCAAAAACCGTCCGCGTGAACTTGCCAAGTCCGGCGGGGTGCTCACCGAACGTCGCGATTCGACTTTCGATCAACGCTGCAAGTTCACCGTCGACCTCCGTCGAAAAAGTCTGCGGCGATGCAAATCGACAGGCGTCGAGCGGTAGTGCATACTCCTTCGAACGCCACGCCTCAACGTCATACGCGCTTGTCCAACTGGGCGTTGCGCGAACCGTCTCGGCAAACGGAACGTGGAGAATCACCGTTCGAAGATAGTCCAAGACGGCGTCCAGTTGGTCCTTCCGGCCACGATCCTTCTCGCCCTCCAATGATGCACGGATTCCCGCCTCCAGAAACGTCATCGATTCGTGCGTCAAGAAGAACCGCCCCAACATCGAGTACTTACTCAGGAGATTGCCACCGATGCTACCATCCAGCAGACCGGCGAAGTTCTCCTTCGACCAGGCAACGCACGCCTCCTCCGTCTCAAAGAGCTCTTCCCGGCTCTCCCGCACAAAATCATCCATCATTTCGCGGAACGCCTCCGGTGCTTCGCCAAGCCGCTGCTGCAATTCGGCCATCACATCAAACGGCTCGACGCCCTGCTGGGCGGCGTACGCAAACGCCTCCTCGAAATTACCCTCATAATAGAAGATCGTCAGCAGAAGATGGAACACGCGCGTGTCGAGGTAGTCCTGGAAGCTGTAGGTCGAGGTCGCTACGACAATCTCTTCCGTTTCGATCACCGGTTCGCCCGTGTAGTCCCCCAGATTCCTCGCCACGACGCGAAACCGCGTCTGAAACTCGAATTGCTTCCGCGTCTCCCGGCTGGTCATCGGCGTACCGTGAAGCAGCATGAGCTGGTGTGCCGACACCCGCTGCACGCCCGTCCCGAGCAGATCTCGAATCGCCTGACGGAACGAGGCCATCGTCTCGCCCGGCAGGTTGAGGATCAACTCTCCGTACGCCTGCGCCCCCTGGGCCTGAACCTCCTTCTGAATATCGGCGAACGTCTCGAGCTTGATGTTGGAGCGTTCGATGTTCTTCAACACCTCCGGATTCATCGACTGGACCGCTGCCGTCATCGGCAGCATGTTGCGAGCCTTGCGCATCACGCGGATGATTCGCTCGCCGCGGTTTTTGCCGGTTGTCGTTCGGACGTATCGAGGCCAGCCGTATCGATCTTGGAGAAAGCTCAGGTACTCCGCGATTTCTTCGTCTCGATCATACATCCCGAAGTTGTCGTCCGCTAAGCAGAGTGTCATCTCGGGCTTGACGCGCTTTGCGATGTACTCCAGATCCGCCCTGACGTTCGCGATCGAGTGGGCGAATACCTTGTCGTTCGACGCCACGCTCGAGTTGCAGTAGGTGCAACGGAACGGGCATCCTCGCGCGATCTGCATCATCGGGAAGTAACCCGTCTCGAAGTACGGGTCCATCCAACCAGACAGGTACGGCGACGGAATCTCGTCCAGGTCGCGGATGCGATCAATCTCGCCCCCCATCACCAGTGTGCTCGAGCGCCGGTCGACCCACGCACTCCCCGCAATCGGCGCGTCGCAGAGACCCTCCATCGCACCGCCGGCCTCTATGTAGCGATCGATCAGATTCAGGAACGCGCGCTCTCCTTCATACGTCGGACCGCGCACCGCGACGTCAATCTCCGGCATCGTCCCGAGGAACAAGAATTGATCTTCCGCCGCCAGTGGAAAATTCGGACCGCCCATCAACGTAAGCGTGTCGGCGCTGCGACCCTTCGCGTAGCGCGCTAACGTACGCGACAGGGAATGATTCCATGCGTAGCTGCTGACGCCCAGCACGTCGGGCGGCCGGCGATCGAGGGCGGCCTTGAGATCCTGCGGCTCTCGAAATATGGAGAAACGGAGCTGGTCCGCGTGCGGGCTGTGCTGCAGCGCATACGTCACCAGATTGGCCACGCCAAGCGGGTAGACGTCTGAACTCAGCGTCACTTGGTTGTGACCGAGGTCAGCCAGAAAGACACGCACCGTCATCAAATGCCCTCGAAGTTCCTTGCGCGACCGATTCCATCCGACAGGTCGGACTTTGGCACCCAGCCCGTGAGCGCCTGCAGCCGACGCACGCAGACCGGATCATGATCCATCTCGTCCGCGCGCAACGGGAGTGCTCCGAAGCGCAAGCGCTCCGCCGCGATGCCGAGCACTTCCGCACCGCGTTCCGAAAATCTGCGAACCGTCGTCAATTCGCCCGTGGCCAGGTTGACCACTTCGCCCTTTCGCGCTCCTGTCACCAGCCCGAGGCGCAGAAGTCCCTCTGCGATATCCTCGACATATGCGAAGTCGCGCTTTTGTGTTCCTGGGCTAAGCGGAATCGGACCCTCCTCGGTGGCCGCAGCGACCAAACTCGGCAGCAACCGTCCGATATGCTCACCCGGCCCGTACACCGTAAACAGCCGGGCCGTTACCCCGGAGACGTCACTCGATTGGCAGGCCTTAGCGACCTTCCGCGTCCCCGCAAGCTTGGACCGGCCGTACAGCGACGTCGGTTCCGCCGGCGTGTCTTCGCGGAGATCGCCTTTGGCGCTGCCATACTCCGCGG
>JAJDDV010000129.1 GCA_029260135.1 Phycisphaerae bacterium | reverse complement strand
CGACCACGCCGTTCACGGCTCCGCCCACGTCCTTGATGGGCGAGTAGGTGGTTTCGACCCAGACGCGTTGTCCGTTGCGATGACGTACCGACAAGCGCTGTCGATACGACTCAATCTCACCGTTGAAGATCTTCAGGCTTGGGCACAAAACGCCGGACAGCGTGCGGCCATGCTCGTCGACACAATCTGTGAGTCGATAGCAGGCGCACGAGGTTCCAATGACGGACGAGCGATCTTCGCCCGTAATCCGCTCGCAGCCTTCTGAGAAATAGACGACATGCCGATCGCGATCGATGACGAACATCCCGTCCAGCGCATTTCGCAGTACGTCGTCAATACCGATCTTGCAGACCTCACCGTGCGTACTCATAGCAGTTCTCCTCTCTAGATAGTCCTAAGAAGGCCCGAATCCAACCGATAGCGCCTTGATTCTAGTACAACGGCCGGAGATAGTCTACCGATTTGGTGATATATTTTTCGCTGAATCGTAAGGCTGTGTCATTGGAATAAATAAACTAGGGCTGCCAGAATTCGGCGACCTGCTTGACCTCTTCTTCGCTGCCGATCAGTAGCGGCGTTCGCTCATGGAGCGCGGTTGGGGCTTTGTCCAGGATGCGCTGCTGACCGTCGGTCGCCATGCCTCCGGCCTGTTCAGCAATGAAGGCGAGCGGGTTGGCTTCGTAGAGCAGGCGGAGTTTTCCCTTGGGCGACTTGTTGGTCGGCGGGTAGAGGAAGACGCCACCCTTGAGCAGTGTGCGGTGAAAGTCTGCGACGAGTGAGCCGATGTACCGAAGTCCGTAGCCGCCGGCGTCCTCCGTTTTGACCCAGTCGAGATAGTCCTGAACGCCAGCCGGAAAGCGCGAGCGGTAGGCTTCGTTGATGCTGTAGGTCTTTCCGCGCTTCGGCATCCTGACGTTCTCACGGTTGAGTCGAAACGCACCGATCGACGGGTCGAGCGTGAACATGTGGACGCCTTCGCCGGTGGTGTACGCCATGACGGTGCTGCTGCTGTAAATCACATATCCGGCGGCGACCTGTTTGTATCCCGGCTGAAGAATGTGATCCATCACTTTTCCGGCGGCGACATTCTCGCGTCGCTGCATGATCGAGAAGATCGTTCCGATGGAGACGTTGACGTCGATATTACTCGACCCATCCAGTGGATCGAAGAGCACGATGTAGCGTGCGAGCGAGTCCAGCTCTTTGAGGATTCGAGGTTCGTCATCTTCTTCGGAGACCATGATGCCGACGTTGTCGCGGTAACCCAGGCAGGCGGCGATGGTCTCGTTGGCGATGATGTCGAGCTTCTGCACTTCCTCGTCCTGGACGTTCGTTTCGCCGGTCGCGCCGAGGATATCGACGAGTCCTGCTCGCCGGACGTGGTCGGCGATGATCTTCGTCGCGAGCGTGATGCCGGACAGAAGCCAACTGAACTCTCCGGTCGCGGTGGGGTGGTGTTGCCGCTGCCTGTCGAGGATGTGCTGCTGAACGGTTCTGAACTTCGGCGTAAGGTCGTTGGCGCCCACGAAAGTCTCCTCCTCGCGAAAACGTAGAGGGTCGCTCGGCCGCGCGACGGCACGACCTAGTCGCCAAATCGTGCTACCTGCACCGGATAGCGGCCGCGACCGGTTAGAAGTCCTTACTATCCGTGCCTCAGGCTGGTGTCAATCAGGCGGATTGGCAGCGTGAACGTGTTATCGTTCCAGCCTTGCGGCTTGGTCGGGGACGACGACGCTCGGTCGTCCGGGTCCGCCGTGCTCCGGCTCTCCGAGTCTTGGCCTGCGTCTGCCCTGTGACAACTCCTTACGAAAGGGTCTGGCCTCACTGAAGAATGCACTCTGACGGGAACCTGCGGCCCGTATTTCCGAGATCGACCGGGCGACGCCGGTGGGAGTTGCAGAGACGATCGCGGCCGCGGTGTCGCATTTCCTTTTAGGGGGGTTGTAACCTTTTGGCGAGTCGTCCGTTTTTAGGTGCGAGTTGATGAGGCGGAACGAATATCGGAAGGTCGTGATGACAGCAGGGGATCGTCTTCATTCGTTTGCGGCGTGGATGCTCCGTGATCGGGAGGAAGCGCGCGATGTGACGCAAGAGGCTTTTCTGAGGCTCTGGGAGCATCGCGAGCGAGTGAGGCCGGCGTCGGCGCGATCGTGGTTGTTGCGAACGTCGCACCGGCTGTGCATGGACCGAATACGAAAACGCATCCTCCGCAACGAACGACGTTTCGATGAGGGATTCGAGCCGCACTGCGCGTTGGTCGCGGAATTTCGGTTCGGCGAACTGGGCCGGAGTGAACTGCAGCCTGCGATCTGAAACGCGCTGGCTGAGCTGCCGCCGAGAGAACGGGCTGTCATTGTATTGCGCGAGATCGAGGGACTGACGTATGAGCAGATCGGGCGTGTGCTGGAATGCTCGCTTAGTAACGTGAAGGTTTCGCTTCATCGAGCGCGATCGAGGCTGCGCCAGCGGCTGGGAGCCGTAGCGAGGAAGTTGTGAGAGATTTCGGAGAGCTGGATTGTCCGGACTGTGCGGAGCTACGGCGCGTTCTCGAGGAGCGTACGGACGGCCGGCTTCCAGCGGAAGGTTGTCATGAGGTCGATGCCCATCTGAGCTGCTGCAGCGACTGCCGGGAGTACCGGGACGAATTGCTGCTGATTCGCGAGGAACTGCGGAGACTGCCGTTGATTCCGCTCCCGGATGACGTGGTGATCGATGTTCTGGGGCAGACGGTCGATCGCGAACCGGTGGTCGTGCGACGAGTCGGGTCGCTGAGCAAGGCCGCCGCTTTGGTGCTGGCGGTCACGATCCCCTGGCTGGCCTGGCAGCGCTCGGAGGTGACCGCCGAAGCGGAACTGACTCGAGCCGTCTCACAGACCTGCTACGTCCTGGGTACGACCGCCCGGGCGTTGCGGCGTGTTGAACATGCAGCGGTGGAGGATGTGTTTCAGAAGCACTTCGGAGCACCGCTGAACCGTCTTTCGTCTGAATGGTTGGAACGAGTCCCCCAAACCCTGAGGAGACCGGGAACATGAAATCGCTTTTCTGGAAGAGTGCTCGCATCGTGTCACCGATTGCCATTCTTGCGGCGGTGGTGTCCGTCGGAGTTTCGCCGGCGTTGGCGGGCGATCGTGACCGTGATCGGCATCGCGGGTACGTCGACGGATCGGAGTTCGCCGGGCTGGCGGAGGAGGACAGCCTGTTGGTTGAGGTCTCGCTAAGCGGATCGCTTTTGAAGATGGTGGCCAAGGCGGTCGGAAACGAAGTGGGCGAAGCGGCGGATCTGCTCAGTGATATCGTGTCGATTCACGCGGTCGTCGTCGGCATCGAGGAGAACGCGGACCGAGCCAGACGCATGGTCGGTGAGATGGGCGATCACCTGACGGGCA
The DNA here is from genome assembly GCA_029260135.1 of Phycisphaerae bacterium. Lineage (GTDB taxonomy): Bacteria > Planctomycetota > Phycisphaerae > UBA1845 > UBA1845 > OFTM174. The sequence goes on along the minus strand of JAJDDV010000129.1, from coordinate 6,609 downwards.
GCGGATGGGACCGCCTGGCACAGGTTCGGGAGGATGATGTTCACGTGATGGTGTTTGCGCTGCCCGCGGATGACGGGGCCATCGATGGACTGACCGTCATGGTGAGCGAGCGCAGTGAAGACACGCTGGTTTTTGCGAATATCGCGGGGCGAATCGATCTGGAGTTGGTCGCAAAGCTCGGGTCGGGGCTCGATATTCCGGGTCTGGAGCATCTGGCCGGCCACTCACTCAAGTCCGAAATCAAGAAGCACAAGAAACACAAAAAGCACAAAAAGTAGCGGCGGTCAGGGCATGGGTCCCCACCGCGGGCGTGCCGCTCCGTTGGCGGCACGCCCGCATCAATCAACGCACCACCCACCTGAAGGAAGGCCGAACAGCGAGCGTCGTGGTTCACGTTCGCTGTTCGGCTCGCGCGGCGGATGCCACGCGGCTCGCGAGAACCGGCCCTTGCACCGATACTATCTACCATGGACGGTTCGCACGAAATCCGCCCGTACACGCCTTGGCGTCTTCAGCCGATCATCGTCCTGGCTGTCGTGCTGGTTGCGCTTGGTGGGGCGGGATACGGACTTTGGTCGCTACTGAAGAACGGGGGCGGTGCGCGTGGGAGCGTGCTGCCGGTCGAGACCATGGTCGTTGCGGCGGAGGATGTGGTCGAGTGGTTCGAGGGGTATGGGCGGGCGAATCCGACCCGCGTGGTTCGGGTCGGGGCCGAAGTGTCTGGGCGAATTGTCGAGCGCCTCGGCCATTCTGAAGCAGGCCAGGCGTATGAATCTCTCGTTCAACAGGGTCAGGTTCTCTTGCGCCTCGATGATACGGAGTATCAAGAGGCGTTGACGCGCGCAAGAAGGCATCAAGAACAAGACGGAGGGAGTGGCGCCGCGTTGCCGCTTCGGTCGGCGGTGGCTGAGGCGCGTCTGAACGTCGAGCGATGCACCATTCGCGCACCTTTCGACGGCCGATTGCGCAACGTACACGTCGAGGTCGGCGATCGCGTGGCGCCCGGTGTTGTCGTGCTGACCCTTATCGATCCCGGTACCGTCGAGATTCCGATCCAGCTCCCCACACTGGTCTTCGACCACCTGAGCGAAGGGTCGCTGTGCCATCTGGAATCCGAGAGCCAGCCGGGCACGTTCTGGGAGGGCTTGGTCACCCGGATCGGCTCCGTTGGCGATCAACGAACAAGGACGTTCACCGTCTACGTGGAAGTTGACAACACTGTGCAGGCCCAGCCGTTGCTTCCCGGGACTTTCGTCGATGCGAAAGTCGCGGGTCCGGTTCATCGAGATGCCATCCTCTTGCCGCGAGACGTGTGTCGCGGCGGTCGGGTCTTCGTGGTCGAGGAGGGGACGGCTCGGCTGGTTCGAGTCACGACGGAGCATTTCATCGGAGATCGAACGCTGATCCGGGGCGACCTCGAACCCGGCGATGAGGTGATCCTATCGCCGCTCGATCAGGTGAGAGATGGTGAAGGCGTTCGGGTCACCGGTGACTCGGTGAGGCCGTAGGGCCGGGCGGATGGGTATGAAAACAGCGACGGGCGGTCTAAGGTACGTCGAGGGTGGCGACGATCTGTCGGACAGCCTCGGGCGAGAAGCTGACCACCACGCAGCGGTCCGTGACGGTCACGGCGGGTCCCACGAGACCGAGCTGGGTGTACCAGACGCCGTCGTCGTCACGGTGAAGCTGGACGCTCCCTGCGTCTTTGAGAATGCGCCTGGCCTCGTCCATCCAACGATCGATCTCCAGCCGTAACGCCGTCGCATCACCCTTGATGGGTGTGACAATGGTCCAGGCGATGGAAAGTCCGAGTGCGTGGCGTGGAAAGTTGTGCAGCACGACCGGACCGCCCAGGTGCGGGTAGATGTCGCGACCAAGGCTGACGCCGGATGCTTCATCGATAGATGACCAGAACTCGCGCTGCTTCCGGCGGGCGCGCGGACTACGGGCCACGAGGCAGGCTTCGGTCATCGCCGAAAGCGCAGCGCCGAGTTCGAGGTCGAGCAGCACATATCGTCGGGCATCTTCCGGCACGACGTTCGGCCAAAGGCGCTCTCGTAGATGGTTGCCGGCAACGCGGCGCGTTTCATCCCTGCCGTTTCGTCTGATCGCGGCCGTGACCTCGACCGAGCGCTCCCGTGTTCCGAGGTTGAACAGCCCTCGCTGCAACCCGCCCAAGCCCAAGGCGGACAGGACGTCGGCTGTCTTGCGCATGAGCGCGGCATCGACGTGTTTCTCGAGCTCATCCAGCCGCAGGTAGAGCGTGAAGGCGCTGTCCGCCGTTCTCAGATCGGAACAAGCCCTTGCGAACCAGTGGTCGTTTTGCAGCCTCTCGCCACGGCCCGCGAGCGTGTCTGCGATTCGTTCGAAGGCGCCTTGGCCAACACCGACGACGTAGTACTCGCCGAAGCGACCCCAGGAGATGGTCAACCACGCGGGCAGACGGCGGTCTCGAATCGTAAATACTTCGTCGTCGAGTATCGTGCGGCGCGTGAGTACCGTTTCTTCACTGTTCGTGTACGTCTGAAGGAGATGTCGAATCCGTTGCTCCATGCCGTTTTGCGAGGCGCCGACCTTGGCAATCAGCGCGGCGCGAAGATCCTCCAGCTCGTGGCCACCGTCAGGGCGCTTTCGCGCATGAATGTCAAACAAGACAACGGCGTGGGGATGCTTCAGAAGGATCGATCCGGAGGCGATGGCATCGACCCAGGCCCGGACCTTCGAGCCCAGTAAGGAGAGCAGGCCGAGTTGCTGGGCTTGCTGGGCGACCGGCCCCGCCAGGTCGATCGCCGACCAGGACCGGACTTCGTTCGCAGCCGGCGTGGGGCCCGCCACGAAGTAGGCGGCGACGATGCTCCGGGGGACCATTCCCGCCAGCTCCGGCGGACTCGCCAGACCTGTCGCAGCGCACGAGAGAGCGCCCAGTACGAACCAGGGGGTGCGAGTTCGGGTAGCCTTCGTCCGGCTGACCTGTTGCTTCTCTATCTTCACGGAACCCATTCTAGCCTCACTGGCGACAGTATGCCACGCGGTGGCTCAACGATCGGGTCGGGATGGGGTAGACTATGGGGATGCGATTGCAGCGCTGGCTTGGGACATCTTTGGCCCGCAAGATCAGCCTGCTCTTCGGAACGGCCGTATTGCTGATTATCGCGGTGACCCTGGTCTTCCCGTGGCTTCAGATGTCGGCGCTCGACGAGCAGGCGATCTTGCTCCAGGCGAAACGCGTGGCGTCGACCGTCCACCAGGCGGTGGACCTGCGAGATCCCGACTGGTCCCGCGCCTCGGAGGAGCTGCAGTTTCGGTGGGCGTCGATCGTGACGGAGCTCGGTCTCTCGGCGCCGCCGCCGCAGTTGATCTCCGAGCGTACGGGCGTGGGAGCGGGGTTTCAGCGCGATGCGATGGAGCAACTGGGAACGAACGCGGATCAGCGTTACTTCTGGCGTACACAGAACGACGGGCGTCTGTTTCGGTTCGCCATGGCGGTTCGGCATGATGAGTCCGACCCACATCCCAACCTCCTACGCGGCATCATCGATGTCAGGCTTTCGATCCCACCCGCGCCTGCGGTCTGGAACTCGGTGGTTACCGTACTGGCCGGGGCGAGTGGGGCGGTACTGGCGATTCTCGTGTTCTATATGGTGACGCAGCGGCTGGTGCTGTCGCCGGTGCGGGCATTGAGGAGAGTCGCGGAGAAAGTGACGACCGGCGATCTCGGCGTTCGGGCGTTGATCCACAGCAAGGACGAATTCGCGGATCTCTCCAACGCGTTCAACGACATGCTGGCGCATCTCAACAGGGCTCGAGAAGAACAGGAGAAGATCAACCGTTCGCTGGACATTCGTCTGGGTGAACTGGCGGAGACGAATGTCGGCTTGTATGAGTCGAACCGACTGAAAAGCGAGTTCCTCGCGAACGTGACACACGAACTGCGAACGCCACTCGTGTCCATCATCGGTTTTGCGGAACTGCTGCGTGACGCATCGGTCAACCCCGACGTCGATCAGCAGCGGCTGGCTCGTTTCGCCGAGAACATCCTGATCAGCGGGCGAAGCTTGCTCGAGATCATCAACGACCTTCTTGATCTCGCCAAAATCGAAGCCGGCAAGCTCGAGGTTCACCTGACGGAATTCGCCATGCCCGAGCTTTGCCGGGACCTGATCGATTTCGTTCAACCCCTCGCGGACAAGCGGCGGCAGGACCTTCGGCTGAACATCGGGGCCGAGGTCCCACGCTGTGAGAGTGACGTCGGGAAGATCAAGCAGATTCTCTACAATTTGCTCAGCAACGCGATCAAGTTCACCCCGGCGGGCGGTTGTGTGTCGTTGTCGGTCGACGCGAACGGGGGCCGTCAGGTCCGGCTGACCGTTGAGGATACGGGGCCGGGAATTCCGGAGGACCAACGTGAGGCCATCTTTGAGAAGTTCTGGCAACTCGACGCGTCGAAGAGTCGCGAACATGAAGGAACCGGGCTCGGCTTGGCGATTACCAGAGAGCTTGCCCATGTGCTCGGCGGGAGCGTCTGTTTGGATAGTGAGGAAGGGCAAGGCAGCACGTTCGTCGTGGATCTCCCCTGTCGGTACAGTGGGTCCGGTTCGGGCAGAATGCCGGCCACCGGCTAGGATGGCACCTTTCAGCGTAGAAAAGCGATGTGCGAGGGCCTAACATCATTGGGCGCACGTCTGCGTTGGACGAGTTGAATCGGTCGCCCGCCCCAGCTACGATGCACGAGCGACGCGAGCGGTTCGGGGCGCGAATCCCCGGGTCCGCCGGCGTGGCGGCCTACAGACAGGTCCCCGTTCGTGTCGATAGGATGGCGTCGGCCGATACCCATCGCGCGGGGCCGACAAATGACGCGGAGGTTCAGGAGTAAGCGATGCCGACAGTCCGAGGTGGTAATGGCGGCGGTTCCCGATCGAAGCGCAGCAGCGCTTGCAGCTTCTGTGGGAAGAGTCGACGAGACGTCGGACCCATGGTGGAGGGACCTAAAGAGGTCTACATCTGCAAGTCGTGCGTCGAGCTGTGCCACAACATCATCAAGCAGGAAATGCGCAAGACGTCGGCGTCGCGCGCGCTCGTTCGCAAGATTCCTTCCCCCAAGGAAATCCACGACTTTCTCGAGCAATATGTGATCGGACAGGAACGCGCCAAACGAACGCTGGCGGTCGCCGTCCACAATCACTACAAGCGCCTGCAGCATGTCGATGCCAGCGCCGCCGACGACGTCGAGATCGACAAGTCGAACGTGCTGATCGTCGGGCCTACCGGTTCGGGAAAGACCTTGCTGGCCAAGACGCTGGCCCGTTTGCTGAACGTTCCCTTCGCCATCGCGGACGCGACCACGCTGACCGAGGCGGGATACGTCGGTGAAGACGTAGAGAATATTCTACTTCGCCTGCTTCAGGCGGCGGAATACGATTTGGAGCTCGCCCAGCGCGGGATCATCTATATCGATGAGATCGACAAGATCGGGCGAACCTCGCACAACGTCAGCATCACGCGAGATGTGTCAGGCGAGGGCGTCCAGCAGAGTCTTCTCAAGATGTTGGAGGGGACGATATCCAACATTCCGCCACAGGGCGGACGAAAGCACCCCGAGCAGCAGTATATCCAGCTCGACACCACCAACATCCTCTTCCTGTGTGGCGGAACCTTTGTCGGATTGACCGACATTGTCCGACGGCGCCTGGGGCAATGCGCCATCGGGTTCTCGAACGAAGGTGAACCCCACGACGAATTGCGTGAGGAAGGTGAGGTTCTCGCCCAGGTCGTTCCCGAGGATCTGGTCGAGTACGGCATGATTCCCGAGTTGGTCGGCCGCGTCCCCGTCATTACCACCCTCGATCCGCTCGACGTGGAGACGCTCGTTCGCATTCTCACCGAGCCGCGGAACGCACTCGTCAAGCAGTATCAGAAGTTCTTCGAGTATGAGGGGTGCGAACTCGAATTCACCGATGACGGGCTGCGCGTGCTGGCGGAAAAGGCGCTCAAGCGAGAGACCGGTGCCCGCGGTCTGCGCGCCGTGATGGAAGAGCTCATGCTCGATCCGATGTACGAGTTACCGGCCCACAGCCGGTCCGGAAAGAAGACGGTGACGGCCGAGGTGGTCGAGGGGACCGCGCCGCTTCTGCCGCCCAAGCCTCAGCGTCGCCGCGAATCCGCCTGATCGACCACGGGCCCGCCTGATGCGCTCGATCTCGCCCTCAGACGGCCTACGTAAAGTGCGCGTCATCTCCGGTCGATACGGCAAGCGGAGTCCAAAACGGGAATCAACGAGTGTTCTTCGGGGCGAAGCGTCCGAAATGCCGGTAACCCTACTTTGTCCGAGATTGACCTGCCGTGCGGTCTTGACCGTCCCCGATGATGTTCGCGGAAAGCGGGTCCGTTGCTCGAAATGCGGTATTACGTTTCTCGTCCCGCGTACGTCCGTGGCCTCCGCTCCGCCGAGCCCCTCCAAAGACGGTGCGACCTAGAGCGGTTTCAGTCAACATGTAGCGTGTATCCTGCGTGACGGAAGCAGTTGGTGGCGTCGGAGGGTGTCACCGCGTCAAGCACGGCCTGCATGGATTGCCAGAGGGTGGTCTGGGTGCGGCAGGCCAACGTGCGAAG
>JAJDDV010000128.1 GCA_029260135.1 Phycisphaerae bacterium | reverse complement strand
AACCGAGCTGGCCTCCATTGAGCCTGGAATCGGGCGCGTCGAATGGTCGGGCGGGGTACCTGACACGGCCAGTGCGCAGTATTATCATACCAACATGATCGGCACGACGCGGATGATGACTGATTCGACCGGCGCGGATGTCGCGCATGCCGCGTACACTGCCTTCGGCGAGCAGCGCGGCGGCTCCCCCCGCCGCTACGGCTACGCCGGCGCCCACGGCTACCAAACCGACGACACCGGCGCCTTCCCGTTCCAGCACCTTGGCGCACGCTACTACGACCCCGCCTCCGGCCGATTCCTCCAACGCGACCCGATCGGAATTAACGGTGGGGTGAATGTGTATTCCTATGTGCGGAACGGTCCCACGATTGCGGTAGACCCCGACGGGCAACATCCATTATTCAAGTATGGTGCCTGGGAGATGTTTGACATCCGGCCTCCATCACAGTGGTGGCCGAAGAGGAAGCCAAAGCCACGGCCGCCAGAGCCGCGCTACTACAGCGAACAAGACATGCAGAGAATGCTCGAAGAGCAGCAGATGCGTGCAGCCGCATGTGCCATCCTGATTGGGTTGACGGGTGTAGGAGGTGCGGTTTGGGGATGGGCGGCGGGCTCGACTGCTGGAACCGCCACAGGTATTACCGCTGGCCTATCTGACATAATCGCCGGTTTGTATCTGTTGCTAGGAGGATAGGACAGTTGCCTGTTCAGACTCCGCAGAAGCTCGAGGCTTGCCCCCGCTGCGCGTATTCACTCGAGGGACTTACAGATGTCTATCGGTGTCCCGAGTGCGGCGAGGATTATGACCGTGACTGCACGGTGTTTCGGAGGTCATCCGCAGTGTGGACCATGATCGCAGTCGGCGACGGGGTAGCCGCAGTAATCCTCGCAGTCCTGTCGATCTGGCACGACGCTCGTATACTTCTGTTGTGGACTTCCGCATCGCTTGGTGCAATGAGCGTGGCGGCCGCCTGCGCTTCACGAGCCGGATACCGAGACGCCATACTGGTTTCAGCCAACGGAATTCGGGTGATTCGGCGCAATTCCTCGGACTATCTAGCGTTTCAGGATGTCAATGGAGTACGGTGGAGTCTCCTCACCGGCTCTGTTCTCATTGACAGGATCACCACACAGTCGGGAGATATAACCCAAAGTTGTGGATGGTGACAGGATAGAAAAGCGGCGTACCCTTGGTGTTGTGAAACAGCAACACGAATTGCCCACGCGGGCAGAAGGAGTACGCCAGATGCAACGTACCGCCGAATCGCTGGCGATGCCAGCCGCAAACTCTCAGGACCTGCTGACCGACGTGCTGCGCGACGGGGCGCAGCAGCTACTCGCCCAGGCCGTCGAGGGCGAAGTGGCCTCGTGGATCGAATCTCACAAGCAGCTCGTCGACGAGAACGGCCGCCGCCTGGTCGTGCGTAACGGTCACATGCCGACACGGAGCCTTGTCACCGGCGTCGGATCTGTCGCGGTCACGCAGCCACGGGTACACGACCGCCGGCCGGAGGACACCGTCGGCGAAGACGGACAACCGGTCGAACGATTCCGCTCCAAAATCCTGCCGCCGTACCTGCGGAAGACCAAGAGCATGGAAGAGCTGATCCCGTGGCTCTACCTCAAGGGCGTCAGCACCGGAGACTTCACCGAGGCACTCCAGGCGCTGCTCGGCCCGCAAGCCACCGGGCTCTCGGCCACGACCGTCACACGGCTGATCACGACGTGGCAAGGTGATTATGACGTCTGGAACAAGCGGTCACTCGAGGGGAAACAGTACGTTTACGTCTGGGCGGATGGCGTCCACTTCAACGTACGGTTGGAAGAAGATCGCCAGTGTATTCTGGTGTTGATGGGCGCCACGCCGGAAGGGCGGAAAGAACTGATCGCGGTGGCGGACGGCTACCGAGAGAGCGAGCAGTCGTGGCGTCAATTGCTTCTGGCCTGTAAGCAACGCGGCCTGACGGTTGATCCCAAGCTGGCCACGGGGGACGGTGCCCTCGGCTTCTGGAAGGCGCTGCGGCAGGTGTATCCGACGACGCGCACGCAGCGGTGCTGGGTGCACAAGACGGCCAACGTGCTGGACAAGATGCCCAAGCGTATCCAACCGAAAGCCAAGGAGATGCTGCACGAGATCTGGATGGCTGAGTCACGTGCTGACGCCGAGAAGGCCTTCGATGCCTTCATCGAGATGTTCGAGCCGAAGTATCCGCAGGCAGTCGCGTGCTTGAAGAAGGACCGGGACGTGCTGCTGACGTTCTACGACTTCCCTGCCGAGCATTGGATTCACATTCGCACGACCAATCCGATCGAATCGACCTTCGCGACCGTTCGGTTACGGCATCGGAAGACGAAGGGATCGGGTTCGCGCAAGGCGTGCCTGGCCATGGTGTTCAAACTGATGGAGAGTGCTTCCAAGAAATGGCGGGCACTGAACGGATCAACATTGGTCCGCGACGTCATCGCCGGAGTTCCGTTCGTGGATGGAGTCAGAAAACACGCCGCTTGAGAATCCTCCATCCACAAGATTTGGAGATATCTCCACAGTCGGCCGTGACAATCGCAACGGGCTCAGCAGTCAGAGCGTGGCGTGTCGCCACTGAGATTCAAAGGTCCCTGAAGGCACGTAACTCCGGCTCTGCGTGATGGAGCAACCGACGACACCGGCGACTTCCCGTTCCAACACCTCGGCCACCGCTACTACGACCCCGCCTCCGGCCGATTCCTCCAACGAGACCCGATTGGGATCAACGGTGGCGTGAATGTGTATGCGTACGTGAAGAGCGCACCAACGCTTGGCGTCGATCCAGATGGCCAACTGCCAGACTGGCATTACTTCAACAGGTTCGGTTACAACGACGGCCACATCCCCAGGCCAGACCCGAACGCGCCAGCTGATCCACCGTTCTTCCCATCGGTCGTTCTCGAAACCACGAAATGGGTCGACACACCGGCTGCCGAGGAGGTTGAGTACTGGGCCGACTGGGTAAGTTGGGGCTGTGGGATCCCATGGGCGAAGATGCCGAAGATCTTCAATTGGGTGAAGTGGATCTGGGAAGGACTTGAGCGGCTGCCCTGATGGTAAACGAACGTGCACGCTGCCATAAACCTACTGGCCTCGACACGGTCAAGATCACAGTCCGAAGGCACTGTCGGTTCTGTGGCGCGCGTGTGTTGCTGGTGCGGGGGCTTCGTGAAGTGATGGATAAGAACCCACGAAGTCTGTGGCCCGGCTTGCTTTTCTTGGGCATCTTCTTGGTTGCCCTTGTGAACGCAGTCGCGCTGAGGGCCATGGTTGTCTCATGGTTTGGTTCAGCGTACGACCCAGGCGACCTCACGATGGGGGCAATGGTTCTTGTGGTGCCGCTGTTATTGTATCGATGGATTCCACTACGAATGCTCGTTTGCTCCGAATACCGGCGTTGCCTTAGTCTCCGGCTCGGGACGACCGTGCCTCTTGACTGGCAGGAATACCTCTCCCCAGACTGGAGATGCAAGTGCTGTGGGTACTCGCTGATCGGAGTCGTCGAAAATGCGCGTTGTCCGGAGTGCGCACACCCGTTTCCGAGTGAATGGCTTAAAGGGACAAGTCTCGCCGTGGAGAATCCCGCGTGCCAGATCGATGATGACGCCGACTGACCTGCCCCCTTCCATGGAACCACTTGTTGTGGTCGATCGCCGTACGCCGAAGGCCACAAACGGCGGAAGGGCCCCGCACAGGATTCGTACGGATCCCATGACGCCCTCACAGCGCAGAATCGCCCCGTAGGGTCAAGGACGTCCGCTTGGCGGGAAGACGTGCTCTGGCCGGATGGTCGGCGGGTACGCTCGTCAGGCCCCGAGCTGTGGCATCCTCAGTGTTGGCGGAGATCGTCAAGGAACTCGGATACGGGTTCAACGCCGGTGATCAGAAGGTTGTCGCGTGCCCTGGTACAGGCGACGTAGAGCAAGTGCCGTTCGGTGTTGTAGACCTCTTCCAGGTCCGCGTCGTCAGTGACGGACTCGATTCGAGCCTGCAGTGGCACGATCTCATCGTCGCAGGCGGCGACGACAACGACGCGGAACTCCAACCCCTTGGCGAAGTGCATCGGGCATACCGATACACTGCCGGCGGAGACGTCAGTGCTCGCGTCGAGCGTCACGGCGCTCAGGTCAGCCGCTGAGATTGCCGCCAACGCCCGTGGCAGCTGAGCATCCGATCGCACGAACGCACCGATCTCTTCGGCCTTAATGCCGGCCTTTGTTCGGTCGGTGAGCCAAGCCGCGATCCCGCGTGTTTCATCCTCGGCGGTCGGAAATATGTGGATCACGGGCTCTGGCCCGCTGAAAGCGGAGACTGTCCCGGTGCGTGACTCGGTGTTTCCGTCGACGTCGGACACCTCGGCCGGCAACAAGCGGTCCGCCTGCGCACGGATCTGGTGCGACGTGCGGTAGTTGATTCGCAGCGTGTGCGAGCGACCGCGAATGTCCACGCAAAGGGACTTCCAGGAAAACGGCGTTTGGAAGATGCGCTGACCGAGGTCGCCGGCGAAGAACAGGCCGTTCTTTCTGCCTCCTTGCCGTCCTTGACGTCACGGCTAGTGGTTGACCATTGGAAGTTTGAGTTGAACTTGATGCCGTACGGCGGGTCGATGTAGATGCACTGAACCTTCCCGCGGAGACCTTCGCGTTCGGCGAGCGAGGCCATCACTTGCAGACTGTCGCCGAGAATCATTCGGTTAAGCTCGTCAACGTCGGGCTCATCGAACCGAGGATTCCACCGCCGACGGCACCGGGGCTCGGCGAGTGGCTCGACAAGTACATCGGGCAACGTCGAGCGGAATTGAAGCCGTCCAGCATCGTCAAACTGGAACGGACCGCACACTTCCTGAAGGCCTTCTTTGGCGAGGCCATCGGGATCGACGCCCTAGATGAGGATGGAGCTCACGATTGGCGATCCTGGCTCCGCACGCAGGGGGTGAACAATGCCACAGCCGGTACGCATGTCCGCAACGTCAAGCAGATCTTCACACACGCCGTCAAGCGCAAGCTGATCGGAGGTAACCCATTCTGCGAACTCGTGGGGTCGATCATCGCAGCGGACCGCGATCGCTACATCACGCCCGAGGAAACGGACAAGATCATCGAGGCATGTCCCGACATCCGGTGGCGGACGCTCTTCGGGCTGGCTCGCCTTGCCGGGCTTCGGGTGACGAGCGAGACGCACATCCTGACTTGGGCGGACATTGACTGGGACCGGGGGCGTATGTCGGTCCAATCGCCGAAGACGGAGCGGTTCCTGAAGCACCGCCGGCGCGCCGTTCCCATCGTCCCGAAGCTGATGGCGATTCTCCAAGGTGCCTTCGACGAGGCCGAGGAGGGCCAGGAGCGAGTTGTACGGCTCTCCCGCAACAATCTTCACCGAACGATGCCTCAGATCCTCAAACGGGCTGGGATCGAGCCGTGGAAGGACTGCTTCCAGGCGTTGCGCCGAAGCTGCGACACGGAACTGAAGCAGACATTCCCCAGCTATGCCGTCGACGCATGGCTCGGCCACAGCGGGCCGGTATCGGAAAAACACTACCTGATGATCACCGATGAGCTCTGGGGCAGGGCAGGCGACTATGGTAACCAGTCAGCAGGCCAAAGCGCTGCAGAATGCGCTGCAGCAAACTCTCGCATCGACTCGCAAAGACTCGCAAAGGGCGAAAGTGCCAACGATATGACATTTCACGAAACCGCTGAAAATACAGGCTCAAACGATGATATGGAAACTAGCGGCGCCCGGGGTCGAACCGGGGACCTTGGGTTTATGAATCCCACGCTCTAACCATCTGAGCTACGCCGCCAAATCCGTTGTGGCGATAGAATACCGCCTTCCCGAAAGAGAAGGAAGGGCCGCCGCGCGACCCTTCCAGTCCGTTTCTCGTTGGGTCGTACCGCGCTACTTCGCGTCCTTGACCTCGAACTCCGCGTCGATGACGTTGTCGTCGCCGCCTGATGAGGGCTCACCGGACGCGTCGTCGGGTGGCGGCGTCCCGGGCGCATCGCCCTCGCCGGCGGCGGCCTGCTGCTGCTTCGCCACTTCCTCGTAGACGATCTTGCCGATCGCCTGCGCCTCGGTCATCAGCGTGTCGTGAGCCTTCTTGATGGCGTCCGCATCATCGCCCTTGATGACCTCGCGCACGTTGTTGATGGCCTGCTCCACCTTGCCGCGAGCATCTGCGGGGACCTTGTCTGCGTGCTCTGTGAGCTGCTGTTCGACCTGATACGCGGCGTGCTCCGCCTCATTGCGCACCTTGACCTGCTCGGCTTTCTTCAGGTCGTCGGCCGCATGTTCCTCCGCCTGCTTCTTCATCCGCTCGATCTCTTCCTTCGACAATCCACTGCCGCCGTCGATCCGGACCTTCTGCTCCTTGCCGGTCGCCTTGTCTTTGGCGGAGACATTGAGAATCCCGTTTCGGTCAATGTCGAACGTGACGTCGATCTGCGGCATCCCTCTGGGGGCCGACGCGATTCCGCTCAGGTTGAAGTGATCCAGCGAGCGATTGTCGCCGGCCATCGGGCGATTGCCCTGAAGCACATGGATCGTCACTTCCGTCTGATTGTCTGAGGCCGTTGAGAACGTCTCCGTCTTCGACGTTGGAATCGTCGTATTGGCCTCGATCAGCGGCGTCATCACGCCGCCGAGCGTCTCGACGCCGAGGGTCAACGGCGTAACATCCAGAAGGACGATGTCTTCCTTGTCACCGGCCAGCACCGCGCCTTGAATCGCGGCACCGATGGCCACGACTTCGTCCGGATTGATCCCCTTGTTGGGCTCGCGACCGAAGACCTCTTTACACAGTGCCTGAACGGCGGGCATCCGCGATGAACCGCCAACCAGCACCACGTCATCGATGTCTTTGGCGGAGAGCTTCGCGCCTTCAAGCGTCTCCAGCACGGGCTTTCGACACCGCTCCGTCAGGGCTTGCGTGAGCTGCTCGAACTGCGTTCGTGTGATGTTGAGCTGAAGGTGCTTCGGGCCGCTGTCCGTGGCCGTGATGTACGGCAGGTTGATCGTGGTCTCCATCATCGTGGAGAGTTCGCACTTGGCCTTCTCCGCCGCTTCCTTGAGACGTTGAAGTGCCATCGGGTCGCTACGCAGATCGAGACCCTCTTGCTTGCGGAACGTTTCGGCAAGGTGATTGATCAACTCCTCGTCATAGTCATCACCACCGAGATGTCCGTCACCGCTCGACGCCTTCACTTCAAACGTACCGATCTCCGGATCGATCTCCAGGATCGAGATGTCGAACGTGCCACCACCGAGATCGAATACGGCGATGGTCTGTTCTTTCTTCTTGTCGAGTCCATACGCCAACGCTGCGGCCGTGGGCTCGTTGATGATCCGCTCAACGGTCAACCCGGCGATTTCTCCGGCGTCCTTCGTGGCCTTTCGCTGAGAATCGTTGAAGTATGCGGGAACAGTGATGACCGCGCGATCGACCTTCTGTCCGAGATAATCCTCCGCCGTCTTCTTCAAGTCTTGAAGAACCATGGCGCTAATCTCGGGCGGCGTGTAGGTCTTGCCGCGAACCTCCACCTTGACGAGTTCGTCGGTTGCGCCGACGACCTTGTAGGGTACGATCTTCTCTTCGGAACTGACCTCGCTGTGCCGGCGCCCCATGAAGCGTTTGATCGAATGAACCGTGTTCTCCGGGTTCGTCACCTGCTGATGGCGCGCGATCTGGCCAACCAAGCGCTCGCCCTTGTCCGTGATGGCGACCACGGAGGGCGTCAATCGCAGACCCTGCGAGTTGGTCAGCACTTTCGTCGTGTCGCCCTCCATGAGCGCCACGACCGAGTTCGTCGTCCCCAAGTCAATCCCGATAATCTTGGACATCACCGTCTCCTTCAAGTCTCACTGAAAGCACTCGTCCCCGTGCCCTCTGTTGGCACTGCGGGAACAGATGCCGTCTGAGGCGGGATTGCACAGAGCGTGCCACGATTCTTGACGATTGTGCTCCTGTAACCTATTGTAATATAATAGGTAACGTCAAAGCCGAAACGGCACCCCAACGCCGACTGCCAAGCTGACAGGCTGGCGGACTGCGGAAATGGCACGCCGTGGGATGCCGAGACCCGTCCGGAAAAATATGCTTGGGTTCGACGGTTTGACCGATAAGCTGGCAGACTATGGATATCGAACCCTATCAAACGGCTGAAGCCCACGGCATCCCTACCGTTCGCCAGCACTCGATTTTCGTCGAGAACCACGTCGGGCAGCTACTTCGCCTCACCAAGCTGTTCGATCGGACGGACACCAGAATCCTCGCCCTGTCGGTCATCAATTCCGTCGACTGTGCGATTTGTCGGATGATCCTCGATGATCCTGATCGGGGTTACGAGGTCCTCAGCCAGGCGAGGTTCCCGGTCAGCGAATCGGAGTTGCTCGTTGTCTCATTGCCTCACGGTAAGCGGGGGCTGCTGCATTGCTGGGCGGCGTTGCTCAACGGCGAGATCGATATCCTCTATACCTATCCACTGCTGGTTCACCCGAACGGTTCCGCCGCGATCGCCCTGGTACCGGACAACATCGAGCAGGCCGCCTGCGTTCTTCAGGAACGGAACTTCGTCATACTGGATCAGGCGGACCTCCTCGCCGATCGGTTGCAGTAAGGCGCCGCCGCATCGAGCGCCGTGGCGAGCACTCCCTGTCGCTATCGCGCTGGCTGCTACCGACGCGTTGACATACCATGCAGGTTCCACGGCGACCACCGGGGTCGTTATGGATACGAAGCTCGCCTTTCGGACGACGCCACAATGGATGAAATCAACTACGTTCTTCTTGCTTCGCGATGGATTCACATTGCCGCGGCGACGGTAGCCATCGGCGGAATGGTGTTCACGCGATTCGTGCTGTTACCCAGTGCGCAAGAAACCCTTGACGACGCGCAACACGATCGCCTTCGCGCTGCGGTGCGCAAGCGCTGGGCGCGCTTCGTGTACGGCTGCATCACGTTGCTTCTCATCTCGGGAACGATCAACCTCTTCATTCTGGTGATCCAGCCGCGCGTCGAACCCATGCCCTACCATGCCGTGCTCAGTCTAAAGGTCCTTGCGTCCTTCGTGCTCTTCTTCTTCGGCAGCGCACTGGCTGGGAAGGGTGCGGTGTTTGCGTCGATGCGCGCGAACCTCCGCAAGTGGCTCGGGGTAGCGCTGGTCCTGGCTGCACTGATCGTAACGCTATCGGGAATGCTGGGGCAGGTGAGGGCAAAGGCGCCGCGGCGCGCAGAGGCGGCCGCACTCACGTCAGCATCCAATACGCCAGCGGGGCTAGCGCAACGAGCATCGCATCCGTGATCCACCACCAGAGCAATCGGCGGCGCTGCCGGATCCCCACGACCTGAAAGAACGGTCGCCACAGGCGAAGGAGAATCCCCGGACTTAGCGCGGCGAACCACAACGTCGCCACGCAGAGCGTCACCAGTGCGGTCATTCCGAGGATCAGCGCCACATGGTTCCCGCGACGGACCGCCAACAGTGTGAGGATCGCCGCAGCGCAACCACTTCCCTGCAGCACGCCGATGGACCACAGGTCGAGAAGTCGCAGATCGAACCAGTGCACCGCCTGGGCGATCGCGGAGCCGACCTCGACCAGAGTGCCACATTCGGGGCACTTGGTGGAAGTTGCGTGCCCCCGCAAGTCGTATGCACACTTCGGGCAGGGCATGGCCAGGGCGGAGACGTCACGGGTCGACGGTTCGCTCATCCGCGCAGTGTACGCCCCGGCCCGATCATTGTCAGCCGTTCGGGGCCGCGGGCGCAGTGGGTGTGAGGCGTTACTTCGATTCCGCCACGGCGACAACGTGGTGTTTCGTCCGGAAGAACAGCGCGCCTTGGGAGATGGCGGGCGTCGCCAGGCAGACCTCACCCAGCTCGTTCTGCGCCATCTTCCCGAAGAGCGGTCCGGCTTTGACGACGAATACCGTACCCTCTTCGCTGGTGAAGTAGAGTTTTCCGTCGGCGGCCACGGCCGATGCGGTGAAACCCGTTCGGCCGTTGCCGAGACGTTTGCTGTATCGCGTCTTTCCGGTATCGGCCTCTCGGCATCGCATCGAGCCGTTGTCTCGACAACAGTAGAGGTATTCGCCGTAGAGCAGCGGGGTCTGCATGTAGTTTCCGCCTCCGGGTGCGCTCCAAGCGACATGTTCGTTCCCGAGCCTGCTGCCCTGCAATGAGACATCGCCGGTGGCGGAGGTTCGGATCGCGTAGATCGGCGCCTGTGGGCCATGGGCGCTGGTGATGAAGATGAGATCGCGACCGATGACAGGTGTCGGCACGGGAATATCCCCGCCGCCCGACATGTTCCACAACAACGCGCCCGTCTTCAGATCGTACCCACCGATGTGTTCGAAGCCGTTGGCGATCACTTGCGTGCGTTCACCGCCCTCATAAATACTGGGCGTACTCCAGGTGGGGACGTCCTTGCGCGGCGTGCGCCAGACTTCAGATCCGTCCTCGACGTTGAAGGCTGCAAGGAAGGAGTCCGTCAGCACGTCACATTGGAGCATAATCATGTTGTCGTAGATGATCGGTGAGCTTGCGAAACCCCATTGCGCTTCTGGAACCGCGAAGAACGCCGAGTTGAGAACGCCGAGGTCCTTCTTCCAGAGCAGCTTTCCGTCGAGATCGAAACAGTAAAGCCCCTCCGAGCCGAAGAACGCGACAACGTGCTTTCCGTCGGTGGCGGGGGTGCTGTTGGCGTGGGTGGCCTTGGTGTGCCGTTTGACCTTCGGAACGCCTTGATGAACGGTCGACTCCCAGAGCACCTTGCCGCTGTTTTTATCCAGGCAAAGAACCTTCCACTCGTGCGACGTGTCGTCTTCAACGGATGTGATCTGTCCGTAGAGCCCGACCCGCAATTCCGGGTCCTTCTCGCCGCTGATGGCTGTCGTGATGTACAGACGATCGCCCCAGATGACGGGGCTCGAGTGCCCCAGACCGGACACCGGCGTCCTCCATCTGATGTTCTTTGACGTTGCGACGTCCCATTCGACAGGCGTGGTGTGCCCTTCGGCGAAGCCGGCGGCACCGGATCCACGAAACTGTGGCCAGTGTGGCGACGTCCCCTCGCCGGACTTAGGAAGCACGGCGAGCGTTCGCTTCGGGGTGACTTTAGAGACGGCGATTCTCTTGGATTCCGCTCCACCTCGACCGCGCATCGCAAACGCAACACCACCCACCACAACGAGACAGGACACCAGAATCTTCGCGCGCATAGGAAATCGCCTCCGCTCTTTGTCGAGTCTGCGGCCACCGTACCTGTCCGTATGCCGCGGCGACGGATGTCACGGCATCGCTGTCACGCAATCGATCTCGATCTTCGCACCGGTCACGACGAGTTCCTTGACCACGACCGTCGACCGCGCCGGCGGCTGCTGCGGGAAGAACTCACGGAACAGTTTGTTCATTGTGGGGAAGTCAGCCACATCGGTCAGGAAGCAATTACATTTTAATACCTGGTTCAGGGCTGAGCCTGCTGCCTCCACGGAAGCCTGGAGATTGAGCATCGCCTGGCGGCACTGTGGCTCGAATTCAAGGGAGGCCATGCCCTTGGAGCCGGGTTTCCGACCCACGACACCGGCGATGAAGGCGGTGTCTCCGATCACAACGGCGCGCGAAAACGGGGCGCCAGGGCTCCCAGGGATCGCTCGCCGCTTGGCCGCGTTTGCCGTTGCCTCGGCGACGGCGGTGGCCCCTCCGACCGCGACCACCGCCCCGGCGGCGACCGTGACGTTACCGAGAAAGTCTCGTCGTGAGTTTTTGCTCATGGTTTTTCATCCTCGCTTTGTTGAAGAAACTGCCCGTCTGCCTAACATTGAAGCCCCGAATCCGCCTGCAACGGTCGACGGACCATCGCGTCCGCTTTGTCGGCTGATCAGATGGGGAAGGGCTCGGTCTGCGGGAACGCATCTTGCCATGATGTCGCATGGTACCCTCGATCGTGGAGTCAAGAAACCATGACGGAAATCACGATCTTCGGACGCGGCGGTCAGGGCGGTGTGACGCTGGCGAAGCTCATCGCGACGTCTTACTTCCTTCGCGGCAAGCACGTTCAGGCCTTCGGCGTCTACGCGGCGGAGCGGTCCGGTGCGCCGTTGCAGGCCTTCGTGCGCATCGACGACGAAGAAATCACGAATCACAATCAGATCCGCGAACCCGACCACGTGATCGTGCTGGATCGCACGCTGATCGCGCCGTCCGTCCAGGCAGGCCTCAAACCGGGTGGGTGGATCATTCTCAACACCCCCGACCCACCCGACGCCTTCGTGGAGGATTTCCCCGGCCGAAATGTCGCCACGATCGACGCGACGGACATCGCCGTCACAAACGGCCTGGGAACGCGAACCGTACCGATCGTCAACACAACAATGCTGGGCACCGTCGCCAAAGCCCTCAACCTCTCTCTCGACGACGTCGAGGCGGCACTTGGGGATCTGAAGTTTGGTGGCGGAAACGTCACGTCCGCACGGAAGGCCTTTGAGAACACCGTAGCCCAGAAGCTGAAGGGCAAGGCGGATATGAAGGCGCCGACTGCGCCTAAAGGGCGCATCGCCGGCATCCTGGACGCAGACGTCGGCCAGATGCCCAAGATTCGCACCGGGTCGTGGGCGACGCGCCAGCCCGAGCGGCAGCGGCTGACACCACCCTGCAACCACGGTTGTCCAGCGGGCAATGACGTTCGTGGGTTCATCGAGGCAGCGTCTCGCGAGGAATATGATCGAGCCCTGGCCATTCTCCTGGAGACCTCACCGTTTCCGGGAACGTGTGGGCGCGTCTGTCCGGCACCGTGCATGGAAGCGTGCAACCGCAGCCCGCTGGATGCATCCGTCAACATTCGCGAATTGGAACGCTATGTGGCTGAACATGGGAAACGACCGGAAGTTCCTGCTCAATGGCGGAAGGAGCGTATCGCCGTTGTCGGGTCGGGTCCGGCGGGTCTTGCAGCCACCTATCATCTGGGACGTCTGGGATACAGGGTCGCACTTTTCGAGGGCGGCGGCGAACTCGGCGGCGTGATGCGAACGGGGATTCCCTCTTACAGGCTTCCGCCGGACGTACTGGGTGAAGAAATCAGCTATATCCTGCGGCAGAGCGTGGACGTTCACACGGGCCGTTTTCTCGATCGATCCGACCTGCTGAAATTGACGCACGAGTTCAGCGCCGTTTTTGTCGGCACCGGCCTGCAAGATTCGCGAACCGTCAACCTGGGCAACGCGGATGAGGAGTTCGTGGAGCAGGGGATCGACTTTCTCGATCGCGCTCGGCTTGGGCGAGTTCGATTGGATGGATTGCACGTTGTCGTGATCGGCGGAGGCAACACGGCGATGGACGCGGCTCGATCCGCGCTTCGCGTCGGCGCCCGCACAGTGCGCGTTGTCTATCGTCGAACGCGTGCAGAGATGCCGGCCATCCGAGAGGAAATCGACGAGGCGTTGGAAGAGGGCATCGTCCTGGACGAGCTCGCATCGCCGCTGCAGTTGCATCGAGACGGCGAAGGCGTGGTGCTGACCTGTCAGCGGATGCGCTTGGGCGAGCCGGATGAATCGGGGCGGCGGCGCCCCGTTCCCGAAACCAGCGAAGATGCCCAGTTCGACTTGCGCTGCGACCGGGTCATTCTCGCGCTGGGGCAAACCTCGAATGTGGCCATTCTTCCTGAAGGCTCCGAGATTCACGAGAACGGAGAACTGCTGGGGCTCAGCGGCGCGCCGATGTTCGCCGGTGGAGACTTCGCCACCAATGAAGGAACGGTGACGGCAGCGATCGGCAGCGGGCGGAAAGCGGCGTGGCACCTTCATCGAACGCTGACCGGCGAAAACCTCTTCCCGCCGCCGGCGGAACCGATCGCCGAGCCGGACGCCGTCACCATGCACCTCTTCAAGCGGTCGCCGAGTGAGCAGAGTGCGATGATCTCGCCGGTGGAGCGGCGTCGCACGTTCACCGAGGTACGAAGGGGAATGATCGATTCGCCGGATCATCACCCGGCGCTGATCGAAGCCAACCGCTGCTTCAGTTGCGGCGTGTGCAATCAATGTGACGCCTGCATCGATTACTGCCCGGAGGGCATCGTCTTTCGCAACGGCGACGGATACCGGTTTGATTACGGCTACTGCAAGGGGTGCGGCGTGTGTGCGTCGCAGTGTCCGCGCGGCGTCATCTATATGTCAGAACTCTAAGAGGACGGGAGATCGACGTGGCCAGGGCGTTAGTAACGGGCAATCACGCGGCGGGTCATACACTGGCTGCCTGCGGTGAGGCGAATCGCGAGGCGCGCGGCTGCTGTTGCGGTGCCTACCCGATCACGCCGCAATCGGAAATCATCGAGTTCCTTCGTGACTACGAGTTCACCAAGGGTCGGACGATTCCCGTGGAGTCTGAGCACAGTGCCATGGGCGTGTGCATCGGCGCGTCGGTGGCTGGGGCGCGCTCGTTCACGGCCAGTTCGTCCAACGGTCTGGCCTACATGACGGAGAACATCTTCGCCGCCGGGTTCTACCGCCTCCCCATCGTTCTCATCGCGGTGAATCGCACGTTGGGACCGCCGTGGAACATCTGGGTCGATCAGGGTGATAGCCTGGCCCTTCGCGACGCCGCTTGGCTCCAGTTCTACGCCGAGTCTCATCAGGAACTCGTCGACACGATTCTCCTGGCGTTTCGCATTAGCGAGGACGAGCGCATCCTGCTGCCGACGATCGTCGCGCAAGACGGGTTCGTGACTTCGCACACACAAATGGTGGTCGACCTGCCCGAACAGGAACTGGTCGACCGTTACCTTCCTCATTGCCACATACCACACCGCCTCAGCCTCGAACACCCCACGACGATCGGTGGACTGACGTGGCCTCGCGAGACGGAGCATCACCGGCGTGAGATCCAGACCGCCATGGAGCAGGTCCCCGCGGTGCTCGGTGAAGCCATTGACGAGTTCGAGAAGGTGTTCGGTCGTCGTCCACACGGAATGCTGTCTGCGGAGCACACGGAAGATGCGGAGACCGTCTTGATCGCCTGCAACACGATGGCGCGAACACTTCGTAACGTCGTCGCGGAACGGCGCGAGAGGGGCGAGCGGGTCGGCATGGTCAAACCCAAGATGTTCCGCCCGTTTCCGCGAGCCGAACTCGCAGCCGCGCTCAGCGGGGCGAAGCGCGTGGGCGTGCTCGACCGGAATCATTCGCCCGGTTCCGGCGGCATCTTCTGGCAGGAGATTGCGGCGTCGCTTCAGGGCCGTTCGGATGTGCTGGTGCAGGACTATCTCGTGGGTCTCGGTGGCGGAGATGTCACACCGCAAGTCATCCACGAGATCATTGACGATCTCAACACGCGGAAGGAAGCGGTCGAGCCGATCTGGAAGGAGGTGGCGGCGTGACGGCGGATGTGGTGGCCACGGAAAAACTGCGGTGCGATGCCCTCCTGCGCCCGGGGAATACGAACTGCGCCGGGTGCGGTATGTCGATCGGTCTGCAATGGATGGATCACGCACTCGAAGGCGAGAAACCGTACATGGTGATTCCGGCCTGTTGCGGAATCGTCACCGCCGGCGCGTTCCCCACTAGTGGATACGGCGTACCCATCGCGGCGTCGACGTTTGCCAGTGCGCCCGCGGTCGCCACCGGCGTGGCGAACATCAACGAACTCAACGGCGATACGTCACCCGTCATCTGCTGGACCGGCGATGGTGGAACCTATGACATCGGCATGGCTACGCTCTCGGCCGCGGCGGAACGCAACGAAGACCTCATCTACATTTGTTATGACAATGAGATCTACGGTAATACCGGCGGGCAGCGAAGCAGCGCTACGCCCGAAGGCGTCGTCACGAGCACGACTAAACAAGGGAAGGGCGAAGGAAAGAAAGACATGATGGCGATCATGGCCGGCCACCGAATTCCCTATGCCGCCACGCTCTCCGTCGCCCATCGCGAGGACTTTCTCCGCAAAGTCCGCACCGCGCGGCAAACGAGCGGGTTTCGTTTTCTCCTCATGCTCTCACCCTGCCCCACCGGGTGGAAGTCGGAACCGGACGAGAGTGTGGAACTGATTCGCTCCGCCGTGTGCAGCGGGCTGTTTCCTTTATATGAGGTTTTCGACGGCGTGCGATACCGAATCAACGAACAGCCGGATGATACGCCCGTTTCAGAATACATTTCCCATCAGCGTCGGTATACGAAAGTGTCGGCAGAGGCGACTTCCCTGGAAGCGTTCATCAAACAGCAGTGGCACTACCTCAACGGAATGGCAACAGCGTTTCCGGCGGACAAAGCCACATAACGCCCTTCTCCGTCACGAAAAGATCCTTGCCAGCCACTGGACAGTCGCTTAACAGGCGGTAGACTCCGATGGAGTTCACTGTGCGCGCACGGTGGATCGCCTGATAGATCCGTCCTCTGGAAAAAGGGGCTGAGGTATGTGCGCTCGTGAGATCTTCATTTCATTTGACGGACGGCTGTCAGAGGGGAGAGAGACCCCCCTTCGCGAAGTACGCCTTCTGTCACAGGTCAAAACAAGCATTCAGGGAGTTCAACCATGTCGGTAAAGGTAGGAAAGGTCGAGTTCTACGTCGGTCCACACGATGTTGGCGCCGCAGACAATCTGGAGACGACGATCGAAGGATTCATCGACGGGGCGACAAAACGGCTGGAGATCGCCGTTCAGGAATTGGAGAACGAGGTGATCGCCAAAGCCATCATCCGTGCCAAGCAGCGCAAGGTGACGGTCAAAGTGGTGGTGGAACACGACTACCTGATCGCGACACGGGCCCGGTCCAATCCGTGGGTCGAGGGTGGCGGGCATGAACCGAATCGGAAGATCCATGGCGCCATGCTGCGTGCCAAGATCGACATCAAACCGGACTACAACACGAGGATCTTTCACCAGAAGTTCATCGTTCGCGATCGGGCGTCCGTGTTGACGGGCTCGACCAACTTCACGCCCACCGGCGTCCACAAGAACCTCAATCACATCGTGATCGTTCACGATGATGACATCGCCAAGATCTACAGCCGAGAGTTCAAAGAGATCCAGCAAGGGCATTTCGGAAAGCTCAACGAGGGAAGAGACCCAAAGCCCAAGGATACGGCCGTATCGCGCGTGCCGATTCGCGTTCTATTCGCACCGGATCACAATCCGGAGATGGAGATTATGAAGCAGATGCTCAAGGCCCGGCGGCGCATCGACTTCGCCATCTTCACGTTTGCCCAGTCATCCGGAATCGACGATGCGATGATCCGACTGCGCGATCTAGATATGCCGATCCGCGGCGTCTACGACGCCGGGCAGGGCACCAGACCCTGGGCCGCCATCCCCAGTCTACGAGACGCAGGTGTGGAACTCTACGAAGTTACTCCGGGAAATGGTGTTGGGAAACTGCACCATAAACTCATGGTGCTCGATGAAGAAGTGGTGATCGCCGGTTCCTTCAACTACACCGGCCCGGCCAACGCCGTGAACGACGAGAACATCATCATCCTCGGCGACCTCGAGACGACGTCATCCGCCGCGCGCACCGCGCAGAAGAAAATCGCTCGCTACGCATTGGACGAGATTGACCGCATCGTCGAGGCCCATGCCGTTGCGGTCTGATGAAGAACGGAAGTCACTGACGACTACAGTGCTTGCGCGAAGTCCTCGATCAGATCCTCGGTCGCTTCGAGGCCGACGGAAAGGCGAATCAACCCGTCGCTGATACCGATGCGCCGACGCTCATCGGGCTCGAGCCCCGCGTGAGAGGTTGTCGCCGGTCGCGTAATGAGCGTCTCCACACCGCCGAGACTCGGCGCAACGATCGGAAGTCTCGCGCGCTGCATGAATCGATCCGCCGCCTCGGCGCCGCCCTGGAGTTCGAAGCTCAACATCCCGCCGAAACCGCTGAGCAGATCTCTGGCTCGATCGTGCTGTGGATGGCTCTCGAGGCCGCCGTAATGGACCCGGGAAACCGCGCCGTTGTCTTCCAAGAATCGGGCGATCTTCAATGCACTTTGGTTCTGATGCCTCACACGCACCGCCAGCGTCTTGAGACCACGATGCAGAAGGAAACAAGCATGCGGGTCGAGCGTGCCACCGAAGTGGTCCAACCGGTGTTTGATCGTCTCGACGAGCTTCGCCGAACCCACGACAACGCCAGCGACGATATCGGTGTGTCCATTCAGGTATTTCGTGGCGCTGTGAAGCACCAGGTCGAACCCCTGATCGAGAGGACGAAAGTTCACGGGCGAGGCAAAGGTGTTGTCGATCATCGACGTCAGACCGTTCGCCTTGGCGAACGCCGACACCGATTTCAGATCGCCGATCTGAATCAACGGATTCGTGATCGTCTCGACATAGATCGCCTTGGTGTTGGGGCGTAAGCCCTCCTTCCACGAAGATGGATCGTCCACGTCGATGACCGAGTGCGAGATGCCGAACGATTCGAAGTCCTTGGTCACCAGGTCGTGAGTGCCACCATACAAACACTTCTGAACGAGCAGATGATCGCCCGTGCGAAGCAGCGTCATCAAGGTCGTGGAAATCGCCGCCATTCCACTGGCCGCCACGAGGGCCGCCTCACCGTTTTCCAGTGCCGCCAACTTGGCATGAAGTACGACGTGGTTCGGCGTGTTGTTCAGACGGATATAGCGAATGTCGTGGTAGTCGGCCTGACCGGTAAACTCGAAGGTGGACGACTGAAACACCGGCATGGCCACCGCACCGGCGATGCGGGGTGAAGGTTCCCCGGCGTGAATCAGCATCGTCTCCAGCCGCATGTCTCTGCCATCCGTCATCGATCGTCTCCCCAATTGCCGTGGAATCCCGCCGCTCACACGGGTGTCGGCTTGCCGGAACAGTTCGGCCCGCGTTGCATCGGCGCGGTACACGTCGTAACCGACACCCTAGGAATCACTGTCTCACCCGTCAACTCCGCCGCCTTCTTGCGGGCGCCTCTCTGTCGGCGATGGGTCGTGATCAAGACCACGGCCGTCACGATGACTCCCATCGCAACGAATGTCCGTGGACCGAGCGGTTCGCTGAGTACGGCCCACCCCAACACGACCGCGACGACCGGATTGACATACGCATAGGTCGACACCCGCGCCGGCGTGCTCACGCGTAACAACCACATGTACGCGGTGAACCCCACGAGCGCGCCGAAGACAATGAGGTATGCCAGCGCCAGAATCGACTTCGGCGACACGGCCCCAATGTCGAACCGATTCCATTCGCCGGTCGCAGAACTGACCACCAGCAGCAACGCGCCGCCCATCAACATCTGCATCGCCGTCGATAACAGCGGCGACTTCGGCAGCGTCGCATGACGTGAGTAGAGCGAGCCGATCGCCCAAAGCAGCGAGGCTGTCAACAGCACGACTTCGCCGATGCGGCGATAACCTCCCGCACCGGCGAGCGACGTCGGATTGACGAGAATCATGACGCCCGCAAAGCCGATGATGAGCCCGACGATTTCGACACCGCTCGGTCGAACGCCGCGCGGTCGGGCCCAGTTCAACAGCACCATCCAAAACGGTACGGACGTAATCAACAGCGCAGCCACACTCGACTCGACCCATTGCTCCGCCCAGCAAACGCCTCCGTTCCCGCCAAGAAGGAGCAGTCCGCCGATGATCGTCGCCGATCGCCAATGCACCAGGCTCGGTCGGGCCGCACCGCGTGCGCGAGCCCAGCCGTAAAGTAGCCCGCCAGCGGTCACGAACCGGACCCCGCCCAACAAGAACGGCGGAAGCGTCTCCACGCCGACCCGAATCGCCAGATAGGTGGACCCCCAGATGATGTAGACCGCCGCAAACGCCGCGACGACGGAGAAGGTCGAAGGCCTGTTCGCGGATGGATCAATCATGGTCCGGCCCCCGAGGCTCAGGATCGAGTGGCAGTACGGTCGATTCCTTCTCGGTGTTGAGCACGATCGTCGTCCGCGTACTGCGGATCGTCTTGATCGCGCCGAACTTCTCACGCAACAAGCGGCCCAGCGATTCGGTGTCCCTGGCGCGCACCTTGACCAGGAAGCAATCCTCGCCGGCGATGTGGTGGACTTCCTGGACCTCGGGAATGGCCGAAAGCGCATCGCCGGTCTCGGTCTGCCAGACGCGCTCTTCCGTTCGCACCAACAAGTAAGCCAGGAGACCGCGTCCGAGCTTGGCCGGGTTCAACCGGACCGTGTACCCCTCGATGAACCCGCGTTCCTCGAGCTTGCGAATCCGCTCGAGGATGGCGGAGGGCGCCATGCCGACCTTTCGGGCGATCTCCACATTGGCGACCCGCCCGTTCGCCTGAAGCATGCCGAGTATTGTGCGATCGATACCGTCAATCATTGCGTCATTCCTTCAGATCTAAGAATATCTATCAGGTTTATCGCGTATGTCAAGACTTTTATTCTGGTTTACTGGCTCTTGGGCATGTTCTGACAAGTGTGGAAGGCGGAAGACGGCCCTCAGTTCGAAGGGAGGGTGCCCGGTAGGGGCGGCTCGACTCGTGGACGACGTCACCGAACGAAGCCGAGGACGACATAATACTGTGGCCAAGAGCTGGGTGGTCTCAACTTCTCGGGGATAGGCTCACGCCGACTGACCGCGCTAGGCCTTCCGGATCAGGTCGGCAACGGCGTCGGCCTCCTTCGGAAGCTCAGCCGTCAGGTTCTCCGGACCGGCGTCTCCCGCTCGGATATGAACCGAGTCCTCGATGCGGATGCCGCCGAACTCTCCGCGTACAAGCGCGTCGATGGCACCACGGTTGATCGAATCGGCGAACGGGGCCAGCAGGTCTTCGTTCCGCCAGATCGCCGGGGCGATGTAGACGCCCGGCTCGATCGTCACGGTCATTCCGGGCTCGAGATCACGGTCCAGTCGCAGGAACTTGCTGCCGAACTCGGTACGTCGCGTGCGACCCGGCGCGTAGCCGGCCAGATCGCCGAAGTCTTCCATGTCGTGAACGTCAAGACCGATCAGGTGCCCGAGCCCATGCGGATAGAACAGGGTGTGTGCCCCGCGACCCGCGAGTTCCGCCGGATCACCGCGAAGCAGCTCCGCCTCAACCAGCCCCTCGCAGATCACGCGTGCCGACAGATCATGGATGTCACGAAAACGCTTTCCCGGTACACACGCATCGACCGCCGCGCATTGCGAACGAAGAACAGTGTCATAGAGCTGTCGTTGAATGGTCGTGAACGACCCGGCGACCGGGTAGGTGCGCGTCATGTCCGATGCGTAGCCGCCGGGCTCTTCCACGCCCGCATCAAAGACGACCAGATTGTCGGCGCCGAGCGTTCCAGGGTAGCCATCGCAGTGAAGGACCTCTCCGTGAACGGTGATGATCGGGTTGAACGAAACATCGCACTGGTGGGCGGTCAGCACCGACAGATAGGCACCGGCTACGTCCGCCTCCGTTCGCCCGGCGCGAATCGAAGCGACGGCTGATAGTTGAGCGTCCATACCGATCTTTGCGGCGCGCCGCATCGCGACCATCTCGTGCTCATCCTGGATGAGGCGCAGGTTGATGATCGCCAGGATTTCATCCTGATTCGCCGGTTGAAGCCCCAGACCGTGAGCCCAGCTCAGCGTCGGCGGACACGGTGGCCCGACATACGCCGCCTCCCGGCCCCTCAGGCGCACGTCGACCTCATCCGGTGAGATCAACTGATCCAGACCCGATGCCGATGAGAGCTGTTCGTCGCTCGGCGCGCAACCAATCCACACGATGTCATCAAACCCCATCACCGATCGCACCAGCGCGCAGCCGTTGTTGCCGTCACTGCCCGGCTCAATGACGATGGCACCACCTTCGATCCTCGGGCCCCCGAAATAGAGGTAACTGCTGGCGGCGCGAAACGGATGGGTGTTCGTCGCATACTTCCGTGCTCGAGGCTGTCCCGCCAGGATCACGAGCGGTCGTGAAAGAGACGAAGCCAGGTCGGCACGGCGTCGACGAAAAACAGTCGGCGGCGCGGTCGTGGGCAAAGACGATGATGACATGGGATAGTAGCCTCCACGCGTAGGTTATCGCCGCCCACACCGGGCAGCCTACGACTGCCAGTATACAAGCGAAGACCGACCGTATCGAGCGATTTGACAGGCGAAGACACGCGGTGAACACAGCACGGCCACGCAGCGCACTACCGCTGAAGCGACACAGACACGGCGCGGTGAATTCTGTAGAGGTCAGAGGGAATGGCGCGTCCGATCGGACGGACCGGGTTCTAAAGGTACAATCGCTGGTCGAACCGGAGACCGGCACCGACGCGCGATTCCGAACCGTCGGCCAAAACCGCCGTGCGAACAACGGTGGCAAAGTGCGTCTCGCCGTCGAGCGATGAGAGCGCCGGCGGCGATTGACCGCCGAACGTCACCTCGCAGCGCTGGCCAACCGTCAAACCGCAATCGGCAGGTACGCTAAGAAAGAGGCCGTCCTCACTGATGTCCGAAGCCGTACACGGTTGAGCATCCGGGCCGCCCATGGCACTGAGCTCAATCGGCAGGTGTTCGCAAATGCGGTCCGACGCGCGCCGATCATCCACAGCAGGCGCCGCGCCGACAAACGACGAGTCTGTGTTGTCTTGGGAAGTTCGTTCGTGATCGGGTGAGGTGAACATCTGTGCAACCTCCTACGTTGCGGGCCTTAGTCCCGACCCATTAACAGTACACCTGAAGCCGTCTTCGTCAAGTAACGGTTGTGAAATCTTTGTCGAATCCTGCAACAACGATCTATCGGCCGAAGCCTACAGCCGATCAACCGCGCAAGTCGCGCCGAGCCGCAAAACACGACCCCGGAGCGTCCCCAGGGGTCGTCCCGTCACTTCCCAGCCCGCAAACGGCGTATTTCGCCCAAGCGAAGCGAACGCCGATGGTTCGACCGCCCAAGTTGACTTCGGATCGAAAAACGCAAGATCGGCGGCCTGCCCGACCTGAATCCCCGCGCGAGGCCTGCCCAAAACGTCGGCCGGTCCCGTCGTGAACCACGCGATCAACCGAGCCCAATCCGCCCTTCCCGAGTCGATCAGCGCTCTGGCCGCGGTCGCCACAGCCGTCTCCAACCCGACAATGCCTGGCGGCGCCTTGACGAACCCCTTCGCCTTTTCCTCGGCGGTATGGGGTGCGTGATCGGTGGCCAGGCAGTCGATCGTTCCGTCGACGATCCCTGCAAGACACGCCTCCACATCTCGCTGCGTACGCAGCGGCGGATGC
This sequence comes from Phycisphaerae bacterium, assembly GCA_029260135.1. Lineage (GTDB taxonomy): Bacteria > Planctomycetota > Phycisphaerae > UBA1845 > UBA1845 > OFTM174. The sequence goes on along the minus strand of JAJDDV010000128.1, from coordinate 6,140 downwards.
ATTTTTGTGTTCGCATCGCCGTCACCGCAGGCTTCGTCCGTCAACAGAAGATGATGAGGACAGACTTCCGCCGTAATCGGAAGACCATCAGCCTTCGCGCCGCGTACCATCTCGACGGACCGAGCCGTGGAAATATGCGACACGTGATACCGCCCGCCCGTCGCACGGCAGAGGTCGATGTCGCGCTCGATCATGTCCTCTTCGCTCCGCGCATCAATGCCGGGCAGCCCAAGCCGAGAAGACACCTCGCCTTTGTGCATCACGCCGCCGGCTGAAATCGAGCTATACTCGCAGTGTTGAATAAGAACCGCGCCGAGCTCACGGGCCTTCTCGAACGCCGCTCGCATGACACGGTCATCTTCAACGCCGCTCCCGTCGTCACTAAATGCCACGGCGCCGGCACTTAGGAGTGCGGCAAAATCCGTCAGCTCCCCTCCCTCTCGGCCTCGCGTGATGGCCGCCACCGGTCCGACCGCGCAATGCCCGACGTTGGCTGCCCGTTCGAGCACCAACCGAACGACGTCCGGATGATCGAGCGTGGGATTCGTATTCGGCATGCACGCAACGCAGGTGAACCCACCCAACGCCGCGGCCGCGGTACCCGTCTCGATCGTTTCTTTGTGGGTCTGCCCAGGCTCGCGAAGGTGGACGTGAATGTCCGTCAGCCCAGGGGCGATGATCCACCCTTCGGCATCCAGTTCGGTAGCGCCGGTCGGCGCGTCCTCTGCGACTACACCGTCGACGATCGTGACATCCGCCACTTCGTTACGCTGGCTGAACGGGTCGACGACCCTCCCGCCCCGTATCCGCAGTGCTTTTTGATGGGTTATCTTCACAGCGACGCACTCTAGCCGATTTATGCGTCACGCGGCAGGGCTGATCGCGATCCCGAGCGAACGGCACCGCGGCACCAATCGTCCGATAACGCGGAGTGTGCAACCCTGAGCGTGACGCAGTCAGCCGGGCTTTCGCTCGCTGGTGACGTTCGATAGGCTGACGACGTGAAGCCAGTGTGTTCGCACCCGTAACTGCCATGGAAGAACTACAGATTGACATCACGCGCGCCGACACTGAATCTTGCCTGGTCTACGCCCCGCTCGACAAGGCTTGGCCTGCACTTCGATCGCGTGGCTTTCATGTCATTTCGCTGCTGGAAGCGACCGAACTGATGATGCGCCGCGACGCCTCCGTCGCCGCGACAGAGGACTGTCATTTTGTTCGTGAGGGTGCCCTCAGTCTGCCGGGAGCATCGGAAGCGTCGACGCGCTTCGTTCGACGCTCGCCACTCCTCGACGCCATGGCGCAAGCGGTCGCCTGCCACGAAACGGGCAACGAATACGATCCGCCCGACGAACACCTCGACCTGGCGCTGCGCGACTCCATCGAGATCCCTTCAGAAGGCGTGGAGATCCCCACGAGCCGGTTTGGCAGCAACGCCATCGCAATCTGGGCGTTTGGCGAGGGTGACGAAGAGAGAGCCCGGGCGTACGGAACGTACCTCGCGCGTCAGGGGGTCGAGGCGGTGCCGATTGTCGGCGTTTCGCAGTCGTACCAATCCCAGCAAAGAAGACCCTTCGCGAGGCAACTCTGGATCGGCGGCCTCACGGCGCGGTCCTGCCTCTTTCCGGGCAGGGTGGCGGATTATGATGTGCCGTTTCGAGGTATACGGCCACGCAAAGGGCATCGAAATTGACCCCGGTTGAAACTAGCCTCAGCCATGGAATAGCCATGTCATTGAAACAACGGCGTACAAAGCTCGATCTCGGAATCGGAAGAAACGGTGCAGGCGCACTCGTCCTTTTCGCGCTGGCGGCTTCGATCGGTTGCCACAGCCCCAACACACGCTCGACGCCTGCGCCTCACGCGGACCAACACTCGGCGGTCTGCGATATCGTCATCGTGAATGCCGAGGTCTGGACGGGCGTCGAAGGTGACACGATCCAAGGCGACCTTGCCCCAACGGCCGTCGCCATTCGCGGCAACCGAATCATCGCTGTCGGTTCAGACGCGACCATCCGCGCCTTCATCGGCGATGCCACGCAGGTGATCGACGCCGAAGGTCGGCGCGTCATACCGGGTCTCACCGACTGTCACACGCATATCATCGGAGGTGGCTTCCAGTTGGCGCGCCTCAGCCTGCGAGATGCCGACGGGCGCGAGGCCTTTGTCCAGGCCATCGCGGCAGAAGCCGGGAAGAAGAGAAAGGGGCAGTGGGTGCTTGGCGGTCGATGGAGTGTCGAAAGCTGGGAGGATCCACAAACTCCCAACCGCTCGTGGATCGATCCGGTCACGGGAGACACGCCGGTGCTTCTCAGCCGGATGGACGGCCACTCGGCGTTGGCGAACTCAGCCGCGTTGAAACTCGCGGGCATCGACGCGTCCGGCCCCGACGATCCCAAGGGCGGCGAGATCCAGCGCGATCCGCAAACCGGAGAGCCGACGGGCATTCTTAAAGAGTCCGCCATGGGTCTCGTCCGACGGTTGATTCCGAGCGTCACGTCAGCGCAACGGTACGAAGCGCTGCTCCGTGCGATGCTTCACGCCAACTCGCTCGGCATTACCGCCGTCCACGACATGTCCTCCCGCACAAGCCTTCCGGTCTTCCGCCGCGCCGAAGAGCTGGATCATCTGACGGTCCGTATCACCGCCTACCTCAGCGTCAGTGATTGGGCGGCACATGCCGATCGCGTCCCCACCTACAATCTCGACAGTGATTGGGTGCGCCTCGCCGGGCTCAAGGGCTTTATGGATGGATCCCTGGGAAGCCGAACCGCCTACATGCACGACCCGTTCGCCGACGCCACCGACGACACGCCTTATCCGCGTGGCCAACTCACCGACATGGCCGACCCGCCGGAGAAGTTCCAGCAGAACACCGCGCTGGCCGACAGCCACGGGCTGCAGCTGGCCGTCCACTCCATCGGAGATGAAGCCAATCACTTGCTGCTCGACGCCTACGAATACGCCGCGAAACGCAATGGATCGCGCAACGCACAGCACCGCGTCGAGCACACACAGCACCTGCAGGTGGCGGACATCCCGCGATTCGCCGAGCTTGGCGTGATCGCGTCCATGCAACCGTTCCATAAAGCCGATGACGGGCGATATTGCGAGAAGGCACTGGGCCAAGAACGGCTGGCGGGTTCCTACGCCTTTCGGCAACTGGTCGACTCCGGCGCCCTCGTCGTCTTCGGCAGCGACTGGCCCGTCGTCACGCTCAATCCCTTCGCCGGGATAGACTCAGCCGTCAACGCACGCACCCTCGCGGGAAATGTCTGGCTACCATCGCACTCGTTGACCGTCGAAGAGGCCCTTCGATGCTACACCGCGTCCGCCGCCCGCGCCATTCACCGCGACGATCGCCTTGGAACACTCGAACCCGGCAAGTTGGCCGACCTCGTCATCCTCTCCAATGACCTCCTCACCATGCCCAAGGAAAGCATCGGAACCGTCCAGGCAGATATGACGATCGTGGATGGCAAGATCGTGTTTGTGCGCTGAGAGACGATCCACACCCAGACCTATCCACTGAACTCGAACAGCCCGTCGCTCATGCACGCAAGCACGACGTTGTGTGCCGCGTGACACCCCGCCGCAGGTCCGTATCCGCGATACCAGAAGATGATCGCCAAGTAGATCCCCGCCATGGTGCGGAACGCAAACGACGTCATCTTGAACGTCTCAACGCCGACCGGCTGATAGTGATGAGCCGAAAACGCCAACGACGACAGTAGGATCGCAACGAAACCCACCGTCGATCGGCTCGCGTGCAACACGTCGACGCCAATGATCATCACGAGGCAGATTAGCACCAATCGGAAGACGAGCTCCTCGTACACACCCGCCCCCACACCCATCGCGATGCGATTGAGCAAACCCGAGGACGTCGCCTCTCCGGCGGTCAGCGAGATCCACCAGTTTAGCGCGAGCAGAGGAAAGGCCAGCAAAACCGCCTCGACGTACATCCACCCCGCCCGCCCCCAGGAAATCGACCACCGCTCACCAGAGACCATCTGCGTCGCCAGAAGGATCGCCACCACGCCCAGACCCGGTGCCCAGACCCCGACGTGGCCAAAGAGCGCAAAGAAATGACGCAGCACGTCGAAGGCAATCACCCGCTCCTGTGAATACGTCAGCGACGTGATCTCGTAGAAGAGAATCAGCGGCAGCAGGAAAGCCAGCGTGTCGAGCGGGCGCGCCAGAAGCCCTCGGTCCGGCGCCTTCTTCTTGCGTTGTTGTCGCTTTCCCACGGTGGGCGTATCGTGCAGACTTGGATCAGCATCGCAAGAGCGCCGACACTGAAATCCGCCGCTCGCGATTCAACCACGCACGGAGCAGCCGGTTCATGTCGCACCGTCAGACCCTTCGCCAATTCTACGAAACCTTATACGCCGCGTACGGCCCGCAGCACTGGTGGCCGGCCGATTCGCCGACCGAGGTCGTGATCGGCGCCATCCTCACGCAGAACACCGCGTGGACCAACGTCGAACGGGCGATCAGGAACTTGCGGCAGCGCGGAGCGCTGTGCTGGTCCACCCTTCGGGAGATGCCCGCCGCCGAACGTGCCGAGTTGATTCGACCGTCAGGCACCTTTCGAGTCAAAGCCCGACGGCTCAAAGCCTTCGTCGACCATCTCTGGACGCACCACGCCGGATCACTCGAATCGTTGCTGGGCGGCAACCTGGACACGGCTCGCCGAGAACTGCTCTCCATCGATGGAATCGGTCCCGAAACCGCCGACGCCATCCTTCTCTACGCAGCCAACCGCCCCACCTTCGTCGTCGACGCCTACACAAAACGCGTCCTGCGTCGCCACCACCTCATCGATGCAACCGCCGACTACGAAACCATCCGCCGCCTCTTCCATGATTCACTTCCCTGCGACGTGCCGATGTTCAACGAATACCACGCCCTGCTCGTCGAGGTCGGAAAACGCCACTGCAAGAGCAAAGCAGAATGCGAAGGGTGCCCGCTTCAGCATTTTGCACACGATGCGGCGGCATGGCGCTCCGCCGCCGAAACGCCTAACCGAGGAAGATCAACACGTAGGCCGTCGCCAAAACGATATGCACCAGCGCAAAGGGAAGCGCCGCTTTCACGAACGCCACGAAGGACATCTTGATGTTGTTCTTGTGGATGATCGTCACCGCGACCAGCGTCGACGCCGATCCGATCGGCGTCAGGTTCCCGCCGAGGTTCGACCCGAAAACCACCGACCACCAAAGCGGATCCTCGGTGACCGTACCGCGCGCCTGGAGAATCTTCGCCAGCATGGCCGACAGCGGTATGTTGTCCGTCACTGAACTGAACGCCGCGGACGCGAGCAACACCGCACCCGTTCCTGCACCGCGCACGAGCGTCTCGTTGAGATCGATCACATGCGCCAGCGCCTGGCCGATCAGGTGCAGCACCTGCGCGTGCTCCATCACATTGATCACGACAAACAGAGCGGCGAAGAATCCCAACAAGTCCCAGTCGATCGCCTGATAGAACTTGTCAGCCACCGACTTGTACCGTGTCAGCATGATGGCCGCGAAGCTCAGCGCGACATACCCCATGCCCAGATCCTGAATCACCGGAAGTACCGACGTCGTTGCGATCGTCAGGATGAACAGCGCGAGCATGATCGCACCGAACCAGAAGGACCCGCGACTTGCGACTCCGTCGTTCTCGTCAAAGCCCCCCACAAGTTGCCGCGCTGTCGTCCGCGCCTGTTCGTCGGCAGGCTTCTTGATCGAAAAAACCTTCGCACCCAGCGCGATGGTCACGATCGTTCCGACGAACACGAATGGCGCCGCGTGAAGAAAGAACGAGACGAAACTGATCCCCGCGGCGTTGCCGACGATGATGTTCGGCACCGAACTGATCAACGTCAGAAGACCACCGATGTTCGTCAACAACCCCTCGATCAACAGGAACCCCAGCAACTTGTCCTTTCGACCCAACTTCGTCAAGGACACACCGGTGAGCGAACCGACGATGATCATCGCCGTGACGTTGTTGAGAACCGCCGAAAACACAACCGTCATGATACCGTAGAACCAGAGTAATCGTCGCGGATCGCCGGTCGATGCCTTGGTGAGCTTGATCGCTACCCACGTGAACAACCCCGACTTCGACGTCACATCCACAAAAAGACT
>JAJDDV010000127.1 GCA_029260135.1 Phycisphaerae bacterium | reverse complement strand
CGCCGCGAGGATGAAGATCGTAGGGTGCATCATGATGCACCTTCTGCTGTATGGGTGCCCCATTGTTGCGAAACAACGGTGGGGGACGCAGCCGTCAAATGACCGGTATCGCGTGACACAGGCAAACTCGTTTGCCCATGCGCCGGGTACCAGCGGTGCGTTCCACAGAACGGCGCTTCGCTTCAGGCGAATACGTGGGTCAGTGTCCAGTAGGTCAGGGCGCCGAGAGCGGCGCCGAGTGGAAGGGTAGTAACCCAGGTGACGAGAATCTGCGCGATGGTCTTCTTTTGCGCCCCTCCGCCGGCCGCGCCGATGCCGAAGATCGCGCCGCAGGAGACGTGCGTTGTCGAGACGGGCAGGCCCATGCGCGACGCACCCAAGACCAGCAGCGCGGTGACGATGTTTCCCGTCAGCCCCTGGCCCGGGTTGAGGTCGGTGATGCGGTTGCTCATCGTCTCGGCGACGCGTCGGGAGTTCAGCCATCCTCCCAGCGCCATGGCGGCAGCCACCCAGCCGAGCTTCCAGCCCATACCGGTCATTCCGGAAGCGAGCAAGAGCGCCGCGATCTTGGGCGTGTCGTTGACGGATCGAGCGAAGCCGACGGCGAGCCAGAAGACGGCGATGAGAAGGAAGGCGAGTGTCATACCGTGTAGTACTGAGATCGGTAGGCGATTATTCCCGTGATGGGCGGGAGGTCATCGGCGAAGGGTGGAAGAATTGCGAATGGCGGGCGTTATCGGCGTGCTGTACCTTTAGCTTTGCGTCGAGGTTGTCAAACGTGGCGAATGACTGATGGATGCCGTCATTGGCGCCGAGTCTGAAGACGAACTCTCGAGCGTCGGTAAGCGCGGATAGCAGTGTATGCCAGTCGTTAGTGTCTGCTCGTGCCGCCATTTCGAGTGTACCGTCCTGACGTTTGATGCGCAGCGCGCCGAGGTCGCCCTTCGTTGGAACGATGGGAGAGCTACAGCGGTCGAGGTCACCGGCGCCGGTGTGGAAGGCGTGGACTGCGCATCTGCCATCGTACTGGTTGGAGACGGCGATGCAGAATCTCACAAGGAATGGCACCGAAAAGGGGCAAGCTCCAAGCGCGGTCGGCGGGACTCTGAAAACCGGACCCAGCCCGGGGGAAGGGCATTGGCGGGCACTAGCGCTGCAGTCCCGAAGACAAGATTAAAGCTGGTCGCGAAAAAAGAATGTGTATGTGAAAGCGATGTCGCCGAGGATCAGCTCCGTCGACCGATGCGTTGCGGCCGAACGGGAGCACGTGTGGTGATGGCCCGCGGCTTCGGCAGTTTCACGGGTATCGCACCGGATCATCTTCGCGGATTGCCCGGCGCGTATTCTCCCGCACAGTCAGCGCCGAGCCCGCACAAAGTCACGTTTTTCAAGTGTTGATGTTGGCATGGACGACCGCTACGCTCCTTTATCTTTCTCCGGCCTGAGGTCAGAACGGTCTCGAACGAGGAAAACGCCGACGTGATGCGATATCGGAAAGCGAGGATGCGTGCGAGGTCATTGGGGCTGTTGCGCGGTCCGGGCGCGATCTGTCGATTCGGCGGGTGCGCGACCGGAAACATCACGCCGACTACGACGACGGGTGGGTGGGCTAGGATGTGCGTGTAGTGGTTTTGATGTCCGTTGAAGCCTGCATCGCGACGGGGCCGACGAGCTGTTTGGCCATGGCGATGAGTGATCCCGCCCGATTGCGTGCTGAATCCGTTCCGGGATGATCGCCTGGCGTGACGGGTTGGTGGGCGACATAGGTACCAACCGAGTTCTCCGCGGGGTTTCGACTTTCTAGACGCCGGGTATTGTAGCCACATCGTTCTGTGGTTGCGTTCGGCGGAACTCTTCGTTCGGGCGGTCACGGATGCGCGATTTTGGGCGGTGGGCGGAACCTGGAGGTTGAGTCGAGTGTTGGGGCGCACGAGTTGGTTACGATCGACGACGTTTATCGTCGTCTTGGCGGCGTCGATGGGCGGTTGTATCGCTCCGCGTATCGATCGCGCGGGGCGGCTTCGCACCGGGCGAGCGTTCTGCCTCAGGGGATTGTTGGACGTTTTTTCGCTCGGTCTGAACGACCTTTCCGAGCGTCTGCGCGGCGAAGGCATCTCGGCCATCACCGTCAGCGGCCCGTCATGGCCCGATCTTGCCCGCAGGATCCGCGGCGCCCGGCTGCGCGGCGAGCTCGCAGGTCCGCTGATTCTGGTCGGGCACAGTTACGGGGCGGACGATGCCGTCAGGCTGGCACGAAGGCTTGGTCGGTATAGCATCGACGTCGCGTTGGTCGTGCTGCTCGATGCGACGAGTCCGCCGCCGCTCCCGCCCAATGTCGCTCGATGCGTCCACGTGTATCGACCCACCGTGTTGGGCGACCTGTTTCCGATTCTGTTCGCCGGCAACCCCGTTGAGGCTGCGGAGGGCAACGATCGAACCGAGATCGTCAACAAGATCGTGTCCCGCGCGGACTTCGGCGCTGCGGCCGCGCGAGTCGATCACATGAACATTGACGCGAGTACGGACATTCACGGCTTTGTGATGAAGGAAGTTCTGCGCGTCTGTCCGATGATCGCGGTTCGGGAGGGAAGCAGGGAGACCGATTCCGTCGGTCAGCCTAGCGGGACTTCGCGTGTGGGGGACTGATGGTGGAGGAGCTACCGAGCTTGGTTCTGGGTATCACGGTATCGGCTTACTGGTTCTGTGTTGGTGCCATGGTCGTGCGTGTCAGTCGCCGAGGTCGCCGCGCGCGCCGCATCCTGATTCCGGCGCAGGGACGGGAGCGTGTGATGTGGGTCGTGTGGGTTCCTCTCACGGCTGCATGGGTCGCCATGCCCTTCGTCGCTACTGCACAGGATCCCACGCGTCATCCATGGTTTGGCGTGCCGGTGTTCGCGCTGGTTGATCCGGTATTCTATGCTGTACGGGTCACGGTGTCCGGGATGGCGGTCGTTTGCCTACTGGCGTCGGTAAGATGCTGGCAACACATGGGAAGGGATTGGCGGATGGGCGTGGATCCGACGGATCGGTCGAGGCTCATTACGAACGGTCCGTTCGCGAGGGTTCGGCATCCGATTTATTCCCTGAGCGTTGCCCTCATGCTCTGCTCGGTGGTGGTTATTCCGACGCCCGTCATGGCGGCGGTCGCTGCATTTCATATCGTCTTGATGTATCTGAAGGCTCGTAACGAAGAGGCGTTTCTTCTCAGGATGCACGATCAAACCTACAGCGAATACTGCCGTCGGACCGGCAGGTTTCTGCCACGAATCCGCCCGAGCCGTTGAAGTATGACGTCGACGAAGCAACATATTCCGGTCAGCGAGCGCCAAGAGGCGCGACGTTCTGCGCCGGTCGTTCGGCTGAGCCAATTTCAGCGGATGATGTTGGAGTGGGACAAGATCCACCCGTACAATGCCGTGCATGCCTTGAGCTTGGAGGGCCGGGCGGATGTGTTTGGTCTGCAGGAGGCCGTCCGTTGTGCCTGTCGTGCAGCGGGGGTCAGTGAATTGGTGGTGGACGCTGCGCGTGGGACTTGCATCTACCAGCCCTTCGAGGACATTCAGATCCGTGAGCTGTCTGGCGGGCGCAGCACGGAGCACGCGCTGCGCGCTGTCATCCGCGAGGAGATGAACAAGCCGTTTCCCGCGGGTCCTCACTTCCCACTGCGCTGGATCGTCTTCGACGACACGGCGAATGATGCGCATTATCTCGTTTTGGCCTATCATCACGTCGCGGCCGACGGGTATTCCATCCAGGCGTTGCTCGCGCTGGTTCTCCGTCATATTCTGGGCCTATCGCCACCCGGTGGAGATTCAGTCTTACACCCTCCCCGGCTGAATCATGGGCACCTCTACGGTCGAGGATCCCATCGCTTGGGTCATGTGCGGTCGTTGGCCGGCGCGGTTCGCCAGTACTTCAAGTTGCGGCGTGCGCACCGGATGCGCGAAGATCGAAGCGGACTCAGCGAGACGGAGTTTCTCTCGCGATCTGCACCGGGTGGGACCCTGGACCGGCTTCGCGAGGTATGCAAGGCGGAAGGTGCTGGTCTCAACGATGTGTTTTTGGCTGCCTTGGCGACGGCGCTTGCGCAGCTTACGCCGGCGCGACGGACGCATCGTCGGCGTCGAAAGATTGCGGTGGCTACGGTCCTCAGTAACAGAAGACTGGCCAGCGAGGATCTGTCCGACGTGTTCGGTGTCTACATCCGTGATGCCGCGGTTCTTATCGACAAGCCCGACGCCGGAATTCGTGGCGTTCTTTCCCAGGTTGTGCCTCAGTCTCGTCGCTTCAAGAGACTTCACGTGTCTGTTGAGCCCTCGTGGCGGTTCTTGTTCGTTCAGTACCTTTGGCCGGCCCTTCGCATCCCACACAGTGAGGCGAGCTATCGCAAGGTGTTCCCGCTCTGCGCCGGTGTCAGCACTGTTTCCGTTGATGCGACCCGCTTCGGTGAGGCCATGGGATGCGTTCGGCGGTATGTTCGCGCGTGCCCACCCGGTCCCGCGATGCCGATGCTTCTCGCACCGACCCTGGCATCCGGCCGGCTCGAGTTCGGGTTGGTTTTTCGCTCGGCTTATCTGAACGAGGCCCAAGGCCAAGAGCTGCTGGATCTGCTCGTCGATGCGCTGGGTGAGTTGGCTGGATGAGTTGTTTTGGAGTTCGCGCGACTCCGCGCGTCGTCTCCGCGCATCCGTTTTTGTTGGTGGTCGTGGACTGACGGCGTGCCGATTCGTCGCTTTCCATGTCGGTGCGTTTGCCAGTGATCCGGCACGATTGGACGGACGTCGAGGGAGACAGCCGACCGTGGGAGTCGAACCCACAACCTCAGCTTTACGAAGCAGGACTCAATATCCGCCGAAAAGCCTGGAAACCCCTATTATCATAGGGTCTTCGTCGCCTCCGCCACTTTCGCGAGCGCTAGCGAACAGCCGCATTCTTAAGCGTGTCATCGCGGTATGTCAAGGGAGAGGACGGTAGTTACCGGAGTGGCGACGAAGCCTTTCAATGGGTGGCTGACATCAGGTCATCACCAGGAGTCGTCGGCGGCAGACGCTGGCCTTGCGTACTCCATTTCGCAGCGGGCAACTGTTTGATGCGATGGGCAACGCGGTGGCTCGGCCGAACACGAACCGTCAATGGTCACTCGCCCACCTCGGTGCTTCGCGCACGAGGTGGGTCGTCCGGATCTGTTGCAGCGGGCGCGCCACATTCCGGGCAAAGCCCGGATACATTGCCTACGAGGCTATAGCCGCATGTCATGCACACCGGTATTCCCTGCTCGTTGAGTCGTCGCCTGAGGGCACGGCGTATGTGCGAGCCAAAGAGCAAATGGTGCCCAATAACGAAGCCTATGAAGATAAGTGGTCCACAATAGACAGCGTCCGGAAGAAAGTAAGGTTGTCCAAAAGCGAGGTAGAGCGGTTTGACTGACACCAGCGCAATCCCGCATGCCACCCAGTACTTGACGGAACGCGGCTCCCAACGAAGCTCCTGCGAGGCTTCACTGTATGCCTGCCGTTCTTCAACGGGCGACCCAGAGTTCGCCAGATCGGGATACAGTTTGCGAGGAAGCCACATGATTCTCCATCGCATCACACGACCCGCATTCGATCGCGGTAGCCGGCTTCCGTCGCGTTCATCAACCATTATCCACCTGCACGGAGTTCTCTTGTCGCTGTGGGACAATTCCGTGCCCTCTGCGGCTCGTCCTGCAAGTGTAGACAAGCTACCCCGGAGGCCCAGCGCTCATGTGCGCATGCGGCGTTCCATACTGCGGGCAGCGGCTGGGACAGTAGTAGGGCTTGTACTTTGGCGCAGGGGGTGGACCACACCCTGCCTGTATCTCCCATTTTCGTTGATTCCGCTCAATTGCATCCTTCACGGCATCAACATCCGATTTCTCGACCCCAACCGCGGATCCAATGACACCGACGATCACGACAACCCCAACTGTTCCGCCGCTGACCGCCGCACCAGCCGCCCCGATTATCACGCCCTTGACCCCCTCGAACAAATCATACAAACCCGTGGGATCGACCCTGCCAGTGGACTGGTTCGAGGTATACCCATACACATTCGCTCCACCTCTTATCCCGATCGGGTCGCGTTGGAGGAAGCGGCCGGAGGCGGGGTCGTAGTAGCGGTGGCCGAGGTGCTGGAAGGTGAAGCCGGTTTCGTAGGCGTCACCGGGCGTCGAGCCGGTGGCTGTTTGATAGCCGTGCGCGCCGGCGTAGCCGTAGCGGCGGGGGGAGCCGCCGCGCTGCTCGCCGAAGGCCGTGTACGCGGCATGCGCAACATCCGCGCCCGTTGAATCGGTCATCATCCGCGTCGTGCCGATCATGTTGGTATGATAATACTGCGCGCTGACCGTGTCAGGTACCCCGGCGGTCCAACTGAATGTGCCCATTCCCGGCTCGTAGGAACGGGTGTACAGACTTGGGGCACCGACGTGGTCGACGTAGATCGTGTCGCCGTCGTAGATCGACCAGGTTTTCGACACGATCTCGGATATATTGGCCGGATTCAGCTCCCGGTTCAGGTACCGCTGCCGGGGGCCGTCGTATTGAAACTCACGGGCGTAGGTCAGCGTGTAATTGATGGGGCAAACCGACGGCCCACCCGTGGGGGGCGGTTCGGGAGGATAGTCCCAGGTCTCGCCGGCCACGTACGATACCGTCCGCGTGTTCTTGGCGTAGATGAAGCGCGTGGCAGAATACGGCAGCTCACCGGGATCGGGGTTCTGCTTCTTGGTGACGACGCGCGTGACGTTCCGGTGCCAAGAAAATCATCATCCTGACACCTTCTCTGGCCCAGATTGGCAGATAGAAAACGTCCGAACCTCTGATTCGGCTGTTTCGCTCCGCCCATCGATAATGCAAGTGTACAGGCGGACGACAAAGCACAAACGCTTGTCTCAACGACCTTGCTGGTCTGACTTAGCGTTTGGCAGGCCGAGCACAAAGCGCCACCAAGGACGATTGCTCCAGCGACGATCGTCGATTACTTGGTTGACTGCCTTTATTCGCTCGAACAACTCGGTGCAATCGAACGACTCAGCAGCGCCATTCTTACTGCAGTATTCGCGTACGGCATCTGAAAACAAGTCCCATTCCGCTTCCGGCGGGACCCTCCTGGCGATGCCTGGAGCTGCACTCGCGGTGGGTTATCGGATGTTGTAGAGCGGAGACCTGGATGCCATCTTCATCGTTAAGGCTGGACACGAGATCTGGCGAGCACGCCGCGCTTGGAAGGTGCATTGACGGCCCTCTGAGGGCTGGAGGGGCGGTCGAAATGTGGCGTCGGGTACGATCCCTGAAAGGCCACGATCGGGATCGGTCGAGAAACCACGAAGCGGGCGACTGTTACTCAGTTCGACCTTGACATCTCTCGTCGAAAGAAGACGATTGAAGGCGTTCCGGGAAAGTTCTTCACTTGGGAGGTTGCGCTATGTCAACGCCCACACGTCAGCTGCGGTGGAGATACAGAAGAGAGCGGTCGGCCATGGAGAGGCTGCCCGACTTCTTGAGGAAGTCGTTGGTGTGGATTGGGCTCTTATTGACGCTGGTTGCTGGTAGCCTCGCCGGATTTGTTCTCTGGCGTTGAGTTCGCCACATTCAGGCCACGTCGTTGTCAGCAAGCCCCCGCGGCTCAGCATCGGCATGCGTACAGTTGACGGCAAGCTCTTTCTGCTGATACCTCCGTACTCATTTCGTCGAGTCCAACGGCGCCGAGAAGGCGATCCCTTCTCGCCGCAGTGTGATATGCCTCGCCTAGCGCTGTTCTTCGCTTCGCCGTGCCCAGATTCCTCTCGCGCGGACGGCCGTGCGTGGGATGACCGACAGCCAAACGAGGTATCCTGTCAGAGTTGGCCCATCAGGGATTCCGCAGCGTCGCCCCGGTTATTGTCCGCCGGCAAGCCTGACCGCTCGTCTCGCTGAATCCAGCCTCACGCGCGAAAGCGGAGGCATATGCGAAGGCCGGCTCACGAAGTCGTAGACCCCGGCATGGTAACTGAGTCATTCCCCGTACCCACGTGCAACAGGAGTCCGTTTGCGCTCTCGGCAAGAATGTGGACGCGATCGCATGCCCACGCGATTCTAGCTCCCGTACGCCTCCTGTGCCGGGCCTCGATTGAGGTTCTCGACGTTATCCGCGGCGGTCGATCCGTACAGTTTCCTCAGCGGGCGGGTCGCAGCCTTGATACGGGAGAGCTCCCCGGTAGGTCGGTCGCTCTTGCGGTAGTAGGTTTGAGCGAATTGCCAGTACGCGGCGATCAGTTCTGAGATGGTGATGCCCTCGTTGGCGTTGGCTGGAATGCGGCGGCAGGCGGAGAGCCACTCGGCGATGAGACGATCATACCTGGAGCGGCTCGCATCGGACCCGTACGTGCAGAGGTAGAAGTCTCGACCGTTCAAGGTGACAACCGCTTGGCCGGATGGCTTATGGTACCGATACGAGGGTGTTCGTGGCTTTCTGTTCGACATGGTGCGACCTCCCAATCCGGTAGACTACCGGTTTTTGTTGGGTTTCCAGGCCGCACTGCCTGACACAGGCAGGTACGCTAAATCCAGCGTTCGGCGGGACTTACGAAACAGCCGACCGTGGGAGTCGAACCCACAACCTCAGCTTTACGAAAGCTGTGCTCTGCCATTGAGCTAGGTCGGCAGCGGGAGGTACGAATCACCGACGGGGAGCGGGATGGCGGTCATCTGTCGTTGTCCGCGGTCCGCCCCGGCGGTTCGTAACCCACCCTTTGTAATTTGTTCTATCGACTCGGTCAACCTCGTTCTAGAGCGTAGCGGCTGACCTTGTCGTAGGTGGTGGCGAGGAATCCGATCAGGGGGAATCCGCCGCCCTCGAAGGGGGAGGGTCCGAGTTTTTCGAGCAGGGCGAGTGGTCTTTGGGGCGGTTCGATCGTGATGTCGAGGGTGGAGAACGGAGTTCCGGTTTGCCAGAATTGGTCGAGTTGGTCCTCCAGCGGCGGCGAGGTCGGGTAGATGGTCGGGACGATCTTCAGCGACGGCGGCATTTCTTCGTTGAAATCGGGTGTTGTCGGCATGTTGATGTCTCAGGGGCGTCGCGACGATGGTCGCGGTTGACTTTCGGATCATCCTTCGGCCACGGCGTCTCGTGAGAGCACGAACAGCTCTTTGAGTTTCTCCGTCGACAGTTCGGTCAGCCAGTCTTCGCCCCCGCCGACGACGGTTTCGGCGAGGCTTCTTTTTCGCTCCAGGAGCGCGTCGATTCGTTCTTCCAGCGTTCCGACGGAGACGAACTTGTGGACCTGGACGCGTTTGTCCTGGCCGATACGGTGAGCGCGGTCCGTGGCTTGGTCTTCCACGGCGGGGTTCCACCAGCGATCAAAATGAAAGACGTGACTCGCCGCGGTGAGGTTGAGTCCGTAGCCTCCGGCCTTGAGCGACAGGACGAGTAGCGGCGCCTCTCCGTCGGCACTTTGGAAGCGGTCGATCATGGCATCGCGTTGTTTGCGTGTGGATCCACCGTGCAGGAAGAGCGTTTCGCGGTGAAGGGTTTCCTTCAGGAGTTTTTGGAGTAGATCCCCCATCCGTCGGAACTGGGTGAAGATCAGCGCCTGATCGCCTTCGGCGACGACTTCTTCGAGCATCTCGGTGAGGCGGTCGCACTTTCCGCTTCGGTGGGCCGGGGCGGATTCCTCTGCCAGAAAATGCGCGGGATGGTTGCACACTTGTTTGAGTTTGATGAGCGTTGCGAGGATGAGTCCGCGGCGCTGCATTCCTCCGGTACGATCGATCTGACCGAGCATATCGTCGACGAGGGATTGATAGAGTGCCGCCTGCTCCGCGGTCAGGTTGCAGAAAACCTTCATTTCCATCTTGGCTGGTAGATCGACTTCGATGCTGGGGTCATTTTTGAGGCGCCGCAGCACGAAGGGACGGATTAACTGGCGCAGTCGGTGTGCGCGGTCCGTGTCGTGGTAGCGTTCGATCGGTACGGCAAATCTACGTCGAAACTCGGCGGCTCGGCCCAGGTAGTCCGGGTTGAGGAATTCCAGGATGGACCAGAGTTCGGTCAATCGGTTTTCGACGGGGGTCCCGGTGAGCGCGACGCGGTGAATGGTGTTCAGCGATCGGATCGCTTTCGCTTGTTTGGCGGCGGGGTTCTTTATGTTCTGGGCTTCGTCCAGGGCGACGCGATGCCATGCAACGGCACTGAGATGATCGAAATCTCGATGGGTGAGGCCGTACGTGCTGATGACGACGTCGTGCTCCTTGACTTGCGTCATGAACTCTTGGCCGGAGAGCCGTTCGGTTCCATGATGGATCATCGACTTCAGCGTGGGAGCGAATCGTTGAATTTCGCGTTCCCAGTTTCCCACGAGCGACATGGGTACGACGAGAAGGGTTGGTCCGGGCGAGAGGCCGTCTTTTCGTTCGTGGAGCCACAGAGCGATGAGCTGGATGGTCTTACCGAGACCCATGTCATCGGCGAGGCAGCCGCCGATTCCGATTCGGCTTAGGAAGGCGAGCCAGTCGAGACCGCGGAGTTGGTAGGGTCTCAGTTCACCGTGAAAGCCTTCGGGTGGTGCGAGATGCTGAATGGCCTCGCTTGATTCGGCGGTATTGAACAGGTCGCCGATCCATCCGTGTGGGCGGAGCCCTGCGACGGGAAGTCCCGTGTCGAGGTCGTCGGCGATGTAACACTGTCGAAGCGCCTCGAAGACGGTCATGCGTCCTCCGCGGTTCTGCTCGACGAAGTCGAGTGCGGCCCTCACCTCTCCGAACGGTACTTCGGTCCAACGATCGCGTAGGGGGACGAGCGCCTCCTGGGCGGCGATGAGTTCAGCCAGTTCTTCTTTCGTGAGGTCTTGGTCACCGACGGCGATGCGCCAGTCGTAGGTGACGAAAGCATCGAGGCCGAGGGTTGCGCCTTGGGTTGACGAGGGTCCCGGTTCGGGCCTTACGTCCAGCCACATGCGAAGGCGCGGTCGATCATCGCGCCACCATTGCGGGGTCCAGACGCCAAACCCTTCTGACTCGAGCATGGGGACGGCGTCGCGTAGGAACGCGTAGGCTTGGGCGAGATCGAGGTGACATTCGACGGGTCCGTCGGGCTCCGCACAGGGCGCAAGTGGCGCGAAGTGTTGGGCGGCGGCGGCGGCGTCTGTGCGGAGCTTCTCGAGGGCGTTGTCGAAGGGCCGCGGGAGAAGTCGCGGCGTATCGCTGGTCAGGGCGGTTGCGAGTTTCGCGGCGTCCAGCACGCGCTGGGAGCCGTCCGTTGCTTGGACGTAGAGCTTGAGAAGCCAAGGTTGTTCGCCTTGGGGCGCGGCGGCGTCGGTGTGACTCGGCGGCGCTTGGATTCTAAAACAGGTGCGGCAGCCGCGCGCGGGCGTGGGCTCTTCGAGTTTGGCGAGCCAGGCGCGGACGGTCTCATGGATCGCGCGGCCTTCTTGCGGCGTTCCCTCGACGCGGCTGTCGCTGCGTACGATGGATCGCAGCCAACGGATCTGAGCGATTGCGGTGTTGCGCGAGCGTTCCTGGAGGGTGTGTGCGAGTTCGTCACCTTCGAGGCAGCGACGGACCAGCGCGTCTACGGTGGTCCAGAGGAATTGTTCCAGGAGTACGGAAGCTTGGACGTTGTGGTCTTCGGTTGCGTGCGAGCGACAGACGGGCGGCATCGCGACGATGAGGTTTTCGAGGTTGTCCGAGGTGTCCTTGTCGCCCAGCACGACGCGCCAGTATCCGCGATAGTGTTCGAGCCCCGCACGAAAGACGGATGGGACGAATCGTTGCTTGGCCAGCAGCTCCAGGACGAGCGACGCGACGCGTGACCAGTAATGCAGCGAGGCACCCGGAATGACATCGTGTTGCGGGCTGCTGGGACGACTTGTGAGCAGATCGATGGCATCGGCCGGGGGAAAGGCCAGCGTCGAGACGTCGCATGTTTGGAGCTTGACTGCGTCGGTCGAAGCGTTGGGGTCGATCGCTGGTGCCTGGTCCTGTGAAGGGATCGGTGTTCCGTCGCGATGAGGAATTCGAAGCGTCAACGTTGATGCCGCAGCGCCGGAGACGAGCAGGCTATCAAAGACGTCGCCGACGGTTGAGCGAAGGGTCTCTTCGCCAAGTGCTAACTTGTTGAGTCCGCGTTCCTCGTTGAAACCGGGCGCAACGTCGGCCTTGGCCGCCCGTCCGTTTGGGTTTGGCGGGCGGCTGCCGCGTTCCGCCCAAATGTGGAGCGTGGCGTCGGACCAGATGGCATGTAGGACGGTCATCAAGGGCTCGTGTTTTCGGCTAGTTTGTTTCCGTACATTCGCGTCTGAGGGCACGAAAGCGAACCGCTCATCTTACCGCCGTCTCCGTGGGCGTCCAGTTGACGAACTGAGACAATAAGCGACAGTTGCGAGGCGACATGCGAGTCAGTACGATCTTGGCCACCGTATGCTCGTGCGGTGTCGCCAGACTCGGCTCCCTGGTAGGCAAAGCCAGACCGGACGGATCGCGTCTGCAGGCGGAGTCCTTCGCTCACAATGTCGATTGTGCCATGAATGTTGTCGAGATAGAGAACGTTACGAAGACTTTCGGTCAGCACCGTGCGGTGGACTCACTGTCGCTCGCGGTTCCCGAGGGGTCAGTCTATGGTTTCATCGGGCCTAACGGTTCGGGCAAGACCACGACGCTGCGCATGATCATGCGCATTTACCATCCTGATCCTGGGACGGGAACGATTCGGGTCCTGGGGGAAGAATCGTATGGCGCCGCCCACGATCGCATCGGGTATCTTCCGGAAGAGCGCGGACTCTACAAGAAGATGAAGGTTCGTGACGTTCTGCGGTTTTACGCGGAGCTCAAGGGTCTTCGCGATTTCAAGGGTGCGGTGGACGTGTGGCTCGAGCGATTGGACCTTGTGGAGTGGGGCGGTCGGAAGGTCGAGACGCTGTCGAAGGGCATGGCCCAGAAGGTCCAGTTCATTTCGGCTGTCATAGCGTCGCCGGAGATGGTCATCCTGGATGAGCCGTTCAGCGGTTTGGACCCGGTCAACATGGATGTGCTTCGCCAGGCGGTGCTGGACCTGCGGCGTAAGGGGGCGACGGTCATCTTTTCGACACACGACATGGCTGTGGCGGAGAAGATGTGCGACTTCATTTTCATGATCTACAAGGGCAAGAAGGTTCTTGATGGAACGCTCGACGGCATCAAGGACCGATACGCGCAAGACACGATTCGGGTCCGGTTGACGGAGCGTAACGGCGAGCTGGATCGGTTGCCGGGCGTCGAGAAGGTGACGGACTTCGGTCAGTTTCAGGAGCTTCGGATCACGCCGGAGACGATTACGCAGGATGTGCTTGCGGCGGTGATGAACGTGGGGCGCGTGTTGCACTTCGAGTTGGCACGTCCGTCGCTCCATGACATTTTCGTTCGTATTGCCGGACCGGATGCGGAAGAGGCCGCGGCTGAGTCGGTGAAGCAGGAGGCGGCCCTTGCGTAAGACGATTGTAGTAGCCGTTCGCGAGTACCAGGCTGCGGTGCGCACGAAGGCGTTTCTGATCACGCTTTTCGCCATGCCGGTTTTGATGGGCGGGAGTATCGCCGCGCAGGTGGCGTTGAAGGACAAGGTCGACACGCGCGATCGACGGTTCGCGGTTGTGGATTATTCGGGCAGGTTGTTTGCGTCGATCGAGACGGGAGCGGCGGCGCGCAATGCAGAGTACATTTTCAAGGGCGACGGTGAAGACCGCAGGCAGGCGCGACCGCGTTTTCTTCCGACGCTGATCGAGGCTTCGTCGGAGGATCGCGATCAAGTCGAGTTCGAGCTTTCCGAGCAGGTTCGTGCCAAAGAGTTGTTCGCGTTTGTGGTGATCGAGCGCGATCCGCTCGAGGATGCGGAAGGCGGCGATGAGCCGGCGCTCTTGGCGTATCACTCCAACACGCCGACCTACGAAGATCTTCGCCGGTGGTTGTATGGTACGGTCAACGGGGCGGTTGGCCACATGCGGTTGGTGAGCGCGGGGATTGATCCGGACATTGTGGAGGAGGCCACCGAACGCATCGGCATTGACAATCTCGGGCTCCTGACGCGTGACGAATCCGGGCAGATCAGCAAAGCGGAGAAGACCAACAAGGCGGTGGGCTTTGGTGTTCCCATCGGGCTGATGATGTTGATGTTCATGGTGGTGATGGTCGGTGCCAGTCCGTTGGTGCAGAGCGTTCTCGAGGAGAAGATGCAGCGGATTGCGGAGGTTTTGCTCGGCTCCATCCCACCGTTCCAGCTCATGATGGGTAAGCTGATCGGTACGGTCGGGGTCTCGTTGACGATATCGACCGTCTATCTCGTTGGTGCGTTCATTGCGTTGAACTACGCCGGTCAGGGGTCTGCTTTTCCGACACACCTCATCTGGTGGTTCATGCTGTATCAGGCACTCGCCGTGCTGATGTTCGGTTCGATGTTTGTGGCGGTGGGTGCGGCTGTCTCGGACATGAAGGAGTCGCAGAGCCTGATGATGCCGGTGATGATCATCGTGATGGCACCGATGTTCGTCTGGACGAGCGTGCTTCAGGCGCCGTCGGCCCCTTTTTCGGTGGCGATTTCGCTTTTCCCGCCCGCGACACCGATGTTGATGCTGCTTCGGCAGGCGATTCCGCCGGGCGTACCCGGTTGGCAACCGGCCGTCGGCATCGCCGGTGTTATTGTTGCCACTACGGTTTTCGTCTTTGCGGCCGGGCGCATCTTCCGCGTGGGTATTCTGATGCAGGGAAAGGGCGCGAAGTTCGGCGAGATGGTGCGCTGGGCACTTCGGGGCTAGACACTTCGATTCGATGGAAACGGATCAGTATCCGGCATACGGATCCGGTGTGAACGCGAGAATGAGGGGCACGACCGCAACGAGCACGACGGCCAGAACCGCAACCAGGCGAACGGTGGTGAGGGCGGCGGGACCCAGGCGGCTGACGGGCGGGAGGTTCCAGATCCACGCGGCGAAGGGCGCTGCGGCCAAGAGGCCGATCGTCAACGCTTTCGTTTCGGAGTAAAAGCACCCGGTCAGCCAGAGCCCGCCGAGGATGACCGGGGCGACCGCGAAGATCCCCTTCGCGAGTGGTCGTGGCTCGTTTCGTAAGCACATCACCGACAGCACGGCCGTAATCGATCCAAGGTTGATCGCGAGTTCCGCCAAGCGCTGACTTCCGGTCAGCACAAGCGCAATTCCCGTGCCCAGTGCGACGATCAAGACACTCAGAGTCGACGAGGCCGCTGGAGTCTTTTCGAGAAGTGCATCGAGAAGAAACCAGTAGAGGCAGAACGCGCCTGTCAGGCAGGCAATCCATCGGGCGGCGGCTGCGGGGTCCCAGGTATGCTGCCAGTAGGGTCTGAGTGATATGGTGAGACCGCCGGATACCAGTATGATCCGCAACAGCCAGAGCGTCCATGTCCAGAGGGGTTTGGATGGGCGGAACGACGCCAGGGCTGCTGCGGCGACAACGAACCATAGCAGCCACTGCCAGGATTCCCACTGAGCCCAGGAGTCCAGTGCCGGCCAACCATGGCGTACAACGTGTGCGACGCCGTAGCCGGCGGCGACGCTGAGCGCGGCAAGCGCGGCGGTGCAGGGTTCGCTCCGCTTGCTGGATCGGGTCGCTCGGGCGACCAGCAGGACGGTCATCGTCACGGCGGCGGGAAGGGCCGTGACCATCAGGATGGAGCCGATCGTAAACAAGATGCGCCTGGTTTGCCGTGGCGTGGTCGTGCGCCTTTGCGGAGGCGTCACGATTGGTCGTCTGGCCAGTTCCTTCGATTCGGATTGTCTACTTTCGAACTCCCTCTACGCTGACCATGACGCGGATGTCGTCGCCGAGTCCTTTCGTACCGTAGGTCATTCCGAAGTCGCTTCGTTTGAAGTTGAAGATCACCTCGAAGCCGGAGCGGTAGCCGCCCCAGGGATCTTCTCCCGATCCGACGCGCTCCAGTGTCACGTCCAATGATTTCGTTACGCCGTGGAAGGCCATGTCGCCTGTGACCTTGTAGACGTTGTCACCGCGTTTGGTGAATTCCTTGGCGGAGAATTTGGCGACAGGGAACTGCTTCACGTTGAAGAAGTCGGGTCCTTTGAGGTGCTTGTCGCGATCTTTGCTGTTGGTGTCGATGCTGTCCGTCTTGATTTCGATGTCGAGCGTGGCGTCGTCGAAACTGAAACTGCCGCTGATGTCGTTGAATCGACCGTAGGCATAGCTGACGCCGAGATGTTTCGCCCGAAACACGACCGATGAGTGTGCCGCGTCGACTTCGAAGGTTTCCGCGGCGAGGGCGGTTCCTGCGGTGGGGGTACCGATTGCGAGTAGTGCCGCGATACAGAGGATCTTTGTGGACTTCATGATTGCTCCTTGTTTCTGCGTTTTCGAGGGGAGCGGCGTTTGACCGGGGACTCGTCCCGGTAGGCGCCGACGCCCCGCGTTCGCTCCCGAACACGGTCGTGATTGTAGTCGAGCCGGGGCGGTGCGGCCACGGTTTGGCTGTGTTATACCGGATGCGATGGCTAGAGAGGTTGCGTGGAGGCGGCGTCGGATGTAACTAAATAGTCATGAGCATGGGCGCCGGTAGCTCAGCGGATAGAGCATCGGATTTCTAATCCGACGGTCGCAGGTTCGAGTCCTGCCCGGCGCGGTGACATGGTGCCGGGACCATGGCGCGTTTCGCCATCGCTTCATGCACTGTAGACTTTCCGGCATGAGTCGCTACCAAGTGCCGAGGTCCCGCCACCGCATCGAAATTCGCGTTTCCAATTCGCGTTTCATTTCGACCGCGGCACCGGCGTTTACCGTAAAGGAGGCGCAGGGCTTCATCCGCACCATCCGCGCCGAAATGTCCGATGCGACCCACCATGTCTACGCCTTCAAGATTGGCTACGGCGCGAGTGTCTCCGAGGGAATGAGTGATGACGGTGAACCTTCCGGCACCTCCGGCCCGACGACGCTGGCGCATTTGCGCGGCGCCGACATTGGCGACACGGTAATCGTCACTGCGAGATACTATGGCGGCACCAAACTCGGCACTGGCGGATTGGTCTCGGCCTACGGTACCGCGGCCAAGACGGTTCTCGAAACACTCCAGACTGAAGAGAGAGTGACGCGCCAGCGATACGAGCTGATGATTCCCTATGCACTGAGAAAATCAGTGCATCGGTTGTTGGACGAACACGAGTGCATGATCGAAGAGGAACGGTTCGAAGCCGACATCTCACTGCGGTATGTGCTTCCGGAAGAGCTCGCCGCCGATTTCGCTGAATCCATCGGCGATCTTACCGGAGGCAAACTGAGTCCGCGACGGATCGAGTAACGGGTACTCGTTTGGCGTCATGACCCAGCCCACTGCACACACGGCGTGTCATCCGACGAATCGTGATGCAACGAAGTGCAGGAAGACGCTTGTTCTGCGGGGTCTTGGCGATGTGACACGGGCGAGTCACTTTCCGCTGGGCAGGCGCGACAGCGATTCGAACTCGCGCCGCCCAGGCACGGTGGAGACGGGCGGCCCTTCGTTCGATCGTGAGACGTGTCCTGCGGACCTGGTCTGTTGAGGTTTCATCCCGCCGGTCCTTATTGGACGCAGATACCTGCTCGCCCCAGCGTTGCGCTACCGTCGCAGGCATTGGCTGTTTCCAGGTAACGCCGAATCGGCTAGAATAACGCAGGTGAGGGGTCTCAACTGCTTGACACGCTGGATGTTGGGGGATGTGGATGTTCGTGCGCTTTTCCTGGTGCCAAATCTTTGGGTTCGTCGGTTCCTTGCCGTGTCTGCCTCTTTGGGCGGAGGGCGCACCCAGTGGGGCCATCGCCTACGTGGACAGCTCAGCCACCGGTATGAACAATGGCTCGGGTTGGTGCGATGCCTATACGCACTTGCAGGACGCACTAGCGGCGAGCGCCGATCCTTCCAGCGCCATCACGGAAATCCGCATGGCGCAGGGTGTGTACAGACCGGACGTCGGTGCCGGTCAGACGCCCGGCAGCCGCACATCGACGTTTCGACTCAGCAACGGTCTGAGCATCCGCGGAGGGTTCGCCGGGTGCGGCGCGTCAGATCCGGAGGAACGCAAGATCGATGTCTTCACGACGGTTCTCTCGGGCGATCTTGCCGGCGACGATACCGGCCTTCTGCTTGACCCGACTCGATCCGAAAACTGCTACCACGTGATGACATCCGTTGACACTGACTCGACGGCCCTGTTGGACGGCGTGACGGTTTCCGGTGGACACGCGGAGGGCCCCACGCACAACTCGGGAGCTGGACTCTTCAACGACGGCGGCAGCCCGACGTTGATGCGATGCACTTTCTCGGGGAACTGGGTCTGGTACTATGGCGGCGGGATCTACAACCGACGCGGCGCCAACCCGACTCTCGACAGATGTACCCTCGTTGACAATGTTGCCGACTATGGCGGCGGCATCAACAACGACGGTCAAAGCAAGCCCTCTTTGGTGGAATGCGTGATCGCGCGCAACAGCGTGGGCTATCACGGCGGTGGTGTGTACAACGTGGACCGTAGCGCTCCCGTTCTCACCGATTGTGCGATCACCGACAACCAGGCCTATTACAATGGCGGCGGCATGGCGAACTACGGCAACAGCCGACCTGAGTTGCATGGCTGTCGACTGGAGCAAAACGGCTCGAGAACCGCCGTGGGCGGCGGGATGTTCAACGAGGAAAGCAGCCCTGTCCTGACGGATGTGTTGTTCCGTGAAAATTCGGCAGCGTTGAGCGGCGGCGCCCTGTACAACTCATCGAGCGACCCAGTGCTTCGGGATTGTGTCTTCGAGGCAAACGAGGCGCGAAACGCAGGTGGGGTGATCAACATCAACAGCAGCCCCGAACTGACCAACTGCCTCTTCGAGCGTAACCACGCCTGGTTGGATGGCGGCGCCCTCTACAACCTGGGCGCGGGCCAGGTCGCGCTGATCAACTGCACATTCACACGAAACGTAGCGGGTGGCACCTCAGGTGGCGTGTACAACACTGGTCACAATCCGGCTCTCCGAAACTGCATTCTCTGGAACAACCAAGATTCCGAGGGAACCCAGGAAGCGGCGCAGATCTCTGGAGGTATGCCCGGTATAGACTACTCGTGCATCCAGGGGTCGAGCCCCGGTGCAGGCGGCGTAGGAAACATCAATGACGATCCTCGTTTCGTTCCAGGACCTTCGGGCTGTGCCTATCTGATGCAGCTAGGTGCCGGCGACCCCGCCGAGAGCCCCTGCGCGAACGCGAGCGGGGACACGGCCAGTGACCTGGGTCTTGAATCGCGAACGACACGCACAGACGGACAATACGACGCGGGACAGGTCGACCTTGGCTATCATTACGCGGTAACCGGTAGTGTGTGCCTGCTTGGCCGGTATCAATGCGAGGCGCGAACGGATCTGCGCGAGTTGGCCCGGCTGGGCGCCTGTTTCACCGGCGGCTCACCCATCGCCGACGAGTGCTGTCGACGGTTTGACCTGAATGGCAACGGTGCCGTCGACCTCGTCGATTTCGACGAGTTCAGTAGCGTGTTGGTCGGCCCCTGAGCGCATCCGCCCCCCAGTCAGGCAACGTGTCTCCGAGCGGCCGGTCGTAGATGCCTTCCTCTCTTTCCGGGTAACCCGTACCCCGAGCCGGAAGGAATGCGTGAGGCAATCTTGCACGCAGTCGGTATGCTCCTTGATAAACGTTCCGGGTGGGTTGGCGTGGGTCTTTGTTGCATCTACACTTAGCGCTCCGGGGCGTCGGGTCTTCATCCGAGGGTCGCGGGTTTGATTCCCGTCCGGCGCGGTTCAGATAGATGGGCCTCTCGCTGACAAGCGGGTGAGACGCTTGGGGGATGTTGTTGTTCCACGATGTGAAGGCGCCACGATGAACGGATCACTGAAGATCGCACGGTTGGTTTCGTTGTTTGCTTTGACGGCGGGACAGGCGGAGACGGAGCCGCCCGTGTCGCGCGAGCCGGTCAAACCTGCGGCTGCATCGCCGAAGGCAGACGTTCGAACATCCCCGCCAGATTGGCTTGGCGACTCGAAGTGGTACTACGTTGTCCTCCCTCGGTTCCGTAACGGTGATCCGGCGAACGACCCGGAGGGCACGCTTCCATGGACGGCGAAATGGCAGTCTTCCGACGCATCTGTTGGAACCGATCCGCCGAAGGCTGTCCACGAGCGACGATATGGCGGTGATCTTCGTGGTCTGCGTTCGAAACTCCCTTATCTGAAATCGCTTGGCGTCAACACGCTGTGCCTGTCGCCGGTCTTCCAGGCCGAGTCGGAACACAAGTTCTATGTGTCAGACTGGCGGCACATCGACGATTCGCTCGGTGTCAAGAACAGTCTCGAGAAGATCACCGGTGAAACCGAGGATCCCAGAACGTGGAAGTTCACCGAGAGCGATCGCGCGTTCCTGGACTTCGTAAAGGTGGCACACGAGCAGGGGTTTCGTGTCGTCGTTCACGTGATGTTCGAGCGCGTCGGCGAGGACTTCTGGGCGTGGCATGATGGCGGCCGGACCGGAAAGCATCGCGATTGGGTCGGCAAGCACTCCGAGGACGTGTCAGCGGTCGTCGATATCGTCCCCAGATCCGGTTACGTCGATCTACGGCTAACCGATGGTGGTCTAGCGCCAGGAGTAGAGCGTCACCTATTGGCGATCGCCAAGCGGTGGATGGACCCGAATGGCGACGGCAATCCGTCTGATGGGATCGACGGTTGGGTGCATTCGAGCAAGCGGATTCCGAAGGGTCTCTGGAAGCGATGGACTCAGCATGTCAGAAAGCTCAACCGCGACGCGATGACAGCCCGTTACGTTCGGGATGCTGAAGGTGACGCGTGGCGGCGAAGCAGGTTCGACGCCATGTTTAATCTCGATGGAGGCACCGCCGTTCTTCAGCTCTTTGATCCTTGCGGTCCGGAACCTAACGAAGCGCAGAAGCCGTTGCTCACACTCTCTAGACACTTCGCGCGGTTAGAGGCGTTGCAGACCGGTCAGGAGCCACCGCCATCTCTCTCCGTAAACCCTCTGAGTGGCTCGGTTTCCGGTCGAGCCCGCAAAGTCCTCGGCGTTCTCAAATCCTCCGGAGGCGACGAAACGAATGCGAAAGCCGGGGATCTCAACGTTCGCTGGAAGCTGGCGACGATCCTCCAGCATTTTCTGCCGGGCGTGCCGATGACCTACTACGGCGATGAAGTGGGAATGGCAGGCCCGCGGGGGGAATCGGCCCGGGCTCCGATGTGGTGGGACGATCTGCCCGGCAAGCAAACCAAGGCCTCGGGCTATCGCAGTGACTTCGCGTCACTCATCCAGTGGTTACACCTTCGTCGCGACGTCGACGAGCCGCTTCGTCGCGGCATGTTTCGCACGCTTATTACGAATGAAAGGAAAAGGGTGCTGGCTGCCGCGCGGACGATGCCCGGCAAAGAGGTCGTGCTCGTGATGAACTATGGCGGAACGAAGCAGAAGGTCATGGTGCCGGTGGGGAAGCCTGGCGAGATCGTCGGGCTTTTTACGCCGCACATCACGCCGAGCGCCTCGGCACGAAAGCCCCGCACGGCACCGGGCGAGATCCCGCCGCTTCGCATGGGCGGCAGCAAGCAGCAGGTCAGTTTCGAGGGGCTGGTTCGCGTGTGGATCAACCCGATGTCTGTTCGGTTCATTCTGCGGCAGGATCGCTAGAGCAGGGTCGATAAGGATTCGGAACGACTGGACCGGCGTTGTCCGGGCCGTAATGTCCGGACCGTCGGCATGGCGCATAAAGAAACGCCGAGGATCACCCTCGGCGTTTCTCTTGATTCAATCCGTCAGAATTCGAGGCCCGCCGTCGCTATAGCGTGTAACGCTCAAGCGCAGCGGGGAAAGTGCCGTGTTCCCCGCGTGCGGAGTCGTTCAAGATGCTACACTTGAATAGAGCTTGCTCTAGCCCTTCATGAATCCGTCGGCGATTCCGACGAGTTCCTTCACGTGTTCGACACTGGCGGTAAGCTGTTTGCGTTCATTACCGTCCAGCTCGACCTCGATGACCTTTTCGACACCGCCGCTGCCAAGCACGCAGGGAACGCCGACGAAGTATCCGCCGACGCCGTACTCACTGTCACAGAAGGCGGCACAGGGGAGGATGCGCTTCTTGTCTTTGATGATGGCTTCGGCCATCTGAACAGACCCGGCCGCGGGTGCATAGTAGGCGCTGGTGCCCATCAGCTTGACGATCTCGCCGCCGCCGACCTTGGCGCGTTGGATGATTTCCTCCAGCCGTGCGGCCCCAATGAGCTGCGTTACCGGGATGCCCGCTACGGAGGTATAACGCGGTAGCGGAACCATGTCGTCGCCGTGACCGCCCATCAGCAGCGCCGTGATGTCTTCGATGCTGCAGCCGAGTTCCATTGCGATGAAGGTGCGGTAGCGTGCAATGTCGAGGCAGCCGGCCTGGCCGATGACGCGATGGGTGGGGAAGTCTGTCGTTTTCCAGGCCGTGTAGACCATCGCATCGAGCGGGTTGGAGACGATGATCAGGACCGCTTCCGGCGCGACCTTGACAATCCGCTCGGAAACGCTGCTCACGATCTTGACGTTGGTCTGGATCAGGTCGTCACGGCTCATACCCGGTTTGCGCGGAATGCCGGCGGTGATGATCACGACGTCGCTGCCCTCGGCGTGCTTGTAGTCGGCTGTTCCGACGATGTTGGCGTCGAACCGTTGGACCGGTCCGCACTGGGCGAGATCGAGGGCCTTTCCGGCCGTCTTGTCGGCGAAGTCAGGAATGTCGATCAGGACCACGTCGCCCAGCTCCTGCTGGGCTGCGAAGACGGCACAGCTCGCCCCAACGTTCCCGGCTCCGACGACGGTGATTTTCGCGCGCTTCATGGTAGGTTCCTTTGTGACGGTCGTACGTGATTCTCCCACGGTGAACGAACGGGGATCGTACCGCCGAGGCCGGGGATCGCCAAGACGGTGCACCGATTCCGCAACCGGCGCATGACCCGCCCGGGGACTCAGTCTGCAAGCCGCGTGCCACGCACGGTGGGGCGACCTTCCGGCTGGAGGCGGCGAACTGACCTCAAGACTGGTGGTCTACTCGCTCGGGCGATCGGGAATGGTGATCGCGGCTGGATCGAGTCGGGCGCGGGCGTCTTCCAGCTCGATCAGGTAATCTTCGGGGCCACCGGCGGTTTCCAGTGTCTCCGGCGACCAACTGCTTTCCAGCGTGAAAGGACCCACACGACTGCGGACCAGGGACGTCAGACATCCACCGGTTCCGAGCTTGCTTCCCAGGTCCCGGATGAGGGCGCGCACATAAGTGCCGCGCCCGCAGCAGAGCTCGAAATCGAGCCGGGGCCACGCATAGCGGTGAATGTGGACCCAGTAGATCTGTACAGGCTTTGGGCGAAGAATGACGTCCTCCTGCCGGCGGGTCCGCTTGTAGGCCGGGACGCCGGCGACCTTGACGGCACTGATACGGGGCGGGACTTGCTCGATCTCGCCTTCGAACGCGGTCATCGCGTCGCGAAGAAGTCCGCCGGTCGGTTCGGTGCAGTTTTCCACAGGGACCGGCGCCTGATCACTGTCGTAGCTCTCGCTGGTGACGTCCAGGTGAGCGACGGCGCGGTAGACCTTGGGCTGATCCATGATCGATTCGACCAGCTTGGTCGCTTTTCCGAGGCACAGGACGAGTACGCCCGACGCGCAGCGATCCAGCGTTCCGGCGTGTCCGCTCTTGCGCTGACCGGTGATGGAACGGACGCGATAGAGCGCCTTGGCCGACGTGATGCCGACCGGCTTGTTGAGATTGATGATGCCGTTGAGCACGGGTTAGCGAATCTACGAGACGGGTTCGTTATGGATCGGTCTGCCTCTCCAATGTGGCAGTGACCTTGGCGTTGTTCTGTTCGAGGGTCATGACGAGCTTGCCATCCATTCGGAGGCGCGCTTGGTAGACGCGCGGCTCAAACCCCTGGCGAGCGATTTCGAGCGTGCGACCGTTCCACTTGTACCGCCCGGTCGCCGTGCGATCCGCACCGTTCTGGTTCCAGGTGGTCGTGAAGTTGTTGTCCGGATCGAGCGTCATCGTCTCGACCGGAAACGGTACCCACGGCGGATCAACCTGTACGGTTTTCCACGACCCGGCGATACTGCAACCCGACAGCGCGAGCAAGGAGATGACGGTTGCGAAATGTAACGACATTCTTTGCATCGTCCTATTCCTCCAGACGTTCAGGGCCGCGCGTTGGAGCCCAATCCACGCGCGACATCCTCCGCCCGCCGTAACGCTCGAAGGACATTCTCGCCCAAGATCTTGCGAATGTCCGCCTCACCGTATCCGCGATTCAAGAGTTCCTGCGTAATAAAAGGGTAGCCCGACACGTCCTCGAGCTGAACCGGTAGTTTGCTGCAGCCGTCAAAGTCCGATCCGATCCCGACATGATCAATGCCCGCGACCCGTACGATGTGGTCGATGTGATCCACCAACGTCTTCACCGTTCCCCTTGGAAGTGGGTGTTGGCGCATGTAGTCGCGTACGGCTTTGCGCGCCTCTTCCTTGTCGTCGAACTTGTCTCGCAGTTTTCCGACCGTCTCCCAATAGGCCCCAGACTTCCTTGCCGCTTCCGGATCGACAAACCCGGAGTAGAAGACGACCATGACAACGCCGCCGTTGTCGGCGATGTGCCCCAGAACATCATCGGGTACATTGCGGGGGTGCGGTGCAACCGCGTAGGCGTTCGAGTGAGACGCAATCACCGGCGCACGGCTCACACGGAGGACGTCGCGCATCGTCTCGTGCGAGACGTGCGAAATGTCCGCGAGAATGCCCACGTGGTTCATCTCCCGGATGACCTCCTCGCCGAAGGGTGAAAGCCCGTCGTGGCGCGGCTCGCCATCACAAGAGTCCGCCCAGCCGTGTGACTTCGAATGGGTAAGTGTGATGTATCGGACACCGAGGCGATGAAACATCCGAACTGTGCCCAGCGAATCTTCAATCGCATGTCCTCCCTCCACCCCGATAAGTGACGCGATCTTCCCGTTGCGCCGAATGCGCACGACGTCGTCCGCAGTGTACGCCATCTCCATGGCGTATGCGTACCTCTGGACCATTCTGTGGATGAGGTCGATCTGCTCGAGCGCAAATCGCGCGCCCCCACCCTCCTCGATCGTCGAGGTCGGGACATACGCCGACCAGAACTGAGCCCCAACGCCGCCACGGCGGAGTCGCTCGAGGTCGGTGTGCCCGTCCGGCTGCGTCTGTGCGATGTCGAACGCTTCAAACGATCCCTTGCGACGAATCAGGTCGGGCAAGTCGTTGTGGCCGTCGATCAGCAAAGCGCTGTGATGAAGGTGAAGCGCTTCCGGCGTCAGTCGGACAAGCGCTGTCTGCTCTGCCTCTGACGATCCCGAGACCCCTCCGTAATCATCCGGCGTATAGCGGTATTGTCCGGTCAAAGGACCATGGCAGGCGCTACAAACCAAGGCGGCCAGCGCCAAACAGCGTATCGATCGTTTCATGGGGCTCTCTCTCCGGCATTCGACGTTTCGTCCACCCGTTGAATGACACCATATCGTTTGCAGATGTCGACCACTCGATCGATCGGAATCGACGCACACCGACGCCCGCGGTGACCGGTAACGGTGGTCGCGCTCAACAAGCTGTTGACGATCGCCTCTTCCGTGGCCTCGCGCGTCGCC
Organism: Phycisphaerae bacterium; assembly: GCA_029260135.1. Classification (GTDB taxonomy): domain Bacteria; phylum Planctomycetota; class Phycisphaerae; order UBA1845; family UBA1845; genus OFTM174. The sequence goes on along the minus strand of JAJDDV010000127.1, from coordinate 44,243 downwards.
TGAAAGAGCGGCGACAGGCGCTCTTCGCGCAAAAGCACGCGCGTCTCCGTGCGTGGGGCCGCCGCGCTTCGGACGCGAACCTCACGCGCCGTCGAAAACGCGATCACATAGTCCCCGCTCCCGTGCGTCATGGGCGACCCGACAGCCGCCAGACCCAGCAGGGCGCGACTGGCCAACCGGCGCAGTTGCCGCGCGTCCAGTGGTGCATCCGTGGCCACGACCATGACGCACGACCCGCCCTCGTGGAGATCGCGTTTCACCTCATCTTGCAGATAGTACCGGCCCAGCTCCCTTCCCACCGGCGCACCCGCCACCGTCAGAACACCACCGAAGTTCGTTTGCGTCAACACACCGACCGTATAGCCGCCCAGCGATGACGGGAGGCGCCGGGAGGACGTGCCGATCCCACCCTTCCAGCCAAGGCATCGCGTTCCCGTTCCTGCGCCGACGCAACCCTCCGCTACCGCTCCGCCGCGAGCGGCACCGATCGCCGACCTGACGTCATCGGCGGTGATACGTCGCGCGCGAATGTCGTTCAGATAACCGTCATTGGTCTCCGCGACGACGGGGTTGACCGATCGGACCTTTTCATTTCCCTCCAGAGACAACACATAGCTCACCAGTGCATCCGCCGCCGCGAAGGTCGAAAGCGTGTTGGTCAGGATGATCGGCGTTTCCATCGTGCCCAGCTCGTCGACCTGCGTCGATCCCACGAGCTTCCCGAACCCGTTTCCAACGACGATCGCCGAGGGCACCTTCTCCTGGAACGGGTTACCGGTATGTGGGAGAACCGCGGTGACCCCCGTACGGATGCTCTCACCTTCAATCCTGGTGGTGTGGCCAACGCGAACGCCGTCGACATCCGTTATGGCGTTCAAGGACCCTGGCGGGAGGATTCCGATCACGATGCCGAGTTGTCGGGCTCGAGGACGCTCGGATGGGTCGGCGATCGTCTCGCGCGTGTCGGCCGCGATCTCCGAGTGCGCAACACCCAGCGACAGCATGACGACGATCAAGTGCATCGAATCAAGCCGGACAAATGGCATTGTGAGCGAATCTCTTCCCGGCAAGATCAGACTCCAGGGGAGACGGCCATCGCCTGGTCGCTCCGCCCTGAATCTACCGATGCCCGGCGGTGACGACAAGCGCAGCTCAAACCTCGCGGTCGGCTTCCAGGGTCAGGGCGACGTCCGAGCGTTCCACAAGCTCGACCTGAAGCGCAAGTCGATTCGCCAGCGATCTCAGCGTCTCACCCGTGATCGGGTGAGGGAGATCCGGAGCGAGCTGTGCCATCGGAACAGCCACGTACGCCTGTTCGATAAGTTCCGGGTGCGGTAACGTCACCTGGGGGCTCGACAGCACCAGTGACCCATACAGACACAAATCAAGGTCAATCGTACGAGGCGCAAACTTGTCTTCCTCCCGCTCGCGCCCCAGGTCGACCTCGATGTCGCGGAGCCGCTGTCGAACGTCAAGTGGTGACGCCTCCGTCTCAACCCGTACGGCCGCATTGAGAAAGTCGGGGCCCCGCTGCGAGCCAACCGCCGGACTTTGATGGACCCCGGAGATCCCCACCAGCCGCCCGATCCGGCGAAGCCCACGCACCGCCAGTGGCAGGTATCTCTCCGGCTCAAGGTTGGAACCGATCGAAATGAACGCGTGCTCAGACAAAATCTTCCCGGCGCCTTCGAATCTCAACGCCGACCGATCGCGCGAACCGAACCGCCCCCGGTTTCTCGACGCGCACCCGCACGCTCGAAACGCCGGACATCGCCAGGCAGAGGCGCGCAATGTCTTCCGCCAGCGCTTCGACCGTCAGCCGTTCCGCGGATTCCAGATGCTCGATGACCTGCTTCGCGACCGTCCGGTAGTTGACCGAGTCGTCGACATTATCGTGCCGGGCCGCCGCCCGAACATCGGCGTCGAGTTCGAGGTTCACCAGGATATCCTGCTTCTCGCGTCGTTCCCACTCATTGACGCCGAGAATGCCGCGAACCAGCAAGTCGTTGATGAGTATCTTGTCTTCGGGCAACGCATGACTCCGTTTCTCGTCGAGCCCCATAGCCGCAGTACTCTACTCTGAGGCCGCGTGGACGAAAAGCGCCGCCATGCTGTGTGGCACGCGGGCCCGCGATTGGCCGCACAAGAAAAAGGAACAACCTCCCGGATGTCCGATCTTGCGCAGACTGAAAGGACGCGAGAAAGCCTGGATTTACGCGGTATTGACCAGTCATGCGGCGCAGCTTGGTTAACGGCGTTGGGTGACATGGGCAAGCGACAGCTTGCCCGTGCGCCTCATGGGGTATCGATACGCCTTACACACCGCCTACAAAAAAAGCCCAGGACACTTTGTCCTGGGCTTCCTTGCGTCGTAGGGTCCGCTCTTGCGGACCATCGTCTTTCTACAGCGACATCGCCGCCTGGGCAGCCGCCTCGACAACCGTGCGAACCTTCGTCTCAGCCAGCATCAACGCCGCACTCTGCTTGCAGCCCGTCTCGTCTTCGCCGATGACGTAGGTCATCTTCTTGCCGGTCTTCTTGCACTTCGCGCCGGCCGACTTGTCGCAGTGATACGTCTTACCGTCGACCTTGTAGGCCATCGAGATCTTCGAAACCGCATCCGAAACCAGCTTGACGACCTTCTCGGCGTCCGACTTCTTGTCGAAATCAAACCCGCCGACGCGGTACGTCATCTTTTTTCCGGACTTCTTCGCCTGGCTCTTGGCCGTCATCGGACAGCGACCGCAGTCTTCGCCGACCACGAACTGCATGCCCTGAAGTGCATCAAGCTCGCCTTCCAGAACGGACGTCAGCTTGATGACCGCCTCAGCCTTATCCGAATAGCTGTCATCACCGACGACGTACTTGAGCGTCTTGCCGGATTGCTCAGCCATGGCAGCCGCACTCTTCGAGCAGCCAATGACCTCTTTGCCGACGCGGTACTTCATCGCCGGCATCGACGTCAAGATCGCTTCAGCCTTCTTGTGGAACGGGCATCCGCCGTCGCCCGCAGTCTTGGCACTCTTGTGGCAGGGCTCCTTGCCTGAGGTCAGCTTCGAACCCTTATTGCCACAAGGCGTCTTGCCCGAGGCAAACGCGGCACCTTGACCGCACTTGCAGCCCGACCCGCAACCGCCACCACATCCACCCTTCTTCCCCGAAGCCGTTTTGGCCTTCGGTCCATGACACGGCGCCTTGTCTGACACCGTCTTGGCACTCTTGGACCCACAAGGCTTGCTGCAGGGCGCCTTATCGGACGCCTTTTTGACGTCCTTGCCGTGACACGGCGCCTTATCGGACGCCGCCGTCAGCTCACTCCGGCCGTCATGGGTCTTTGCCTTCTTGCCGCACGGCTTGTTGCACGGTGTCTTATCGGACGCCTTCTTGACATCCTTGCCGTGACACGGCGCCTTGTCTGACACCGTCTTGGCGCTCTTGGCTGAGCAAGGCGCCTTCCCCTTGGCCGATTTTCCTTTTTCTTTCGGGCCGGCGACAGCCGAGGCCGCGACGAACACCAAACATAGCGCCCAGGCGCCACACAACGATCTCAACTTCATACGAGCACTCCTTGAAGATGCCGAACGCGACACTCCGGGTGTGGCGTTCTTTAGTCGTTTCGGTCCAGTCCTATCCATGATACTCGCACCTGGAGGTGCAGGTTTCCGCGACGCCCACGTTCGTGAGCACCGGGAGCGACGGTTTGAGCCGCACCCAGATCCAGCGAGCGATGTTCTCCGCGGTGGGGTTTTCCAGCCCCTCGATGTCGTTCAAATACCGGTGGTCAAGCTGCTCCAATAACGGCGAAAAAACCGCTTTAATTTCAGCGAAATCGATCAACCAGCCCGTTCGCGGGTCGATCTGCCCCGCGCAGACGATCTCGACCCGAAAGCTGTGCCCGTGCAGGCGGGCACACTTGTGGCCGGAACCGACGTTGGGCAGGCGGTGTGCGGCCTCGAAGGTGAAGCTCCGGACCAGCCTGACGCGCCCTCCGGCGGCGCCTGATTCCGCCGTACATTCTACCGGGCCTGGGTCTGTGAATTGATCGGCCATGTGTAACGTTTCTGTCCCAAAAGGGTGCTGCCCGACGGTCCGACCCACCTCGGTCGCTCGGGCGCTGAGAGGCCATTATAGCGGCCCAGCCGCTGGAATCGAGGTCTTGCGAGGTTGGAAGATGAGTTTGAGACGGGGGTTGTGGATTTCACAGCCTGCTGCTATATTGCCGATCTTTGGGTATTTCGGCGTTCCGATGGCCTTCAACGGGGTCTTCGGGCGTCTGGTGGAACGAGACGACGGACAGATGCATTACCCGCACCGCAACAGCAAGATCAAACGAGCACGCAAGCAGGGTTTCCGAGCGCGGATGCGTTCGCACACCGGGCGTAGGCTCATCAACCGAAAGCGTCGGCACGGTTTCCGCAAGATCAGCGTTTGCTAGGGAAGGGAGCGGTTGCGGCGTCGTTTGGGGGCGTCGGATGCTCTCTTGGGCCTGCGCGCGGGTGTTGGCGGATCGCACTTTCGGCGGGAAACGCGTGCTCATCAAACCGGTGGGTCTTGCAGGCATAGCGACGTGTCGTGTTCTGCGATAGAATGCAGGATCAGCGCTCGCTGATCGGCGAGGTAGACGCGAGGTGTCTCGTGTCCGTCGGAGCGGGCTTTGGACTCTAGCCATTTCTGCTTGGAAACTCCTCATTTAGCTGCAACGTCCGAGCCGCATTGGCGTGATCACCGTATCGGGAAGAATCAGATAACCTAATGGTAGACCAAAACCTCATCGCCGAGTTGGATGGGCTTGGAGGCGAACTCGACGCCGAACTGGAAGCCGTCTTTTCCGGATCGTCAAGTGACGATCAGATCACCACCCTGGTCGAGGGTGAGAACGAGGAATTCAAGGCCGGTTCGATCTTGAAGGGTCGTGTCGTCGGCAGGGCCGGTGACGACATGGTCGTCGACGTCGGTCTCAAGAGCGAAGGACTGATTCCCGTCGGCGAGTGGGACGACATCAGTGAGGTCGACATCGGGGATGAGGTTCAGGTCTGGTTGGAGAACGTGGAGTCGGACAGTGGGTATATTGTCCTTTCGAAGCGCAAGGCCGACCGGATCATCAACTGGCATAAGATCGTCGACACGAAGAACGAGGGTGACTCCGTCGAGGGCCGCGTGATGCGGAAGATCAAGGGCGGACTTCTGGTCGACATCGGGTATCCGGTCTTCCTTCCGGCGTCGCAGGTCGACATTCGTCGTCCGGGCGACATCGGGGAGTTCATTGGCAAGACGATTCGCGCACAGATTCTCAAGATCGATACGGAGCGTCGTAATATTGTTGTTTCGCGGCGTCGTTTGATCGAGGATGAGCGTCTGGCGGCCAAAGAGAATCTTCTTGCCGAGATCGAGGTCGGTCAGATTCGGAGTGGTGTTGTCAAGAACCTTGCCGGTTTCGGTGCGTTTGTCGATCTGGGCGGTATTGACGGTCTTCTTCACATCACGGACATCAGTTGGGATCGCGTCAGCCATCCCGCGGAGGTGCTCAACGTTGATGAAGAGATCGAGATCAAGATTCTGAGCATCGATCGCGAGAAGGAGAAGATTGCGCTGGGTCTCAAGCAGCTCAAGGTCAACCCGTGGGATGAGGTCGAGCAGAAGTATCCGCCGAAGACCCGATTGAGCGGGGAGGTTGTGAATATTGTTAACTATGGCGCCTTCGTGAAGATTTCGCCGGGCGTGGAAGGTCTGGTGCATATTTCGGAGATGAGTTGGACGCGCCGGATCAATCACCCGACCGAGGTTTTGGCGGTAGGTGATGTGGTGGATGTGCTGGTCCTCGACATCAACAAGGACAAGCAGGAGATATCGCTGGGGATCAAGCAGACGCAGGACAATCCCTGGACGCACGTGGCTGAGAAGTATCCGCCGAATACGCGGATCCAAGGTCGGGTGCGGAACTTGACGAATTATGGGGCTTTCGTCGAGGTCGAGGAAGGCATCGACGGTCTCTTGCACGTGTCCGATATGAGTTGGACGAAGAAGGTCAGTCACCCTTCGGAGATGATCAAGAAGGGCCAAGAGATCGAATGCGTGGTGCTGAAGGTCGAGGAAGACAAGCAGCGGATTGCGCTGGGTCTCAAGCAGCTCCACGAGGATCCGTGGGCTCGTGCGGTGCCCGAGAACTACATTCCGGGTCAGATTATCGAGGGCGTGGTGACGAAAATCACCAACTTCGGGGTCTTTGTGGAGCTGGAAGAGGACCTCGAAGGGCTCCTGCACGTCAGCGAATTAGCCGATCATAAGGTGGAGGATCCGCACGCCGAGGTCCAAGTGGGTCAGCGGATCCTGGTGAAGATCCTTCGGGTCGATCCGGTCGAGCGCAAGATCGGCTTGTCGAAGAAGCGTGCCGAGTGGTCGGTGGAGCAGGATGCCGAATCCGGATCGGCGGAGCCGCCGAAGGCGCGGCGTGGTGGTCTGGACGGCGTTGGCGTGCTGTTGTCGGAAGGACTCATCCCGCATCCGGGTGTTGACGCTCCGCCGGCACCTGCGTCCGTGAGCGCCGAGACCTCGCCGGAAGAGGTGACCTCGGAGGCGTCGAGCGACGGCACGGCGGAGGCCGCTGTTGTCGAGGGCGACTCGGTGGAGGATGACGCTCCTGACGTTGCTGACGCTCCTGTCGCTGCTGAGGATGCGACCGCAGAGGCGGCAGTTATCGACGGCGAGTCTGTGACGGATGACGCCACACCTCCCAGCGAGGAGGCGAGCGCCGAGTCGGAGACCGACGCGGAGAATCCGGGGGTCTAGAGCAAGCGGTGTTTTTCTGTTGCGGTCGAAGCTCGCAGCTTTCCGAGTGATTGCATCGAGACTGCGGCGCACGAAGATCGACAGTGCTCTGACCCGCGTTACTTGGGGGATCCGGTACTGACAAGCGTGAATCTGCGCTGCGGGCGCGTTCCCGTGGTGGTTTGCGTGATGTCGGCCGGGCGGTGCCGTATGGCTGCGTGGCGTTCTCATTGTGTATGGGGTTGCGCGCGGTGAGGTGGCCGCACTTTCGGGGAGGATAGTGTCATCGCTGTCGATGCCGACCTACAGGTTTATCTTCGCCAGATCAATGAAGCGCCCCTTCTGACGCCTGAGGAGGAGAAGAGCCTTGCTGCGATCGTGCAGAACGGGCAGGTTGCTGCGGACCGGTTCGCCAAGGGCGAGCTCAATCTTATCGAACGTGAGTCGGCGGAGTCGGATGCCGCGGCGGCTCGGGACCGGATGGTGAAGTCGAACCTCCGTCTGGTCGTCAACATTGCGAAGAAGTATGTCAAGCGTGGTGCGCCGCTGAATGATCTGATCAACGAGGGGAATCTGGGTCTGATTCGGGCGGTCGAGTGTTTCGATCCTGACCAGAATACTCGTTTCAGCACGTATGCTTCGTGGTGGATCAAGCAGGCGATCAAGCGCAGTTTGATCAACAGCGACAAGCCGATCCACATTCCGGCATATATGGTGGAGATGATATCGCGTTTTCGCGAGGCGCGAGATCGATTCATGGAGAACGAGGGGCGACCGCCCAGCGTTCAGGAGCTGGCGGAGAAGCTGGAGATGAGCGAGAGCAAGGTCAGCCACATTCGCGACGCGGTGAAGGCTGTTTCTGCTCCGACGCACGATTCTGATGGTGTGGACGGGCAGGCGCTCACTGAAGCGATTGCTGATCGGAAGACGCCGGCCCCGGAGGAGGCGTTGGCGACGGAATCGGTGGCGACGCAAATCGTGGGTCTTCTGGACGACCTGGACGAACGGGAATCGACGATTCTTCGTCTCCGGTACGGTTTGGACGGTCGTGACCCGATGACGCTGAAGCAGATCGGCGCGGAGATTCGTCTGACGCGTGAGCGTGTCCGACAGATCGAGTATGAGGCGCTTCGGAAGATCAAGCAGCACATCGAGGCTTGATCTGCCCCCCGCGGGCTTTACAGCACTCTGAGATTTCGTATAGCGTTCTTATTGAGTCGGGAACCGGCTGCGCGCCTGCAGTAGGCCTCGGGCGGCGCAGCGGCGTGGAGAGGTTCTCTTACGGCCAGGATCGCGAAAGGAGTAGTCGTGCTGAAGGATATGTTCGAGCGGCAGGCAGCGCTCAACGCGCGCATCGGTTATGACACGAAGTCGCAACGAGAGCGGTTCGACGCGGAGTCTGCGGGGAAGTGGCTCAATGATTACATCATCGCCGCCAGCAACGAACTCGAGGAACTCCGTGACTGCACGTTCTGGAAGCACTGGTGCAGCGAAGCAAAGGCCGGCCGGCGGTTCGCGGTTCATGATCTTCAAAACGCGCGGGTCGAGGTGATCGACCTTCTGTTTTTCTGGATCAGCATGGCTCAGTGTGTCGGTCTCAACGCGGACGACGTCCACGATCTTTATTTGCAGAAGCTCAACGTCAATCACAGGCGCCAGGACGGCGACTACACGATGACGTCGAAGGACGAGACCGACAACAAGGGCATCACGCTCGGGCCACGCGCGGCGGATGGGTAGGGGGAAGGCGACGCCGCGGTTTCTTGAAGCGGTCAGGCCTTCGAGTGATCACGTCGACGGAACGATCCGCGCGTGTAGCCAACGCTCCATGTTGGTGTGGACGAGTCCTATCCCGCTGCAGGTAGAAGGCGTTCCATCAGGCTGGCGATGACGTAGAGGGGAACGGGCATCATCGAGACGAATACGAGCTGTATTCCATCTCGCGAGGGCTGATCCGCGAACACGAGTCGAAGACTGAAGGTCACGCCGCCCACGCAGATGGCGCAGGTGACGAGTTGCCCCCACGCGGCTGCGGCGCTGAGCATTTCGATCCACGTTTCCGTCAGGTCGAGTCGCACGACGATGATCCCCGCGGCGATCATCCCGGCGAGGATGAATACGGCGGTGGTGAGCACTCGCAGCGGTCTGGCCGATTTGGTCGGGCGTGGCCGGCCGCCGAGCATGCTTCCCACCAGCAGCGCCGTGAGCGCAAAGATGACCTGAATCGTGGACGTTGGCTGCATGGAGCAAGCCCTACTTTGCTGCAGCGTCGGAGCCCCGGATTCGCCGGGATCTTGTTTTCATCCGCCGCTACCGTCGATCGACAAGCGCCAAAGGTTCGAGTGAACCTCGCCGAACCTCTACCTGTTTTGCGAAGGCAGGGTACTGCAGAACAGTGTGAGTGTGAACGGTCGGCGTAGTACATTTCCATCGGTCGCTTCCGTTCGGTTGGCGGTTTGTCGCTACGACAACCGATGGACGTGCTGGTCTCGAGCCTTGCGTTCGCGAAAGGCTTCTTGCTCGTCATTGCGAGGGCGCCGATTATTGTACGCGGGCCGACGTGGGTCGAGTTCGACGTTGCATGATCGAGGAGGATTCCGATGGCGTTATCACCGAGTGGCATGCGGGAGGCCGTGGTTCGAAATCTGAAGGATCGGACGGGGAAGAGCCTCGAACAGTGGGTGCGGGCGGCGAAGAAAAGCACACTGAAGGACTCCAAGGCACCGCGCCGGTGGTTGAAGGAGGAGTTCGGGCTAGGCGGGACGACGTGCTGGGTTGTTGCCGATCCCACGTTGTGCGCCTCCGGTGTGCCGGCGCCGTCGGCCTCCGAACTGCTGGACGCGCAGTTCAAGGGCGACAAAGCCGCGTTTCGCCCAGTGTATGATCGGCTGGTGCGAGCGGTGAAGAAGCTCGGTCGTGACGTGGACGTGGGTGCGCGGAAGACGCAAACGACGTTTGCTCGTAAGCACACTTTCGCGATCGCGAAGGCGCCGACCAAGACGCGGATCGATCTGGGTCTACGACTTCCGGGCGTTCGGCCGACGAAGCGCCTGCAGCTTTCGAAGGCGTTCAGCGACAACGCGACGCACTGCGTTTCGTTGAGCAGAGTCTCAGACGTTGACGATCAGCTCAAGCGTTGGCTGAAGGCGGCGTATGAGGCGCGCGGTTAGAAGCGCACGTTGAAGAGGGGTTTGAAGATCAGCGCGGTGGCCATGGAGATGACGAAGAAGGAGAGCAGCCACCAGTTGGCGCCGTGGATCCACGAGTCGACGTGGGGGTAGAGGATTTGGATCGAGGCGACGGTGGCGTCGGCTGGGAGGCACGGTTCGGCGGGGTGGAGGAGTTGGGCGCCCCAGTTGTGTCGGGTCCGAATGGCGCTGACGCGCTGGAATTCGGTACCGACGACGAGTTCCTTCTCGATGCTCTCTGCGCCGAGGTGGAATTGGAGGATGTGTCGGCCTGGCGAGCCTGCGGTAATGCGCCAGACGGTGCGGTCGGCGCCGGGTACGCCGACGATCTCGGCGAGGCCGGGATTCGGCTGGAGGGTGATCGGTTCGGTGGGGGTTGTGTCGGTGGTTGGGGCTTCGTCGGTTAGACGAAGTTCGATGTTGGTTTGTTCGCCGGGCTGAAGCGGTCGCCACTGGTGGCGGATGCCCATCTGCGCCAGGAGAAGAAGCATCGGCGGGAGCATGACGAAGAACGGAAAGAGCATGTAGCGTTGCAGTCTTGCGATGGCCCAGAGCAGTCGAAGCTGGCAGCGGAAGGTGACGCCTAGTTCGTCTTTGAAGAGCTTGAGTGCGAGGAGGTTGGCTTTGATGTCGTCCTTGGCGCGACCGATGGCGGTTTGGTTCGAGGTATATCGAAAGGCCAGTAGCGCGATCAGCCCGGCGGCGACGGAGAGCAGGGTCAGTCCGATCCAGATGGGAAACGGGCTGAGTATGGCGTAGACGAGGTCGCCGAGTTTGGTGCAGAGTGGGTTGAGGCAGGCAAGGACGACGGAGAGGAGGGGGTCGAGGAGCGTATCGACGATGCTCCACGCCCATGCGGCACCGACTTTGACTGCGCTCCAGGTGGCCAGTACGGCGTCACCTGCGTTCAACAGCAGCCAGTTTACGGCGTCCACGATGCAGTTCTCCGTGCGTTGGTTGGGGGTGTCCGGCGGTTATTCCAGGTAGCCCAAGCCCTTCAGGCGTTCGGTGACTTCCTCGTTGGAGTCTACGGATTCGAGGGTCGAGAGTTCTTTTTCGAGCACGTGGACGATGAACTCGTCGGGCGAGGTATAGCCGGCTTTCTCGGATATGTTCTTGATCCGATCGTACAGGTGCGGGTCGATTTTGATCTTTGCCACGAATCGTTCTCCTTTCAGTCGGGTCGCAGGGTGACCGCGTCAGATTTCAGAATGCTGGCGCCTTCCATGGTGTCGGGTCGTGGCACGCCGTAGGCGTCGAGTATGGTTGGGGCCATATCCACGAGTGCGGGTTCTCGTTTGAGTAGGGGTTTGTTGCTGAAGATCACGCCGGGGACCTGATCGGCGGCGACGCAATGGTCGGCGCTCCAGGCCGAGCTGTTGTCGCTGATGACGTTTCGGGCCATGTCGCCAAGTGTTGTCGACCAGGAGGCGCGATAGCCTCGGTGGTAGCCGACCAGTAAGTCCGGCGCGGTGGCGACGAAGGGGCCTGAGTAGATTTCGTCGCTGCGATAGACCTTGGCGATGATGGGCTGGTTGTTCTGCGGGTCACGGATGGCCAGCAGCTTTTGGGTCAATTCTCCGATGAGGGCTTCGCGTTCGTGGGGATAGACGATGCCATCGCGTTCGCGTCCGACCATGTTCAGATAGAGGCCGTTGAGTCCGAGGCCGTAGGCTTTTGTTTCCGCCCAATTCACCAGCGCGCCGCGGCGTGGGTTGATCAGGGATTTGCAGTTGCTCGGTTGGACATACCCGTTGTCGCGAAGCCAGGTGTTGAGGTTGAACTGGCGTCGGAAGTTGCAGAATCCGTGGTCGGACATGACGAGGATGGTGGCGTCGTCGCCGAATCGATCGACGGTTTCGCCGACGACGTCGTCCATTTGGGTGTAGAGATCGACGACGGTCTGGTGGTACTTCTTGGCTTCTTCCAGCGGGCGGGTGGGATGCTTCTCGTCGGAGTCCCACCAGAACATGTGGGCCTGAAGATCGGTGCTGGAGAAGTAGAAGAAGAGCAGGCCGCCGTCGTAGTGGTCGAGCGCGTAGTTGCGCAGGGTCAGGCGCTCTTTGAGCACGTAGTCGGCCTGGCTGTGATAGTCGGTGTCGGTGAAGAGCTTGTTGGACAGGGCCTTGTGGTCTTCCTGGAATCCGGCGGTGTAGAAGAGGCCGAGTTCGTCGGCGATGTCGGTGATGAACTCGGGTGGTTCGGTGATGTTTTGTTCGCCCGGGTCGGAGGGATCGATGTTGATCGGCGTGACGTAGAGTCGCAGTTCAGGACGTACCTGTTGGAGGAAGAGCCGGCAGATACCACTGACGTCTTCGTTGGGCAGGAAGGAGGGCATCTCGAGTTCGAACGAGAGTTTCTGCCACTTGCTCCATTCGCCTTCTTTGAGAACGACGGTGTTTCCCTGGAATTCGATGCGAGCGGATCGGTCGGTGGGGTGGCGGTGAATCTGGAGGCGAACCTCTGTGCTGGCCGGTTTGAGGAGGTAGCTGTTCTCGGGTCCCGTGAGCGTGGCGATCGCGGTATCGTTGATGAAGATGAGTGGTTTTCGTACGCCGCCCGGTTCTCTCTTCAAGGAGGGGGTGTCGGTCGAGAAGAACTGGTACGTTCCGTATCCGCCGAGCAGGTCGGGTACGCCCATGCCGGCCAGGCAGTGCATGTGTCCGTGCTCGGATTTGCTCGGTGGGTAGTTGGCGGGGATGTCGTAGATCCACACGGGAATGCCGGCCTGGTCGAGGTAATCCCAGAAAGGTGTGCCCCCTCGGCGCAGGAGCGTCTGCGTGGGATTGTGTTGGAACGGCCAGAAGGTCAGGGGGATTCGGTGTTCGCCCACTTCCCATCCGTCGTCGCTGGGTACGGTTTCGGCGGCGGCGTAAAAGGGCATGCATTGTTCTTCGGGATTACGGTGGATGAAGTCGAAGATGCCGTGTCCGCCGGGGTTTGCACCGGTGATGAAGCTGGCCCAGGCGACGGGGCTTTGCGGCGGCATGGTGGTTCCGAGCGGTTTGAATCCACCGGTCTTACGGAGCTTGTCGAGGTTGGGGAGTTTCCCCGCGTCCATCATGCGTTCGCAGAGCTTGGGGTCCATGCCGTCGAATCCGAGGACGACGACCTTCGGGTACCGGTCAACCTCATCCGGGCGACAGGAGACCGCGGACCCGGCGATGATGATCGCGGTGAGTGAAAGCATGATCGTGGTCAGCGCTTGGAGCGGTTTCATGATGTAGCTGCCAGTTGTTCTTTGTGAAGCGGTTCACCGGCGTCGGAGGTCTTGGCCTCTCTTGCGCGGCCGTTGGTGGGGAAGGTTCCGTCGGGATCGGCGAGGCGTAGCGGTTTTCCGTCCATGTTCGGGGGCACGGGCACGCCGAACAGCTCGAGGGCGGTGGCGCCGAGGTCCATCAGGCGTGGATTCGGCGTATCGATCTTTCGGTTACAGAAGAGCACGCCGGGCACGAGTTTGGGGTCGATGCAGTGATCACCGCTCCAGGCTCGGGTGTTATCGTGAAAGAGTGCGTCCGTCGGTTGTCCGACGGCGGCTTCCCACGACGCCCGGTATCCTCTGTTGTATCCGATGATGATGTCCGGGGCTTCGGCGGCGTAGGGGCCTTGATACGTGCGGTGGGCGTTGAAGGCGCGGCTCACGGCGAGCTCGCCGGCTTCTTCGTCTTGCAGGCCGGTGAGCTTCTCGCAGATTTCGTTTCTCAGGGCGTCGGCATCAGCGGGTTCGACGATGCCATGGGCTTCACGGCCTTTGACGTTAAGCCAGATGCCGGCGAGGCCGAGGCAGAAGGCCTTGGTCTGGGACCAATCGACGCCGGCCAGGTACTTCTTTCCGCGTCCGTCGGGTTTGAGCGTGAGGTATCCGTTCTGCTCGAGCCAGACGTTGACGTCGAGGCCTCTTCGGAACGAATTGAAGCCGTGATCGGAGACGACCATGAGCACGGTGTCGTCATCGTCGCACGATTTCATGGTGCGTCCGACGAGCTCATCCATCCGCTCGTAGTGTTCGTTGATGGCGTTTCGGTGCTGCTGCTCGGCCTGGCCATTGTAGGCGGGGTGCGACGGGTCGATGTAGCGCCAGAACATGTGTTGGATGCGATCGGTTCCGTCGAAGACGCAGACGACGGTTCCTCTGCGCACTTTTTCCAGTGTATCGAAGAACATGGTTTCGCGTTCTTCATCCGCCTCGAGGCATTGGTGCAGGAAACCGTCATCGCCGAGGATCTTGGCGTTGAGTGCCCAGGTGTCCTCGGCGAGCCCGAGCGTGGCGTAGAGCCCCTGCGACTTGGCGAGATAGGTGGCGTAGACGGGTGGATGAGAGATCGGCATGGCCGGTTTGTTCGGGTCGATCTGGATCGGCGTGACGTAGAGTTCGAAGTCGGGTTCGGTTCGGAGCAGGAGGAACTCGCAGATTCCCCGGACTTTGACACCCGGGCCGGCTTTGAACGTCACGCGGACCCATGGCGTGTAGCCGCCCGCTTTGAGTTCGTAGGTCTCACCGCTGACTTGCAGTCGCGCGCGACCCTCGCCGGTGACCGTGACCTGGAAGGGACACTGCATGGCACCGGCGCCTTCTTTGATCGAGTTTTCGGGGCCGATCAGGTGGGATTGGATGACGTCACCCTGGCGCTGGACGCGAATGGCCTGTCCACTGATGTAGTCGTCGTGTTCGTCGCGTGTGGTATAGTAGGAGAAGGTGCCCTGCGTGCCACGGATGTCGGGGACGCACATGGCGGAGAGCAGTACACCGTTGAACTTCTCCGGCGGGAACGTGATGGGGACGCGCACAATGCCGCTGAAGATGCCGTGCTCACCGAGGATGTTCCAGAACGGTTTTCCGCGGCGGAGCAAACGGATGTCGGGTTTTCCGATCGGGATTCGGTAGGGACCGAGCTTGAGCGTTCGTGACGAACCGCGAATGCGCACCGACGATAGAAGCGGCTGGTAGCTTCGTTTGTCGCGCGTGAGAAAGTCGAACGTATTGTGCTTGCCAGGGTTGCACCCGGTCAGAAAGGTGGACCATGCGACGGGCGAGAGCGGCGGCAGGGTCGTGCCAAGTCGCGAGAAGGTACCTTCCTCTTTGAGGCGCGAGAGGTTCGGCATCTTGCCCTCGGCCATGTACTTCTCGGCCAGGGTAGGTTCCATGCCGTCGAGGCCGAGGACGACAAAGCGCTTGATCCGAGCGTTGGCGTGGGCTCGGCGACCGCGGATCGCCCGGATCGTCCAGCGGAACGGCCAGAGGACGATCGCCACCAGTCCGGAGAAGAAAGCGAGGAAGACTGCCAGCAGGCTGGTGCCGACGGCGAAGCCGGCGCCGGGTCCGATGTAGGCGTGTGCGGTGTCAGGCCAAGCCAGGATGACCACTGCGGCCGGAAGAGCCAGTCTTGCGAGGAAGAACGTGTGGCTGCACAGGCGCTGTCGGGGATTTTGGTTCCCCACGGGCGTACCGTCGCTGGGTGCCGCACGTTGGATTCTACCGCAGTTCAAGATGATTGATCCGTTCCCGAATACCCACAGGGCAGGGTGTCGTGGCTGACAACAACGGGTCCATCGTAGACACCGGGCGCGATGCCCGCAAGACAGTGTGGGCTTATCGGTTCGATTGCCCCGTTACTTTGCCCGTAGTTCATCGGGGCGCTCACGCGTCCGGGAACTGGTGCCGGGCTACTCGGATCGGTACAATCCTTGTGCTCAGGCTGGACGCCCGCCTTCCGGCGGGTCCGGAGACGTTATCCATCACGGATGAGGGGAATTTCACTTGGGGGCGAGGATTATGCCTGCACGACAGATGATTTGGTTAAGGCTGTTGGTCAGCGTGTCTGCGTGCCTGTTGCCGGGTTGCGCGAGCATGCCGCAGCAGAGTCAGCGCGGTTCACACGTCGAGGTTGCGTCGACCTTGCCGACGCCGTCTATTTCGACTCGCTATCGCGAAACGGCCGAACGAATTACTCGCGCGATTCTTGCTGAGAATCAAGCGTACGACCGCCTGGAGGAGTTGTGTGTCGGCATCGGTCATCGTCTCAGCGGTTCGATCGGACTGGAAAAGGCGATCGACTGGGCGATGGCGACGATGAAGTCCGACGGTCAGGTGAACGTCGGCCGCGAGAACGTCATGGTGAGGCATTGGGTCCGCGGTGACGAGTCGGTGACGATGCTCGAGCCTCGCGTGCAGAAGCTGAACGTGCTCGGGTTGGGCGATTCGGTGGGGACGCCTCCGGAGGGGATTACGGCGCCGGTTGTCGTGGTCGCCGACGAGGAGGAACTCGAGGCGTTGGGGGAGGGCGTCCGTGGCAAGATCGTGCTCTTCAACCGTGCGATGCCCCCGTATGATCCGCGAAGGGGTTCGGGATATGGCACAGCGGTTCGTTACCGTGTCCACGGCGCCCGGATGGCGGCCGAGCGCGGGGCGGTCGGTTCGCTGATTCGGTCGGTGACGGCGTCGAGTCTGCACACGCCGCACACGGGTGGCATGCAATATGGCGATGCACCGACGAGGGTCCCGGCGGCGGCGTTGACGATCGAGGATACGGAGACGATCGCCCGGCTGCAGTCGCTCGGGATCCCCGTGGTGGTCAATATGAAGATGGAGGCGAAGTCGCTTCCGGACGCGGTGTCGGCCAACGTGATCGGCGAGCTTCGCGGGAGCACGCACCCCGAGGAGGTTGTGGTCATCGGTGGGCATATCGACTCATGGGATGTGGGACACGGCGCTCACGACGATGCCGGAGGCTGCGTCATCGCCATGGAAGCGATGCATGTCCTGCGGAAGCTGAATCTGATCCCCCGGCGGACCATCCGGGTCGTGCTCTGGACCAACGAGGAGAACGGGCTGGCTGGCGGCAAGGCCTATGCGGCGCAGCACGCCGGCGAGTTGGGTCGGCATGTGGCGGCGATCGAGTCGGATAGCGGGGTTTTCAAGCCGCTGGGATACGGGATCAGCTGCACCGAGAAGGACCGGGAGGCGGTGGCCGCCGCCCAGTTGGAAGAGATCATGGGGTTGTTTCCCCCGGAAATGGGGGAGTTGACGGCTAGAATCGGCGGCGGCGGACCGGATATCAGCCCGATGCGCAAGGCGGGCGTGATTCTGATGGGGCACCGCGTCGAAGGGTCGCGCTATTTCGACTACCACCACACGCACGCGGACACGATCGACAAGGTCGATCGGGAGGAGCTTTCGCGGAATGTGGCGATGATGGCGACGGTGGCCTACATTCTGGCGGATATGCCGGAACGGTTCGGTGGGTCGCCGAGTCCGTAGGGCGTTTCGGCGTTGGATGCGGCGGGGGCTTGGTTGCTCTGCTCACAGAGAAGTCATTTGCCAGGCTGCGTCTTTCGTCGGTTTTCAGGTGATGGAGGGGGCTTTGGCACACTGTTTGCAGTCAAACTCGATGCTGGCGGATGGCTCGCCCGGGGTGGCGAGGCCGCAGGCGTTGCCCGCCCTGGTGACGACGCTCGCCGGCTCGGCCGGTGCGAGCGAGATTGACCAAAGGAGCTTTTGAACGATGGCGAAACTCAACCCCTTTTCGATTGCGCAGCAGCAGCTTGACGAAGCGGCTGAGAAGCTGGGGCTCGATGCGGCAACGCACGAGCTGCTTCGCTGGCCCATGAAGGAGTACCACGTACTGCTGCCGGTGAGGATGGACAACGGCACGACGAAGGTCTTCAAAGGCTATCGCGTGCAGTACAACGCGGCCCGGGGTCCGACCAAGGGTGGGTTGCGGTGGCACCCCGAGGAGACGATCGACACGGTCCGAGCGCTGGCGGCATGGATGACGTGGAAGACGGCCGTGGTCGATATTCCGCTCGGTGGCGGCAAGGGCGGCGTCACCTGCAACCCGAAAGAGCTGTCCGATTCCGAGAAGGAGCGTCTGGCCCGAACGTACATCCGCGCCGTTGGTAAGGAGCTCGGCGTCCATCGCGATGTCCCCGCCCCCGACGTCTACACGACGCCGCAGATCATGGCGTGGATGATGGACGAGTACGAGGCCATGGCGGGTGAATCACACCCCGGCATGATCACCGGCAAGCCGCTGGAGATCGGCGGCTCGCAGGGTCGAGGCGATGCCACGGCTCGCGGCGGTGTCTACTGCGTTCGCGAGGCCGGCAAGATCCTCAACGTCGATGTTGCCAAGGCCACCTACGCGATCCAGGGATTCGGCAACGCGGGTCAGTTCGCCGCGACGCTGCATCCGGAGATTCTCGGCGGTGGCACGCTGATCGCCGCGAGCGACTCGCGCGGTGGCGTCATCAACAAGAATGGTATGGATCCGCAGGCGCTGGTGCGGCACAAACTCGAGACCGGCGGCGTCAAGGACTTCCCGGGAAGCGAGCCGATCACCAACGAGGCGCTGCTCGAGCTCCAGTGCGACGTGCTCTATCCGTCGGCGCTGGAGGGTGTGATCACTTCGAAGAACGCTCCGAACATCAAGGCCAAGATCTCTTGCGAATTGGCCAACGGTCCCACCACGCCCGAGGCGGACAAGATTCTGCACGAGAAGGGCGTCTATGTGATTCCGGACTTCCTGGCGAATGCGGGAGGCGTGACGGTGTCGTATTTCGAGCAGGTCCAGAATACGTACAACTACTACTGGACGCTCGACGACGTCTATCAACAGCTTGACCGCAAGATGACCGACGCCTTCCACGCGGTCCACGAGATGAGCAAGAAGATCAAAGCGCACAATCGTCTGTGTGCCTACATGGTTTCCGTCCAGCGTGTGGCTGACGCCTGTAAGATCCGCGGCTGGGTATGAAGGAGACCGTAGCGACACGGTGGTGTCGTCGCAGCAGAAGCTAGATTGAGTTGTTTGCACAGAGCACGGGCGGTTCATTCGCCCGTGCTTTTTTTTCCGCGGGATGATGTTGTGGGGCCGGGCGGCGATTGCCATGACGGCCGTAGCTAGGTGGCGGTGGCGAGGATGCCGTAGCGGACGCAGCGCCCTGCGCGGTCGTTTCAGAATCCCTTCTGGTAGATCATCATGCCGCGGTTGTCGCTGGTGCGGAAGCGCAGGCAGTGTTTTCGACTGGCGGCGAACTCTCGGCCGACGAGATTGACGCCGACCGCGATGCAGTTGGCATTCTCGAAATCGTCGAGCCAGAGATACCCACCCGGTTTGAGTACGCTCTCCAGCACCATGAGATCGTGTCGGGCGGTTTCGACGTCGTGCCCGCCGTCGACGATGGCCAGGTCCAGCGTGGCGTCGTTGTTCGAGCTGAGCGTCAAGGCCAAGCTTGTTGCCAGGGTCTGCTTCGTGTCGCCCTGTACCAGGTGGAAGTTTTCGTAACGCGACTTGACGATCTCCGCGCCCTTCTGCATGACGTCGTGTTGGCCGATGTCGTATGAAAGCAGTACGCCGCCGCCGTACGTCTCCATCGCGCGCATGATCACGCAGGCGCTGTGTCCCGCATTAAACCCGGTTTCCGCCACGATTTTTGGCCGGGTCAAACGGATGAACGCCCAGAGAAACTCCGCCTGATCGGCCGTAAGGTAGCCCTCGCCTCCCTCGGGAAGCTGCTTGGTCAACTCGTCGAGCTGCTTGTCGATGTGCGAAAACATGATGGAATCGCTCCTTTAGCGTGCTGGTCTTCATTGTCCATCGGCACAAGAGCCTTCGAGACTTTCAGAGATGACATTCGGTGTCTGACCGCTGGATAGAGGCGGAACAGTGCATCGGGCCGCATCGACGACGGGCAGGGAACCTGTTCGGCGTCAATGTAGTGGCCGCTGGGAGGCAAAACAGGCGCAAGCGAGGAGCGATCAAGGAATTCCTGGCAAGTGCCGACGTGATGTCTATGGCTTCGAACGAGTATAGTCCGTCGTCGCCGACGATGTACTGCTTGGGGTGTCTCTACATTCTGGATGGCTTGCCCGAGAACCGGTGTCCAGAGTGCGGGCGGTCATTTGAGCGAGACGATCCGCGGACTTTCAGCACGCGGAAGAGGACGAAGACGGACGCCCTCGTCGAGGCTTGGAGCGCCGCAGTTCCCGCACGACCGCGCCGTCGACGCAGGAGGCTGACCTGGCGTGAGCTCATTGTCCGTCTGGGGCTCGTCGTCCTGCTCGTGCTGTTGCTCATGTTTCTTTCGAGTTTGGGCTGGTGGCACCACAGCACGGCGTATTGAGGCGGCGACTGGCGCTAGCGTTCTCTGCCCGGATCCGGCTGTCAGCTTGCCATTGGCGGCGGCTACGTCTCAAATGAGGGCCGTCGGAGCTTGACCCAGCCGCATACGGTTGACTATCGTATGTTGTTGTCCAGCGGAGCCTATTCCATGTCGTTACGCTATCACCCCGCTTCAAGGCGTTTGGCGATCCTCGCGCCGCTTCTTCTGCTCTGTGGTTGCTTGTCGTCGGACGAGAAGCCCAAAACGCTCGATCTGGGCGTGGACCCCATCAAGAGTCCACTCGCGAAGTCAGCCGCCTTTCGCGATACGATCGGTGCTTATGCCTATTTCGAGGGCCTTCGCCCGATGCGTGTCCGTGGCTATGGGTTGGTGGTCGGATTGGGCAAGAACGGTTCGGCCGACTGCCCGCGCGACGTGTTCGAACGGCTGGTTCAGCGGATGTACAAGCGCCGTCCGCCGTCTGCGACGTTGATTGACCAGAAACCGGTTTCGCCTGAGCAGCTTATTCGCAGTCTCGACACGGCGGTCGTTGTGGTCGAGGGCGACATTCCACCCGCGGCGGTCAAGGCCTCACGATTCGACGTTGGTGTTGTGGCGCTTCCCGGAACGCAGACGAAGTCGCTTCGCGGTGGTTGGTTGTACGTTACGGACCTCGAGGTCTTTCGACCGATCAGCGAAAAGGCATCGATCATGGGGCAGGTTCTCGCCCAAGCAGGCGGGCCCGTCTTCGTGAACCCGTTTTCGCAGGGCGAAGCCGCGACACAATCGAATCCGCTACGCGCGACGGTTGTCGGCGGCGGGGTGGCCGTCAAAGACCGCCGGGTCCGCCTCGTGCTTCAAGAACCGTCGTACCGTTTGGCACGGCGAATCCAAGACCGCGTCAACGCTCGATTCGCCGGCGCGAAGCGGGTGGCTGACGCGACATCACCGTCATTTGTCAGCCTCCGTATCCCGGAAGAGTTTGCGGACGAACCGGTACATTTCCTCGGCATCGTTCGCGCGTTGTATCTCACCTGGGATCCGAAGTTTCAGGCGGATCGGGCCAGGCTCCTGGCGGAAGAGATTGCGGAACCCGGTGCACCGCACGCCTTGATCGCACTGGCGCTGGAGGGTCTCGGTCGCACGGCGCTCCCGGTGCTGGACCCGCTCTATACGCACGCCGACGACGCCGTCGCGTTTCACGCGGGGGCCGCCGGTCTTCGCCTCGGTGATCCTGTTTCCGCTGACGCGCTGGCTGTGCATGCGGCTGACTCGACCTGTCTCCATCGCTTTAAGGCGATTCGTGGTCTCGGGCGAGCGCGCGGGATGGCCAGCGCCGCCATGCCACTGCGAGAACTCCTCCAGAATGATGATCCACGTGTGGCCGTCGCGGCCTATGAGGCACTTCTCGATCGGGACGACTCTCTGATTCAATCGATCGCGCTGGGGAGGGACAACTTCATTGTCGATCTCGTGCCTGCGAAGCGGCGGAACCTGGTCTACGTCAAGCGGGCCGGTGCGCGTCGGGTCGCCCTGATCGGCGATGACGTCCGCTGTGTGCCTCCCCTGCTTTACCGCGCTCCGGACGGAAGTGTCACCATCAATGCACACCCAGGCGATGAGGGAGTCACGGTACTGCGCCTCGTCGTCGGAACACAATCGATGTCACCGGCTGTGCAGGTTCCGCTCGACGTCGGATCGCTCGTCGGGCTTCTCGGGCGTGAGGCCGACGTCAGTCTACACGGCGAAGTCGTCGGTATGGGGCTCGATTACGCCGCCGTCGTCCGGGCGCTCTATCACCTGTGCAGCGACGGCAGCATCGACGCGACCTTCATTCTGGAAGAGCCCAACGCCGCCGAGCTGTTCGGTCCTGCACGTCCCGTCGGTCGACCTGAGTCCGAGTCGAACCCTTCCGGTTCCTGACCGGAGCGGATCTGTTCGTGATGCCTTCCCGCACCTCATCCGATCGTGCCGGTGACGCCGATGTCGATCTCGATGACTACCGGGTGACGCGGACGCTCCCCGGGGCGCGAGCCGCAGGGGCCATCGTCCGTCATTGGCGATCGGGCTTCGCTCGAGCTTTTTCTGTGCGACCTACCGAAACTGCTTTGGCGCCTTGAAGTCGGCGATGAAGATCTGCGATTCCTCGAGCCCGCCGCGCTTGCTCGTCCACATCAGCCTCTTTCCGTCCGCACTGAACACGGGAAGGCCGTCGAACTCCGGCTCGAACGTGATGCGCGTGAACTCCTTGCCTTCTGTTGTTGTCATGAACAGATCGTAGTTGGGCTTCTCGCGTCGCGCCCAGGCTTCGTGGTCGACTTGCGTGAAGATGAAGGACTCTCCTGATGGATACCAGTACGGGCACCAGTTGAAGATGGGGTTATCGGTGATGGCCCGATCACTGGAGCCGTCGGCGCCGACGATGCGAAGCTGCAGGTTCATTTTGTCGTCGGTGCGGTGATCTCCGCGATAGAGAATCGTCTTCCCGTCGGGAGAGAAGAAGGCCCCGCCGTCATAACCCTTACCATGCGTGATGCGACGTTGGTTCTTGCCGTCCGCGTCCATGGTATAGAGTTCCAGATCGCCGTCGCGCTGAGAGGTGAAGACGATCTGCCGTCCGTCGCGCGAATAGGTTGCCTCGGCATCATAACCGGGTGCGTTTGTGAGCTGACGAAGGTCGGATCCGTCGGGATTGGCCTCGAAGATGTCCATGTACTCATCGAAAAACCACTTGTACTTGCCGCTGCCATCCTCGTCGGACTCTCGCTTTTCGGGTCCGTGATGACTTGATGCAAAGCTAATCTTCTTGCCGTCGGGTCGGAAGTAGGCACAGGTACACGCGCCCTTGCCGGTGCTGACCATGCGGAGCTTGCGGTTCTTCAGATTGAGCGTGTAGATCTGATAGGCGTCTTTGCCCTTGGGGGTGGCCTGAAAGATGATCGTTTCGCCGTCCGGCGAGAAGTAGGCTTCGCCGGCGTTGAGCAGACCCATGTCCCGGTTCGTGTATTGCGCAATGTTGGACAGGTACTTGGTTTCGTCGCCGAAGGGTTCCAGCGTTCGAACAGGCTGGGCCGAGACGGCCCCGGCCGTCATCGCCAGAAGAACCGGGACGATCACGGTCGTGTATCGCAACGTCGTATTCACGGACATTCGTTCGCTCCTTTAACAACCTCCCACCCATCGGTCGGGATCGTGTGAAACATCAATCGCAACGCGAAAACCTAATCCATTCGGCGCGCGCACACAAGCGCGATGGCTCCGTTCCGGACTTTCCGGTACGACCTTTCGGTCAGGCCGGTGCGTCGTCCGGAGCCCATCCCTCGCGGCCGACGAGTTTCACGAACCGGCAAGCGAGGAGCGGCGTTTCGACGGTCCGTTTACCCTCTCGCTGCACGCGGACAAGCGTTTGCTGGGTTTTTCCACCGACGGGAATCACGAGGATGCCACCGTCCGCGAGTTGGTCGACCAGCGCGGGTGGAGTCTCAGGTGCAGCCGCCGTCACCATGATCCGGTCATAGGGCGCGTGCAACGGAAGCCCAACACTCCCGTCGCCCATGCTCAGCGTAACGTTCTCCAGGCCCAGCGCTGCGAGATTGGCACCGGCTCGTTCTGCCAGCACCGCAAGGCGCTCCACCGAAAACACGCGCCGGCATAAGTGGGCAAGAATCGCCGTTTGATATCCGGTTCCCGTCCCGATTTCGAGCACGGTGCAATCGGCGGTCGGTGTGAGCAGTTCCGTCATGTGAGCGACGATATACGGTTGGCTAATGGTCTGACCGTGACCGATCGGAAGTGCTCGATCTTCGTGAGCTGCGTAGCGCGCATCCGGAGGAACAAACCGATCTCGGGGAACAGCCAGCATCGCATCGAGAACGCGCGGGTTGCGAACACCGCGCCGGCGAATCTGGTCGTCGATCATTCGCCGACGTCGGGCCATTTCGACTTGCTGTGGATCGCCCTGTTTCGTCATCCTTCCGGTGCCTCAGCGACTTGAAGGCGTCGAACCGCTTCCAACACTTGCACTGTGGCGAGTCTACCCGATCCGTACCGCGGTGGCGCTGCCGTCGGGCTTCGTTGACGGCGCAGCCACCTCCGGCCAGAATCACGTCAGAGGAACTTCCACCTGTTTCGTACACACGGCGCGTTTCGACATCGGATTTGGATCATGCCAGTCATCACGTTGACCACGGACTACGGTACAAGGGATTACTACGTCGGGGCACTCAAAGGTGTTATTGCCGGCATCGCGCCCTCAGCCATCGTGGTGGATGTCACACATGAGATCCAGCCGTATGACGTTCTGCACGGCGCCTTCGTCCTTTGGCGGATTTGGCCCTGCTATCCACCCGGAACGATTCACGTTGTCGTTGTGGATCCCGGCGTCGGTTCATCGCGTCGCATTTTACTGGGCCTTTACGGAGGACAGTATGTGATCGCGCCCGACAACGGCCTTATGACGTTGCTCCATCGCGACAGCCCACCCGACGCCGTCTACGTCGTCGAGAATCGGAAGTACTTCCTGCCCAACCCGTCCTCGACGTTTCACGGACGCGATGTCATGGCCCCGGTGGCGGCCCACCTGGCCAACGGCGTCGCGCCGACGGACATGGGAGGCTCTACCGACCGCCTGGAGATCTTGTCGATCGCCCATCAGGCGACCGCGGGTGATGCAGTGCTCGCAGGTGCCGTCCTCCACGTCGATCGATTCGGTACGCTCATCACCAACATCTCCGGGGATCAGATCAGGCATTTCGCACGCTTGCATCCGGGGTGCGAAGTGTGGGTCAACGGTGCGCCCGTAGGACCGATTCGAGAGACGTTCAGCGATGTGGGGGTGGGCGAACCCCTCGCGTTACTGGGGGCTGCAGGTCTGCTGGAAATCGCCATCAATCGAGGCCGAGGCGTCGACCGGTTCGGGCCCCCACAGACGGTGTGCGTGGAGGTGCGTGACGCCGGTACGGACCGCTGACGGTCGGCCCTGCGGCTCCCCTTCCGCTTCGGCGCGATAATCGGTGGACTCAACGGGCAAAGAGGGATCGCATCGACGGACAACGGAATCTCTGTTCTGGAAAAATTGTTCGCGCACTAACTGCGGACAGCCTCGCCGGAATCCGATAGGGCATTTCAGAGCGATGGGGCGTGTGACAACCACTCCCCACTGGACAATGGGCCCGATTGTCAGCTCAGGTTTCTTGTGACTACTGCGATTCCCGTGACCTTTTTTTTGATGAGAAGGAGTCTGTGTCTATGAACGCGACCACCCAGTGCAACACGTCGACGAATTCCGAAGCTTGCGTCGGCACCACCATCCCGTTCGAGAGCATTCAGCAGCCGGGTTGTTACATCTGCAATTGGAGCGGCCACCTGATGCGCGTACCGGACGACGGCGTCGCGCAGGGCCGATCACCGTTGATCAACATCGTGGGCTGTGAGCAGCTGTTCGTGACGAAGATCAGCGACAATCCCTTCATCACGCTGACCAAGGCCAAAATGGTTGCCTCGAACCTGGACTGCAACGTGAACTTCTAGTCCCGGCGACCCCGATCCTTAGGATCGCAAAAATAAACGGTGTCCACCGCGACATCGTTTCTAGGTATGGCGGCGGTAGCGCACGGACAAACGTGGGCTGCCGCCGCTTTCCGTTGCCCCCCACCTATCAGCCTGTTGAGGTCGGCTGGGGCGAGGCCTTAGCACTGCGAACCAGGATGACAGCTCAACGCAAACTACCCAGTTTGACTGCCGGCGGCACATTTCATTGCGGTCAAGCGGAGCGGGCGGGTTTGCCGAAACTCTCAACTACCGCGTCAGGAGGATGCGGAAGCGGACCGTTACGCTCAGGATGGGCACAATGTCGCAATGGCAGGCACTCAAGGACCGCGCAGCCGGCAAATGGCAACTGCCGGTTCTTCTCCTTTCGCTGATCCTTCTCCCCGCGTCCTTGATCCGGCTGAATCCGCCGCCGACCCAGATGACGCTCGCTGAAGCGACGGAACGGCTCGATGCCCTGGCCTCTCTAAACCACCACGACCAAGTGGTCGAACTGGGCGACCAGCTCCTGACGCGAAAACTGGAGGAACCGCTGTCGGAAGCCAGCCTCGCCCCGATTCACCTGCAGCTCGCGCGGGCACGCTATGCACTGGGCGTTCAGCAGCAAGCCGCTCAGCCCGGCTTTGGACGGCAGGTCGACGAGCACTACGACTTTGCGACAGCCTATCGCCTGCCCCTCTTACCGGATGATTTTGAGCGGTGGGGGCGGGCGCAGGAGTGGAGCGGCGACTTCAGCGGAGCCATCGAACGATTCCGCGAAGCGCTGGCCCGCGGCACGAACCGCCCCTGGGAACTCAAACGCGATATTCTCGCACTCGCCATCGATGAACTTGGATTGCCCAATGCCCGACGCATCCAGTTGCTCGACCAGTTTCTCGCCGATCTCGGAAAAGACCGGCTCGATCTGCGCCACTGGGCGGTCGAACGCAATCTTGCCCTGCTGGACCACTCGAATCGGTTGGAGGAGGCCGCCACCCTGCTCGCACGAAATCGTCACTACTTCACCGAATCCGATCTGCGCGAGCGGTTTCACTACTTCGAAGCCTGGCTACTCCATCGCACCGGACGCCATGAGGAGGCCGAGACACACCTCCGCGCCATGCGCAATCGCCTTGATCCCGACGATCCGGTCTCCGGCATGACCGGATGGCTTCTGGGACGCGTGATTCTGAGCGATGACGGACCGCAACGCCCGCTGGAGGCACTTTCCTTCTTTGAAGACGTCATCGTCCGACAGGCGAGCGGGCGATTCGGCGTGGCAGCGCGCCTCGGTCGAGCCGAGGGGCTGGCGATGCTGGAACGCCACGACGAGGCTCTCGGCGAGTACCACATCGTCATCAAGGAACTGGAGCGACTCCGCCCGGGTCCTCCGCTGGATCGAGACTTGCTTCGGACCTCACTGGGTCTACAGGCCGATACGCAGCGCCAAGCCGGCCGCCCGCGCGAAAGCGTCCAGTACGCGAAACTGGCTGTTTCCCTGCTCAACGAGGATGACGTCGAGCAGTCGACGATGTTTCTTCAACAACTCGCGCAAGCGCTGTCTGCGTGGGGAGCGGAGCTTGACGGTCAAGCCGCCGACAAACACACGCTTGCGATAGCGCCGAACGAAGCGAGTTCTGCGAAGGCTCGAGTCGTCTTCGAGGATGCCGCCCAGGTCTATCAACGCCTGGTCAGGGTCAACTCCCTCAACGAGCGCCGGTCCGCCGATGCGAGTTGGCGCGTCGCGGAACTCTACGCGCGCGCCGGTCGGCGGGCGCGCGCGGCGGAACTGTATGGCACGTTCGCCGCCGACCGCCCCCAGCATCCGTTCGCGCCGCGGGCGCTGCTTCGAATTGGACAACTCCATCAGGCTTCCGGGCGGCTCGAAGACGCCGTCGATGCTTATCGCGAGTGCTATCGACGGTTTCCGCGACTGCTCGATAGCTCTCGCGCGCTGGTACCGCTGGCGCAATGCTATCTGGCCCTGGGACCCGACTACGAGGAATTGGCCGAGGAGACGCTGGGCATCGTGCTTCGAGACTCCGAAGTCTTCACGCCGCTCGCCCCGGAATTCTCCGATGCCCTGTTCCTGCTCGGCGAAGCACTCCATCGGCGCGGCGATTTCGAGCGCGCCATCGCTACGATCGAAGAGGCCCTGGAGCGCTATCCCGACGACCCGCGCGGACCTCGCGCGGCGTTCCTGCTCGCGGATTCCTTCCGCCGGAGCGGTCTCGCCCTCAAGGCCGAAGTTGCGGACGCCCGGTTCGCCGAGGAGATTCAGCAGATGCGTGCCGATGCCGACGCACGCTTCGGTGCGGCGAAACAACTGTTCCGGCGCATGATCAACGACTATGAACTGCGCGATCCGTCCGCGTACCGACGTGTCGAACGGGTTGTTCTTCGACTGGCACGCCTCTACGAGGCCGACTGCGCGTTCGAGACACAAGACTACCGTGAGGCGCTGAAACTCTACGAGCAGACCGCCGGACTCTACAAGCACACGCCCAGCGCATTGGCGTCCTATGTACAGATCATTAACAGTCACGTGTTCCTGGGTGAACCGGAGGAGGCCCGTGCCGCCCTGGCGCGCGCCCGCGTTCTCGTCGACGCGATCCCAGGCGAGGCGTTCGAGCAATCGGTAGGCCCCGAACGGCGAGAGGACTGGAAACGCTATTTTGACTGGTTGGAAAACTCGGAATTGTTCTGATCGTGCGAGAACCACAATGACGGCAGCGGAAGTGGCAACAGCAGACGCGGTGGATTCCCCGCAGAAGGTCCTCGACCTTCTTCGAGAGCAGGCGCGTCTCTATGAAGAGCTGGAGTCGTACGCCACCAAACAACACTCGCTCGTGACGGACGATTGTGTGGGACCGTTGCTCGCCATCCTGGCGGCGAGACAGAACGTGTCCACCGCGCTCGCACAAATCGGACAACGCCTCTCACCGGTTCGCACGCGATGGTCGACGTATCGACGGCGATTCAACGAAGCGCAGCGGATCGAAGCCGACCGGCTGTTGGACGAAGCGAGCCGCCGATTGAAGAACGTCATGAAAGGCGATGAGCAGGACGTACGCGTCTTGTCCGGGCGAAAGCAGGCCATCGCGGGCGCGCTTCGCACGACCCACTCCACCAGCCAGGCCGTCGCCGCCTACGGTGGACCCGTACCGGATCGCCATCGACTTGGCCGAGTGAATGAGCAATCGTGATGACCACAATGACGACCAGCAACATCGAGTCGCCCGACCTGGCCTCGATCATCCAGACCTACAACGATGTGACCGAGCGGCTCCATCGCTCGCACGACGCGCTGGCGCAGGAAGTCTGCCGCCTTCGTGAGAAACTCCACGAACAGGACAAGGAACTGCAACGCCGTGAACGCCTCGCCGCACTCGGGCAGATGGCGGCCGGTGTCGCACACGAGATTCGGAACCCTCTCGGCGGAATCGGACTATACGCATCGCTGCTCGAGCGCGACCTGTCCGACCGGCCCAAGCAATGTGAGATCGTCCGGAAGCTCTCCGCCGGAATCCGGAACGTGGAGAGCATCGTACGTGACATCCTCGCTTTCGCCGGTGACGGCGAACCCAGCCGTCGTCCGACCTTGCTGGCAAGAGTCCTGGAGGACACCCTCGCGCAGACCGCACCCCAGGCGCACGCACGCCGCGTCGACGTCTCCGTCGACACCCGACTCGATTCCGTCGAGCTCCTTTGCGATTCCGCACAGATCGAACGAGCGCTGATCAACCTCATCCTCAATGCCGTCGACGCCGCCGGTGACGGCGGTCGCGTATGGCTCCGTTCCTGTGAACGCGCCAGGGAAGGGCTTCTCGGCATCGTCGTCGAAGACAACGGTCCCGGCGTGCCCGACGAACTCCGGCAACGCATCTTCAACCCTTTCTTCACGACAAAGGACGCGGGAACCGGATTGGGGCTGGCCATCGTCCATCGCATCGCCGAATCCAACGGTGGCGAAGTTCGCGCCGGCCAGCGCGCGGGCGGCGGCGCCGCCTTCGTACTATACGTTCCCCTGTTCCGTGAGTGTCAAGATGGTGGTATCCAAAGAGAGGCTGGCTAAATGGCGCACGTTTGCGTTGTGGACGACAAGGAAATCCTGCGAGACTCACTCTGTGCGGCCATGGAACGCGAAGATCACCGCGTCACCGCCTTCGCCGATCCGCAGGAGGCACTGAAACGCATCACCGGCGGACCCTTCGACGTGGTCCTGGTCGACCTGAAAATGCCCGGCATGGACGGCCTCTCTCTGATCCGCAACATCCGCGCCGCAGGATGTGAGACGCCGATCATCATGATGACCGCCTACGCAACGGTCAACACCGCCGTCGAGGCCATGAAACTCGGCGCCTTCGATTACATTCAGAAACCCTTCGAGGCCGAAACCATCGCCGTCCTGATCGAGCGCGCCATCGAACACGCTCGCCTGCGTCGAGAGAACGAGGCACTGCGGGCCTCCGTCGACGACCTGCGCCGGCAACGCACACTGATCGGCGCCGGACCCGCAATGACCACACTGCGGACCCAGTTGGACCAGGTCGCCGCCAGCCATGCGACCGTCCTGATCACCGGCGAATCGGGGACCGGCAAAGAACTCATTGCGGCCTATCTGCACGAATCCTCGCCCCGCGCCCAACGCCCCATGCTCTGTCTGAACTGCGCCGCCCTCTCCGCCAACCTCCTCGAGAGCGAACTCTTTGGACACGAGCGAGGCGCATTCACCGGCGCAGACCGTGCGAGAAAAGGTCGCTTCGAGCTGGCCGACGGCGGAACGATGCTACTCGACGAAATCTCGGAAATGGCGCTCCCCCTCCAGGCCAAGCTGCTTCGAGTCCTGCAGGAAAACGAATTCGAACGCGTCGGAAGCAGCACGACCCGCAGGGTCGATGTCCGCGTCGTTGCCACCACCAACCGCGACCTGGACCAATGGGTCTCCAAAAAACGGTTCCGCGCCGACTTGTTCTACCGACTCAACGTACTGCCTGTTGCCCTTCCGCCGCTACGTGAACGCGTCGAAGACATTCCCGACTTGGCGACCCATTTCCTCGATCGCGCAACGCAACGCGATGGCGCCGCCAAACTCAGCATCGCGCCAGACGCCATCAGGCTACTCGCCGAGTACGACTGGCCCGGAAACGTACGCGAACTCGAAAACCTGTGCTGCCGTGCCGCAACGCTCGCCACGACGGATACGGTAACAGCCACCCTGATCGAACCGTGGCTTCGATCGCCCACACCACCCGTCGATGGACTGGGTGCGCTGCGCGACGGGCGCATGCTGGAAGACATGGAACGTAAGCTCATCGAACGCACCCTCACCCGATTCAACGGCCACCGCGTCAAGACCGCCACGGCATTGGGGATGGGTGTGCGAACGCTCGGAATGAAACTCAAACAATGGCGGGAAGAATCCTCGCACGTAGACGAGGCCCAGCCCGTCTCCTGCTCTCTGAGCTAGAGACGACTTCGAGTCACCGTCGAACATCCGGTGACCACGCGCAAAAACAGCCGATCGGCAAAAACTGCGCGGTGCCTGATTGAGAAAACGCCGCGTTTCGACGCTGTCCGCCGTGTTGAAACGTCGCGGAATGGTTCGTGCCCAACGGATTCGGTCCCGGCGCTCCGCGCGCCCGCGGGTGAGACCCCGCGCCACAAACGGCCGTTGGTGGAGTCTGAAATGTTTCTGTCGTCGATAACCGATCGCGGTGCCATGCCCGCCCTGGAAAAAACGCTGGCGTACAACGAAGCCAGGCTCGAGATGATCGCGGAGAACGTCGCGAACATCGCCACACCGGGGTACCGGGCCAAGCAGCTCGACACGCACGCCTTCCAGCGATCGCTGCGCGAGGCCTTCGACGCCCGCCGCCGCGACCCCAACACGCCGTTCAAGGTCGAGGCAGGCGACGAGGTTCACACCGAGCGTTCCGGGCACCTCCAGGTGACCCCGTCGCGCAGGCCGGTACAGAACATTCTGTTTCATGATGGTACGAACCTCGCGATCGAGCGACAGATGGCGGACCTCGCCGAGACGGGAATGATGCACCAGACGGCAACCACACTGCTGCGAGGCAGCTTCGACCGCCTGCGAGCGGCCATTCGTGGTGCGGTCGGTTGAGGGAGATGACGTATGTACACAGCGCTGGATATCTCCACCTCCGCTTTGACAGCCTATCGCACCCAGATGGATGTCATCGCGGGGAACATCGCGATGAAAGACGCCGTGCGATACGACGAGAAGGGCGAAGCCTTTCCCTATCGGCGGCGCGTAGCGCTCTTCACGCCGAACGAAACGGCGCGCGGCGACAAAACGCCCGGCGTCCGGGTGCACTCCATCGTGGAGGATACGACGCCCTTCGGCTTTCGCCCCGATCCTCACCACCCCGATGCGATCAAGGAAGGACCTCACAAAGGGCACGTACGCGTGTCGAACTTCGATTACCACACGGAGATGGTCAACGCCATGGCGGCCGCCAGAGCCTACGAAGCGAACATCACCGTTATGGAGATCGCCAAGTCGATGGCGTCGAGCAGCCTGAGGCTCTTGGCATAGTTGAGATCCGAGTAGAACCGGACAGGCGAAGTCGAAACAGAACGATCTGATCGAGAACAAGTGTCATGACCGACCCGATTCAGTTTCCAGGTGGTGTCTCCCCCATCCAGCCGCCCGCGCCGGGCGCCGCCGCCAAACCGCCGAAGGCGCCGGACGGGAAGGACTTCCGTTCGGTTCTGCTCAACAGCCTCGAAGAGGTCAACCGCCTCCAACAGGAAGCCGACGCCGGCGTCCAGCGCCTGCTGACCGGGGAGACCGACAACGTCGCGGAGGTGTTCGCCGCCGTGAACAAGGCCGGTATCGCTTTCGATCTGCTGATGGAGGCGCGCAATAAACTCACCGACGCCTACCAAGAAATCCAGCAAATGCGGATCTGACGCAAACCGGCGGATAATACACGATGGATCGATTACGACGACTGATCAGTGATATCAACACCCAACTGGGTGTCCTGACCGTATCTCAGCGACTCGCGATAGGCCTCTGCGCCGCGCTCGCCGTCGTCTCGCTCCTCTGGCTGATGCAATGGTCGAGCAAGCCCGAAATGGTGCCCCTCGTCGCGAACGACTTCACCCTCGACGAAATGGCGATCGCCGAAGAAGCGCTCCGAACCAATGGAATTCCCTACGACGTTATCGGAGCGACGCGAATCTACGTCCGCCAGACCGACAAGCGAAACGCCGTTCGCCTCGTTCACGAAGCCGACGCACTTCCGGACGGTAGCCTCTTCGATATGGAAGCGGTCGTAAACGAGAGCAACCCCTTTGAATCCCCCGAGGCCAGGTCCTTCCGCCAGGACTACGCCCGCGCCAACGAACTTGCGAAAATCATGGCGACCTCGCCCGCCGTGAGGCAGGCGCGCGTCATGATCAACCCCGTGACCCGACGCCGACTCGGCGGAACCAGCGACGTTCCGACAGCTTCCGTCACCGTCACACTCGCACCGGGCAACACGATGACCCAGTCCATGGTGGAGGGGTTCGCCAAGCTCGTCGCCGGCGCCGTCGCAGGACTCAAACCGCACAACGTCTACATCACCGACGCCAAGACGATGCAATCCTACAGCCTGCCGCATCCCGACGATGCAACAGGATTCGATGTGCTCACCATGGTGAAACGCCGCGAAGAGCACTACCGCTCGAAGATCCTCACCGCCCTTGCCGACATCCCTGCCGTCCGCGTGGCCGTCACCGTCGACCTCGATATGAGCAAACGCGTCACACAAAACGTTAAGCACGATTCACCCGAGCCCAAACAGGAAATGGAGGACGCTACCGAACAATCCGCTGCGCCCCGACCGACCGAACCCGGAGTTCAGGCGAATCTCGGGCAGGCGCTGACGGCCGGAGGTTCCGGTACGAGCAATACCTCGGAAAAGAGAACCACGGATTATTGGGAGCCCAAACTCAGCCGGACCGAGACCATCGAACAGCTCCCCTTCGCCACAAAGAATATCACCGCCGCCATCGGGATCCCACGCAGCTTCGTCCTGAGCGTCTTTCGAGCCCAACTCCAGGATGCCACCGCCGACCCCAAGGATGATGACCCCGCGTTTATGGAATTCAAGGACATGCAGGTGGGACGCGTCAGGTCCTCCGTCGAACGCATCGTGATGGCCAAGAACGCCGGCGACGTCCAGGTCGATGTCTACCCCGATCTCGAGTGGACCGCCGACGGCAGCGGCTGGAGCCGCTCACCCGGCGATATCATGCACGCCGAGCAGGCGGCCGACGGCCTCAGTACCATGACGCTCGTACGCACCTACGGCCCCCAAGCGGGACTGGCTGTGCTCGCCGTCATGAGCCTGCTGATGTTGACGCGAGTCGTACGCAAGTCCGGAGATGATGCCGCCGCTCGCCGATCCTATCTCTCCGAGGGGGATCAACCGGAAATCTCGCTGGCCGTCGAGAGCGAAGCCGTCGGACAAGCCGAGGCGTCCGCGAGCTCTCTGGCCGGGCGAGAACTTGATCCCGACACGCTCCGATTCCAGGAACTTGGCAAAGAAGTCTCCAAGATGGTTGAGGAAGACCCGGAGGGAACCGCCGAACTGATCCGCCGGTGGGTACAGGATGGCAAGTGACGCCGGACGAACAAATACAGATGAGCGCCGAATCCGATAATTCCTCCGCCCCGCCCGACGCCTCCAAGCTCAGGGGTGCCAAGAAAGCGGCCATTTTGCTGCTCTCGATGGACAAAGAGCAGTCCGCCGCCGTACTGCGCCATCTCGGGCAGGACATGGTCGAAGAACTCACGCGCGAAATCGCACGCCTCGATCTCGTCGACCCTGCCGAGCGAGGCCGCATCGTCGAGGAGTTCTACAACATGGCCCTCGCCCGCCAGTACATGCGCGCGGGAGGAATCGCGCACGCTCGGAGTCTGCTCGAAAGAGCCCTCCCCGCCGACGAGGCCGGGTACGTGCTCAGCGTCATCGAACATGAGGTCTACAAGAAACCCTTCTCCTTCCTCGCCAAGACGGACGCCGAAAACCTGCTGACCTTCATTCAGGATGAGCACCCGCAGACGATCGCGTTGATTCTCTCTTACATCCACGCCGACAAGGCCAGCGAGATTCTCTCCAGCTTGCCGCCCAACAAGCAGATCGAAGTCGTGTCCCGTATCGCAAACATGGACAACACCAATCCCGAAGTCATCAAGGAGGTCGAACGAGGACTCGAAATGAGGCTCTCCGGAATTGTCTCGCAGACCTTCCAACGCGTAGGCGGTGTCGAAACCGTGGCCGAAATGCTCAACCTCGCCGATCGCGCCACGGAAAAAGGAATCCTTGAAGCGCTCGAAGGTCAGGACCCTGATCTCGTCGAGCAGATCCGACGACTGATGTTCGTCTTCGAGGACATCCTCCTCGTCAATGACAAGGGCATCCAGCAGGTCCTCAAGGAAATCGACAACGAAGAGTTGGCGCTGGCTCTCAAGACCGCCAGCGAGGAACTCCGAGACAAGATCTTCCGGAATATGTCCGATCGCGCGACCCAGCTCATCAAGGAAGACATGGAATACATGGGACCCGTGCGCGTCAGCGACGTCGAATCGGCACAGCAGAAAATCGTCGATGTCGTCAGGCGACTCGAAGACTCCGGCGAACTCATTATCTCCGGACGCGGCGCCGAGAAGGAGATGATCGTATGATCCGACGCGCCGCCAACCGGTTCGACACTCGCGCAGCCGGTCCACGCGCGATCGAAAACGCGAAGGGGTCCGTGTCTTGGGAGCACCGCCGATGACGACCATCATCAAGGCCGGAAAGGCGGGACCCGTGCTCAAACGACTCTCTACGGTGGATCTCGCGGACCACCTCGCGGAAGCCGACGCGGTGATCGAAGCCGCTCGGCGCCGCAGTGAGGGAATCATCTCCCACGCCAACACCCAGGCGGAGGAAATCGGCGTACAAGCGCACGAGCGTGGATATCGGGAAGGATTTGAAAAAGGCCTGGAGGAGGGAAGACGCACCGGGTACGAAGAGGCCTTCGAAGAGGCCGGAAAACGCTTCGATCAACAGCACGCCGACATCGTCACCGACATAACACGCGCCGTCGACGACATCGACCGCGTCAAGAAAAACTTGGCGCTCCAGGCGGAGAAGGACCTGCTGGACTTCGCCCTCCACCTGGCCTCAAAGCTCACCTTCGCGATCGGTCGTCTTCATCGTCAGTCCGCCCAGGAGAATTTTCGGCGCGCGCTGCGACTTGTCGGGGCACAGACCGATCTCACGGCGATGGTCCATCCCCAGGACGTCGAATCCCTGAAGATCTTCGCGCCGTCCGTCCTGGAAAAAATGTCCGCCTCCCATGCGTTGGGGGTGGTCGAAGACGCCTCGATGAGCCCCGGAGGCTGCGTGGTCCGGACGGAACGGACACGCGTCGATGCCCGCCTCGAAACACAGCTCGAGGAACTGACGTCGTTGCTGCTCGGCGATACCAAGGACGCGGAAAGCGCGCGGGAGGCCAACGATGACTGAGTTGTTCGCCAACCACCGCCGGATCCTGGACGCCGCCGAGACGTGCCGAACGACCGGACGCGTGGTCGAGGTCACCGGACTCACCGTCATCGCCGAAGGACTCGCCATTCCCGTCGGCGCCCTCTGCACCATCCAGCGAGATCGTGCCACGCCGATCACCGCACAGGTGGTCGGAGCCCGCAACAGTGGTGTCATACTTATGACACTTCAAGAACCGCTCGGCGTCGGTGTGGGTGACCCCGTCACGAGCACCGCCGGACTGCAGCACATTCCCGTCGGACGGCAGATGCTCGGATCCATCCTCGATGGATTCGGCCGACCGATCGGAGGACGAACCGACTATGTCGTCGAAACGCACTACCCCGTCTTCGCGCCGGCGCCGCACGCACTGACACGCGAACCGATCCGCGAACCACTTCCGACCGGTATTCGCGCCGTCGACGCCATGCACACCGTCGGAGGGGGACAGCGACTGGGCATCTTCGCCGGTACCGGCGTCGGAAAAAGTGTGCTTATGGGCATGATCGCTCGATACACCCAAGCCGATGTCATCGTCGTGGCGCTCATCGGCGAACGTGGACGCGAGGTGGGCGAGTTCCTGCGCAACGACCTGGGCGACGAGGGACTCAAACGCTCCGTCCTGGTGATCAGCACCTCCGATGAATCACCCGTGTTGCGCGTTCGCGCCGCCTTCGTCGCCACCGCCGTCGCCGAGTACTTCCGCGACGAGGGTGCCGATGTACTCCTGCTTGCCGATTCAACCACCCGAATGGCCATGGCCCAGCGACAGATCGGCGTCGCCGCCGGTGAACCGCCGACCACCAAGGGCTATCCGCCCAGCGTGTTCGCGTTGATGCCCACACTCTTCGAGCGAAGCGGACGAACGAACAAGGGAAGCATCACCGGTCTCTATACCGTGCTCGTCGAAGGCGACGACATCAACGAACCCGTCGCCGATGCCACCCGCAGCATCCTGGACGGGCACGTGTGGTTGTCTCGCGATCTGGCAAACCGAGGACACTATCCCGCAGTCTCGGTGTTGGAGAGCATCAGCCGCGTGATGAGCGACGTGATCGATGATGACCACGCCGCCGCCGCCGCCACACTGCGAGAAGTCCTTGCCGTGTGGAATGACATCGAAGATCTCGTCAACATCGGTGCCTACGCCGCCGGGGCCAATGTGGAGTACGACGTCGCCGTGAAGATGAAACCGACGATCGACGAGTTCCTGCGCCAGCCCATCGCCGACCCGGCCGATTTCACGGAAACACGCAGTCGCCTGGAGGAGATCAGCGACCAGATCAAGACGCTTCGACAAGAACTGTCGGCCGCCAAGGAGGGCGCGGCCATGAAAAAGGCTTCGTGAGTGAGGTTCCATGGCCCATAGATTCCAGTTTCGTCTCGAGGTCGTTCGCCGCGTTCGTGAGAAGGCACGCGACACGCAGCAGCGCGCCGTCGCGCAGCGCATACGGGCCGTCACCGGCGTGGAAGAACATATCCGCCGGCTGAATCGCTCCGTGACGACCGCCGTGGACGAATCGAGAACGGATCATCGAACCGGAGTGCTCGATACAGCCAACATCCGAGAACGGCTGCGGTACCGCAACTGGCTGCATCAGTCGATCGAGGCAGCGAACGATGAGCTCGATCATCGGAAAGCCGAGTTGAAAGAGGAACAAGAGCGACTCGCCGAAGCGTCAAAACAACTGAAAGTGATCGAAAAACTCCGAGAACGCCAATGGAACCGATACCGAAGCGAACTCGCGCGGGAGGAGCAGGCAGCGAGTGACGAAGCCTCGCTCCAGATGTTCGTACGACGCCACCGACCCGAAAAATGTGAGATCCCGGCATGATGTCGACCTCATCATCACTCAAGCGTGCCTATGACGCCGTAGCCCTTGTGGCCGTGCTGAATGTGCTGGCCCTCGTCGCACTCGGCGCATTGCTCGTGTGGTCCGGCGCGGTGAACAGCGAGAAGCTCCGCTTCATTGCCAACGTTCTCCGTGGTGACGAAGGTTCATTGCCGGAGAGCGAGGCAATACCCGTCGCGTCACCCGACGCGACGCAGGGCGCCGCGCCGAAGGCGAGCGCAGTTGTCGCCGCCGAGTCGCAGGCGGATGCCGAGATCGTGCGACTCGAAGCGGATCGAATCAAGGCCGAACTCGATCAACGCCTCGCACTCAACAACAGCATCCTCCTCCGCGTCATGGCACAGCGCGAGCAGTTCCAGCGAGAACAGGAAGAAGCCGCGCAACGCCAGGAAAAATCGCTCGAAGAGCGTCGCAATTCAGGATTCCAAAAGCAGATCGCCATCTACGAGGCACTGAACCCCAAGGTCGCTCTCGAACATCTCCTGGCCGTCGATGACCCGGACGAAGCGGCGAGAATCCTCCTCGAAATGAACACCCGAAAAGCCAAGAAGATCATCGAAGCCGGCAAACGCGGCGATCAGATGTCACGCATGAAAGCCATTCTCAAACGTCTCCGAGACGTCGCGCCGGACCGCTCCGACGAACTCGAAGGAAACGAACCCTAGGCTCTCGATCATGCCCATCGCCACCACACTATCAACATCGACTGCCGTTTCGACGACGCCTCCGCGCCACGACCCGGACCGCGTGGAGGTCCAGGATGTCGCCTTCGACGCCGTGCTCGCGCTGGCGCAAAGCCTGGTCGGGGTCGGTACCAGCGGGCTGGGCCCGAAAGCCTCTCCGTCACAGATGTTCGAACCCGCCGCCAACAACAGCCGTGAATCCACAACCCCCTCGGCGCAGAACCAACACACCCCGGACCGCTACGATCGAACGAGCGTCACCGTCCGCCGCAACGCCGCCCCCGCTGCCATCCGCGAATCCTCACCCACGACGCAGGACCCGGCGGATTCCGTAAGAGTCCAACCTCATCGATCCACGGCCCCCACCCCCAATTTCCTTCGGGAAGACGGAGCGGGGGGACCAAGAGTGTCATCGAAAATGACACCGATGCCCGGGAATCACGCCTCTCGACCCCTGAACACGACCATGAATGACACCAACGTGTCATCGATGGTCGAGCGACACAGCGCCGCTCCCACCCGCGAAATATCTTCGGCCGGCGGGGCGTCGACGAAAAACAGCGCCCAGCGCGTGGCGCAATTGCTGGCCGTAAGTCGCCCGGGTGGTGTCGAATCGACTCGGGGGGTTGCGTCGTCGGCCTCTTCGGCTTCGACCGATCGACGCGCAGCGCAGCAGAAAGCGGCGGCGCAGGATTCGAAGGCGCCGCAGCGATTCGGGACGTCGCCGAACGAGTCCAGTGGCAGGGTGTCATCGTCGCGGCGTTCATTGTTCGACGAGTTGGTTCAGTCGTTCCGTCTTCGAGCCGGCGGTCGTCGTTCGTCGGCTCGACTGCAGCTCAATCCGCCGGAGCTCGGTCGTCTCGATGTGGACGTCAGGGTCGTGGATGAAAGGATTGAAATCGATGTTCGGACCCAGACCAAGGCGGCTCGCCAACTGCTGGAGGGCCGCGCCGCTACATTGACAGCGGCGCTCGAGCAGCACGGCATCCACGTCGAGCGGTTCGAAGTGAGCGCGGAGTCGGCCGATCCGGATGGTCGCGCCGGATTTGACGGCGGAGCATCGAACGAGACCGCCCACGAGGAGCAGAGTCAACCGTCGGACACCACGTCGACGCTTGCCGGTGTTGCCGCAGTGGATGGCGACAGTGAAGTGATTGCGGATGGGGGGGAGCCGGTTGTAGGGGCCGTGGCGGAGACACGGCTGGACATCAGCGTTTGACCGGTCGCGCGGTGGCGCGATGTGGTCGCCCGGCGCCGGACGGAGTCCGGCGCCCGGGGGATTCGTTACGGAGACACCGGTGTGGAAGCGATAAATGCCACAACGTTGACATCTTCTCCCGTGTCGCTCGGCGAGACGTCGAGCTTCGCCGACTTGGGGAGCGATGATTTTCTGGCGCTGCTGATCACGCAGCTCAGGACGCAGGATCCGCTCGAGCCGATGGGCAATCAGGAATTGCTCGAACAGCTTTCGGCGGTGCGTGACATCGAGACCTCGACGACGCTGACGGAGATGCTGCGAAACCTCGCGGGCCAGCAGCGTTTCGCCTCGGCGTCCGGATTGATCGGCCAGCACGTGACGGGGATGGTGGAGGAGGACGGGAGTGCCCAGCAAGGAACGGTCGTCGGAATCCGCTTTCTCGACGACGGTCGTCCGATCCTTCAGCTGGCTGACGGGAGCGAACTGGCGCTCGATCGCGTCGCGACGATCGAATCGCCGCTTCGCGCCGCCGAAGCGCTGCTCGGTCAGTCGATTGTCGGCGTGGATCGTCGGGATGCGGCCGAGCCCGAGATCGTCGAGGGATTGGCCACGGCGGTCCGGACCGATGCGCAGGGCGAGATCCTGCTCGAACTCGACACCGGACAGGATCTTCGATTCCGCGATGTGGTGAGTCTTGCGCCGGCGGAGACGGTGTGACGTCGTAAGGGAGGATGGAGTGCAGTCCGGGAGGACGGCTCTAAGTGACAGACCTTGTCACTTCGGATGGAAGGTAAGGAAACGCTTCGATGTCATTAACTTCAGCCATGCTGACCGGGTTCACCGGAATCAACAGCAACAGCACCACCGTCGATACGGTCGGTAACAACCTGGCGAACCTCAATACGACGGCATTCAAGAGCCAGCGCACGCTATTCGAAACGCTCTTGTACCAGACGATCTCCGAAGGCGAAGGGCCCAACGCCCAAGGTGGAGGGACGCTCCCGCGCCAGATCGGATTCGGAAGCGGTGTGGCGGCGATTCAGCGCAACTTCGACCAGGGCGGCCTGGAGGGAACCGGTCTGGCGAGCGATCTGGCGATCGACGGCGACGGGTTCTTTGTTCTCGCACCCAGCGAGGGAGAGCGGATCTACACGCGCGACGGCGCATTCACGCTCGACGCCTCACAGACGCTGGTGTCGCTCGATGGCGCGCCGGTGCAGGTGTTCGAAGCTGATGCATCCGGGGCCATTTCCACAGATACACTGACGAAGTTGGTCCTTCCACTCGGCGCGGCCAATCAGGCGATCGCCACCAGTGAAGTGTTGATGGATGGGCATCTCGACAGTCGAACCAACCCAGCCACGCTCGGCGCGATCAGCACTTCGCAGCCACTGGCGACGGCGAGTGGCGTTGATGCCGCGGCAACGACCGCGCTGACCGAGCTCGTCGACGCCAACGGGCTTCCGCTGTTCGCCACGGATGACTCCCTCGTCATCCGCGGATCCAAGGGTGGGGTCGCCACCCGCGAATCGACCTTCATTGTGGGGACGACGGGAAGCACTCTCGGCGACCTGGCTGCCCACCTTGAACAGGCGCTTGGGATCAACATCGATGATACGACCGGCGGCGGCGCGGGTGTCACGATTTCGGACGGAACCGATCTGCCCGCCGGGTCGCTCGTGGTGCGATCGAACCCCGGCGAGATCAACGCCATCGAACTGGACGGTGCATCCATCACCAACACAACGGGTCTGGCCACCTCGCCGTTTTCGTTTGCGACGACCACTTCGCCGGTCGGGCAAGGCGTTACGACGAGCTTCGGCGCGTTTGACTCACTGGGACAACAGCTCGATGTGCGACTGCGCATGGCGCTCGAATCCAAATCGGACACGGGTACGACCTGGCGTTTCTACGCGGAGTCGGCAGACGACACCGATGCGTCACCCTTTCTGGGAACGGGAACGGTGTCGTTCGACGTCAATGGGCAGTTCGTCGGCTCCACCGGAACGGACCTGACGATCGATCGCGCCGGGGTCGGATCGGCGTCGCCGATGCCGATGCAACTCGATTTCAGCCGACTGACGGGGCTCGCAAGCTCAGACGGATCCTCCGAACTCGTCATGGCCAGCCAGGACGGAGCACCGGCGGGGATTCTCACAGGATACGAGATCGCGGCCGACGGTACGGTGACGGGCACCTATTCGAACCAGCAAACGCAGGTTTTCGGGCAGGTGGCGTTGGCGACATTTACGAACACCGAAGGGCTTGTGGCCTTGGGAGAGAACAACTTCGCGGTCGGGCTCAACTCCGGAGACGCGGTTCTGGTCGCGCCCCAGACGAGTGCGGCCGGGAGGGTCATCGCGGGATCGCTTGAGCAGAGCAATGTGGAGATTGCGAGGGAGTTCATCAACCTGATCTCGGCGTCGACGGGGATTTCGTCGGCCGGGCGGGTGGTCCGCGTCGCGGACGATCTACTGCAGGAGCTGCTGTTGATCGCACGGTAGTTGGGAGTGAACCGGCATGATCACGATCACCCGACTGGACAAACGCGTGATCGTTTTGAACGCGGACCTGATCAAGATGATCGAGGCGACGCCGGACACGATCATCACGCTGATCAGTGGCGATACGCTTATCGTTCGCGATTCCGTAGAGGAGGTCGTCCGCCGGGTCGTGGACTACCAGCGCCAGGTTCGGGGATTTCAGGTGGTATGAGCGCGAGGCTGAAATCCAGGGTACGGCGGGAGGCTCGGTGTTTTCGGTCCTTCGAATGCCGGCGAAGCCGGACGCGCCGGCTAACGACGGCCCGTCGGTCCGTCGATATCGAAGGCGGCGAGAGGCGTGCGCATGCCACGCCAAAGGTGTAACGATCGATGGATATTGCAACAATTATCGGACTGATTTCGGGTGCCACCTTGCTCTTGTGGGCGATCATGGGCAAATCCGATATCAGCGCGTTCATTGACACCGGTTCGGTGGCGATCGTCGGTGGCGGTGCGTTGGCGGCTGCGCTGATCAGCTTCCCGATTCGCAATATTCTCGGCGCCGCCAAGGTGGTGAAAACAGCCTTTTTCGCCCGGGTCGAAGATCCCAAGAATCTGATTACGGAGATGGTCAAGTACGCGGAGGTCGCGCGTCGAGACGGAATCCTCGCTCTGGAGAACGTTGCCGATGACATCAAGGACCCGTTCCTGGTGTCGGGGATTCAGATGGCCGTGGATGGCACGGATCCGGACCTGATCGAGCAGGTGATGCTCAACGATCTCGAGGCGGTCGAGATGCGTCACGCCGAAGGAAAGGCGCTGTTCGACAACATCGGCCGCTTTGCGC
Source organism: Phycisphaerae bacterium (assembly GCA_029260135.1). Taxonomy (GTDB): domain Bacteria; phylum Planctomycetota; class Phycisphaerae; order UBA1845; family UBA1845; genus OFTM174. The sequence continues at coordinate 1,046 of JAJDDV010000127.1, read as the reverse complement.
CGGCGTTCGGAATGATCGGGACCCTGATCGGTCTGGTCATCATGCTGGGCAATATGAACGATCCCAAGAGCATCGGGCCGGCCATGGCGGTCGCGCTGCTGACAACGATGTACGGCGCGTTGCTGGCCAACCTGATTGCATTACCGCTGGCTGAGAAGTTGGCGTTACGAAGTCGTGAGGAGTCGCTGCAAAAGATGATCATCATCAAGGGCGTCATGGCGATTCAATCCGGCGACAACCCCAGAATTGTCGAACAAAAGCTGAAGACCTTCCTGCCGGCCCGGAAACGCGAGGGCATGGACGAGAAGAAAGCGGCCTAGCGGAGCGTTCGATGGCCCGTTCGAAGAAAGAAGAGAGAGCCCCGGCGGGGGCACCCGAGTGGATGGTCACCTATGGTGACGCCATGACATTGTTGCTTTGTTTTTTTGTCATCCTGGTCTCGATGAGCGAGGTCAAGAAGGACGAGCGATTCCAGGAGGTGATGGAGTCGTTGCGCCGTGCGTTTGGGGGTTACCGTGGTGCGGCCGGTTCGGTCCCGATCAAGAACACGCCGACCAACACGTTGATTGCGCGTCTGCTCGAGCTGGAAGTCCCGGAGCTGACCAAACAAAAGGGCGATTCGGACGACGAAGGCATCCACGGTCGGAAGTTCCGGGTCACCAACGTACGCGACGGTCTGGAGGTGGTGGTCGGCGGTTTGATCGCGTTCGATCGGTTCAGTGCGACGCTCAAGCCCGAGGGACGCGAGTTGATCGCCAGCGCGGCGGAGCGCCTACGCGGATACAACACCAAGATCCTGGTGCGCGGGCACGCAACGCGGGAATCGTTGCCCGAGGATTCGGTCTATGAGGACGCGCGCGACCTCTCGTATTCGCGCGCGCGGGCGGTGGCACTCGAGCTCGAGCGCCACGGTGTCCGGCGCGTGCGCCTGCTCCCGACCGCGGCGGGCGACACGGAACCGCTGGTCCGCCAGGCGTACACCGAGGAGCGGCGCGCATTGAACCGAAGGGTGGAAATCTTGATCACGGAGGATCTGATCGACGATT
>JAJDDV010000126.1 GCA_029260135.1 Phycisphaerae bacterium | reverse complement strand
TACGATGCTACGTCGTGATCAGCCATCGGGTGTCGGTCCGTCGGCTTCGGTGCCCGTAGCACGTGTACGGCTTCGCTGGTTCGCGCAGGTTGAAACCTGCGGCTCGGGTGTGCCCGCTCCTTTACAGTCGCGGTTCTGATTCGGGCGGTGTGCCCGCTCTCGGGTGTGCCCGCTCCTTTACAGTCGCGGTTCGGATCAGGCGGTTCCTTTCCCAGCGTTTGCCACGAAGGGGTGTTGGGGAGTTGCCAGCTATCAGCTACCAGCCAGAAGAAGACCCCCCTGGATCCCCCCTTGGCAAGGGGGAAGCGCAGCGTCGTCAGCGATGATGGTGCGTCCGGGACGGGCGCTACGATGCTACGTCGTGATCAGCCATCGGGTGTCGGTCCGTCGGCTTCGGTGCCCGTAGCACGTGTACGGCTTCGCTGGTTCGCGCAGGTTGAAACCTGCGGCTCGGGTGTGCCCGCTCTCGGGTGTGCCCGCTCCTTCACAGTCGCGGCTCGGATTAGGCGGTTTGCCCGCTCTCGGGTGTGCCCGCTCCTTTACAGTCGCGGTTCGGATCAGGCGGTTCCTTTCCCAGCGCTGCTTCGTAGCAATGGGGCACGCGGCAGAGGGGGGGAGGGGCAGATCGGGTGGATGGATGGCGATTCGCGGCTATGATGACATAGAGAATCACTGCACCGCTGTAGCGTCCGGTCATCGAAATCGCTGTCGTGTCTCAGCGCAGGCAGGCTGCAACGCCGACGTGGTCTGAGCGCTTTTTCGGCGGAGGTTGGGCTGGGCTGATTGTGATGTGCTTCGTCGCGGTCAAGCGCCGGATTGGCTTGGGCGTCCTTGTGGCGGACGGTTTTTCGGCTGGGTGATTGTCGGGCGCTGAAGGCGATCGGCGGACGTGATCGCCAGGTGATGTCGTGCATGGTTTCGGGGCTCGTGGATGACGCGTGGAATGCAGCGAAGAGGCTATGTAGCGCAGGCGTTTACACTGATCGAGTTGCTGGTGGTGATTTCGATCATCTCGCTTTTGATCTCGATTCTTCTTCCGTCGATGAGCCGTGCGCGGGAACAGGCGAAGGGCGTTCACTGCGTGGCGCGGTTGAAGGAATACGGTACGGCGTTGGCGGCGTACGAGAATACGTCGGGCGGGGTACTGCCGCCGGCGCGTTGGTTCCCCGCGACGGAGGATCTGGCGTTCGAGACGCAGGACGGTCGCAGCGTGAGGCCTGAGCGTCCGGTGGAATATGGCTGGACGGAGCTACTGTGGGCGTTCGTCTATGGCGAGCCGGTGCGCGTCGGCGCGGATTATCCGGTTCAGCGGAATGTGGAGGGTAATCGTTGGAGCGAGTACTTCGTGTGCAAGGCGGTGGGTGATACGAGTGTCAACAGCGGTCACTACCGGGTGTATCTGCCGTCGTGGGCCTACGGCAGCTACGGGCTGGAAGCGGGCGATATTTATGGCGAGCTGACGCGTGCGAACCCGGCTCGTGCGACGCACCGCGAGTCGATCCGCCCGAAGATGCCGTTGCTCGGCGACGCGAATGACCAATCGGAGCGAGGGGACGGGTTGGGCGAAGACGACTGCAGCTATGTCGACGCGGGCGAGGCGAACTACGCGGGTTCGGACGGGCGGGTGAAGGGCAACCGCTTTTCCGACCGCCACTATGGCGGTACGAACTTCCTGTTCCAGGATCTTCACGCATCGTGGTCTTCGGGACTGCGGAAGGAACTTGCCCGAGACTATGATCTCAACGGGGTCATCGACATCGAGGGGGGTGACTGAGTAGGGCAAGCGAGGCGGCATCCGACTCTTGTGAGCCACTCGCGGCGTCGACCTGCGGGGGCGGCGTTGTGGTTCAAGCGATTTCTGCCTTGAAAAACAGACGGTTGCAGCGGTTCCGTTGCCGGCGAGGATATGGTATGGTCGCGGGTTTGTCGTTCCGCGAGGTATGAACACGAATGAAGATCACTGAGATTCTCGATAAGTCGTGCGTAGCCGTTCCGCTTGCGTCCACGGAGAAGAATGGTGCGATCACGGAGCTTGTAGGGCTACTTCAGGCAAGCGGTCAGCTTGGCGGGCATGACGAGGTGCTCGAGGCGGTTCTGGCGCGGGAGTCGACGCGATCGACGGGGATCGGGCTGGGGCTTGCGGTTCCGCACGGGAAATCGCACGGTTCCCAGTCGCTGACGATGGCGGTGGGGAAAGCGGCGAGTCCGCTCGAGTTCGATTCGATCGATGGTCGCCCGGTGTGGTTCATCGTTTTGCTGGCGAGCCCGTTCGACAAGACGGGTCCTCATATTCAAGCGCTGGCTGGGGTGAGCCGGTTGTGGCAGAACGAGGGGTTCCGTAACGCCGTGCTCGAGGCGAAGGACGCGGAGGCGGTGTACGCCGCGTTCGATCAACATCAAGAGTAGTCGGCAGGACCATCAACTCGCACGCGACCTCGTAGGCGTGGCGGCGCTTCGCTTGGCCATGCCACCCGTCGCGAGAATGGGGCACCCGCGCTATCCGAAGAGAGTCAGACCGCTCTGCACCCCATGGCAAGGGGGGAGCTTGCAGAAGGCGCATCGAGATGCGCGCTGCGCTCTACAGCAGGTCATGGAGGCGGCGTTTGAGGATCTTTCCGGTGGGTCCAGTGGGGAGGTCGGATCGAATGATGACACGCTTTGGCACTTTGAATCCGGCGAGTAACTGCTTGGCGTGATTGCGAAGGGCTTGTTCGGTGAGCCGGGCTGCTTCTTGGGGCATGACGAATGCGGCGGGCAGCTCGCCTCGTAAGTCGTCGGGAATGCCGATGACGGCGACCTGCAGGACCCCTTCGTACGTTTCGAGTGCGGCTTCGATCTCGCGGGGGAAGACGTTTTCGCCGCCGATGATGAGCATCTCCTTGGCTCGCCCGGTGATGGCGAGATAGCCTTTCTCGTCGAGTCGGCCGATGTCGCCGGTGTGGAACCAGCCGTCGTCGTCGATGACACTTCGAGTTTCGTCGGGCTTTTTGTAGTAGCCTTTCATCACGCCGGGTCCGGCGACGAGGATTTCACCGTCGCTTCCTTGGGGCAGGTCTGCACCTTGCGGATCGACGATGCGCACTTTGGCGTTTCGAATGGGCTGACCGACCGTGCCCACTATGTGCGCTTCGACGGAGCAGGCGGTGACAACGGGTGAGGTTTCGGTCAGTCCGTAGCCTTGCCTGAGTGTAACGCCGAAGCGTTGCTCGAATCCGATTCGTACGCTTTCGGGGAGCGGTTCGCCGCCGCTGACGGCCAAGAAGACCGAGCTGAACGCTTCCGGCTTGGCGGATTTCGTTTTTAGTAGCGCGGCGTACATGCTGGGGATGGCCATGATCAGCGAGATGCGCTTTTGGGCGACGGTCTTGAGAAGCGCGAGCGGGTTGAATCGTGGAATGGCGTAGGTGGTTGCGGCGAGCATGGTAGGCACGAGGACGTTTCCTGTCAGGCCGAAAACGTGAAACGGAGGGAGGATGTTGAGCAGTTTCTGGTCTGGGTCGATTCCGAGAGAGTGAATGGCATCTGACGCGTTGCTGTGGAGGTTGTTGTGGGTCAGCTCGACGCCTTTGGGCTCGGCGGTGGTTCCGGAGGTGTAGAGGATGACGGCCGTCGCATCGGGTCGGACGGTCGGCGCGGGCGGGGTGCGCCGGAGCATGGCGGTGAGGGCCTTTCGCTTGAGGGCGAGGTCTTCGAGGTAGAGGGGGCGCATGGGGAGCTGATCGGCGAGCGTCTGAAAGTGCTTGACGGTGAGAACGATGTCGATGTCTGCGTCGGCGACGACGCGTGAGAGTTCGTCGGGTGCGAGGAGGAAGTTCAGGGGAACGGCGACCTTTCCGGCCCACAGCACTCCGAAGAGCGATGCGGGGAACATGGCCGAGGCGGGTAGCATGATGCCAACGTGTTGGCATTTCGTTTCGCGATTCACGACATCGCGCAGCACTGCGCTGAGCAGCGCGAGGCGTTTGTAGGCGAGGGGTTGGAGGCCGTCATCGACGGCGATCTTTTTGGGGCAGCGGGCGGCGGCATCGAGTAGCAGATCTACGAGCATTTCTCACGGCCAAGGGAACAAGGATCGCGGCGGAGAAAGGGTAGGATCAAGGGCTTTGTTTGTCTACCACATGGGGACCGGTGCCGGTCATTGGCTCCGCGGAACCGGCTTGGGCTGCGAGGCGCCGTCGGGCGGTCACACCGGTGTCTGTGTGTTGTTGTCGGCGGGTTTCTTCTTGGCCCAGGGTCCGGGCGTTGAAACGGCGAGGCCTGTGGCTTCGTCGATGGCGGTCGGCGCATCGTCGAGGCGTAGTCGCATGACACGTCCAACCTTGAACTTGACGGTTCGTTTGGATGGCACTTGGAGTTTGTCCATGGTCTTTGGATTCTGGGCCTGCCGGGCGGCGCGAATTTTGCTCTCGAAGACCCCGAAGTCGCGAAACTCGAGCCTGTTTCCGTCGCAGAGTTCATCGATGACGGCGTCCAGGAAGCCCTGAATTACGCGCTTAACCAAAACGCGGCGGCAGGATTCCTTGTCCGCGATTCGGTCGATGAGGTCCTTCTTCGTGACGGTTGCCATCTTGATTCGCCGTTGTGTAGAAATCTATATGAATGACCTAAGTCATGTTATCGCAAGGACTTGTGGCAAGCAAGCCTCTCTTTCTACACCTTTCGGAATTCGCGCGCGGGAGAGGTTTCAGCGGCGTGATCGTCCGGTTCTGACCGAGTTAAAATGGCGAATCCGGTAGTCGGAGCGCGCTCCCTGCCCACCTTGGCGATCGATGATTGTCTCGCGGTAGAGCGTTTCCTCGGAGGGCTGAGTCGTTGATAGCGTGGAAGGCCAGGCGGATCGACCGATCGAATCGGGCGGGATTCCTGTCCATTCGGGGTTGAAAATAATGTTTTGGGATTGATTTCCACGAGCCAGCGCCGCACGATCCGAGACCGCGCAGCCACCCCAGCCGGCCGAGGAAATCAAGAGCAGAGCGAGCGCCACTCGGCGGACTTGGCTCTGCATTGTCATCTTTCCACCCCTCTTCACGAAGCGTACTCCTTCCCCACGGGCAGGGTGACAGGATCCGTGCCGTTGAGGGGAATGCTCGCTTGATCCGATAGGAGCGGCGTTTGTGGGGTGATCGCCCATGCTACTGCAGGGTCTCGCCAATCGCGGGCGGAACGGTTTGGAGGGCATGATGCGGAAAGGCAACGGGAACGGTGGGCAGACACGTTGGGCGCAGCGGCGATGGGTGTTGGTTTGCGGCGGCCGGTCGGGCTCTCTACCATGCCTTCGGAGGTGAGCGGTCGTCGATTTTCATCGATCGGGAGTGTGGTCTTGAGTGAAGCGCTGTACATCGTGATTGGTCTGGCGATCGGGGTGACTGTCTGCGTGATCTTCCTCAAACTCAGACGGCCTCACGAGGAGGCGCTCGCCCAGCGCATTCTGGATCAGGCGCAGCAGGCGAAGTCTGAGGAGGTGGCGGCGTCGATCGAGCAACTGAAGACGGCGTTTTCGGCGTTATCTCGCGAAGCCCTTTCGAGCAATACGGATGATTTCTTGAAGCTCGCGAAGAGCCGGCTTGAACAACAGAGCCAGCAGGGCGAGCAGACACTTGATGAGAAGAAGAAGCTGATTGATGCGCGTCTCGAGGAGATGGGCAAGAAGCTCGGCGATCTGAACACGATGATCGGGACGGTGGAGAAGCAGCGGTCGGAGGCGCATGGTGATCTGCGCGGACACCTCGTCAAGGCGACGCAAGAGACGCATCGTCTGCACGAGACGACGGCTCAGCTTCGAGAGGCGTTGGCGAATCCTCAGCGGCGGGGTCAATGGGGCGAGCGGATGGCGGAGGACGTGTTGCGTTTGGCGGGTTTCATGGAGGGTGTGAACTATCGCAAGCAGGTCGTGCTCGGCGAGGGGAGCCGTCCAGACTTTACGTTTACGTTGCCGGGCGACCGCCTGGTACACATGGATGTCAAATTTCCGCTGGTCAACTACTTGAAGATGCTCGACGCGGCGGATGATGCGGCGCGACGGGCGTGTACGGTGCAGTTTCTTCGTGATGTACGGATGCGCGTGAAGGAGGTTACGACGCGGGAGTACATTGATCCGGCGTCGGGGACGGTCGACTATGTGCTGGTGTTCATTCCGAATGAGCAGGTGTATGGTTTCATTCACGAGCAGGACAACTCGCTGCTCGATGAGGCGATGCGCAGTCGCGTCGTGCTTTGTTCGCCGATGACGCTCTATGCGATCCTCGCGGTGATTCGGCAATCGGTCGAGAATTTTCATCTGGAGCAGGGTGCGAAGCAGATTCTTGAACTGCTGGCTGGATTTCGGAAGCAGTGGATGAAGTACGCCGAATCGATGGACGCGATGGGCAAGCGACTCAAGTCGGCGATGGACGAGTATGAGCAGCTTTGCGGAGTTCGGACGCGGCAGCTTCAGCGTCAGCTCGACAAGATCGATGACCTTCAGACCTCGCAGGAGGCGCGTGAGGGCGCGCCGCTGGGGGCCGCGCCGTCTGGGGCATTGCCGGTCCCGGGCGAAGGCGGCGCTTGACGCGGGTGAGGCATCTGCTAGATTCATTCGCCCCGCAGCCCGGGTGGCGGAATTGGCAGACGCGCTAGCTTGAGGTGCTAG
>JAJDDV010000125.1 GCA_029260135.1 Phycisphaerae bacterium | reverse complement strand
GCACGAGGTTCCCGTGCCGGATCGGGTGAGCACCGAGCGGAATCGACCCCCGGTGGTGTCGGAAGAGGCGCCGGCGTTCGTCCGCGAGGTTACGGCCACGATGATTCGCGGGGCAGGCGATGACCTGCCGGTCAGCGCTCTTCCGGCGGATGGTACGTTCCCGACGCACACGGCGCAATGGGAGAAGCGGAACATCGCACTCGAGATTCCCGTGTGGGATCCGCCTGTGTGCATCCAGTGCAACAAGTGTGTATTGGTCTGCCCGCACGCCGCGATTCGGGCGAACGTCTACGAGTCGGACAGCTTGGGCGGCGCGCCGTCGTCGTTCCAGTCGTGCGAGGCCCGCGGTGGGGAGTACAAGGGGCTTCAGTTCACGATTCAGGTGGCGCCGGAGGATTGCACCGGGTGTAACCTTTGCGTGGAGGTGTGTCCGGCCAAGAACAAGTCCGACACGAGCCGTAAGGCCATCAATATGGAACCGCAACCGCCCCTTCGCGACAAGGAGCGCGAGAACTACCGGTTCTTCCTCGGACTACCGGAGTTCGATCGCACAAAGCTCAAGGTGGATACGGTCAAGGGCTCACAGTTTTTGTTGCCGCTCTTCGAGTACTCGGGCGCCTGTGCGGCGTGCGGCGAGACGCCGTACGTCAAGCTGGTCAGCCAGTTGTATGGCGACCGTGCGGTGATCGCGAACGCGACCGGGTGTTCATCGATTTACGGCGGGAATCTTCCGACGACGCCTTGGGCGACGAACCGAGACGGGCGCGGTCCGACCTGGTCGAACTCGCTGTTCGAGGACAACGCGGAGTTCGGGATGGGGTTCCGACTCGCGATCGACAAACAGCGGGCGTTTGCGATCGAGTTGTTGCAGAAGATGGCGGACCGGATCGGTCCTGATCTCGCTGGGGCGATTCTCCAGGCGGACGAGTCGAACGAAGCCGGTATCCTTGTACAGCGGAAGTGCGTGGCGGAGCTGAAGGCGAAGCTCGAGAAGATCGACACGCCGGAGAGTTTCAATCTTCACAGTGTGGCGGACTCGCTCCTGCGGCGAAGCGTCTGGATCATGGGCGGAGACGGCTGGGCGTATGACATCGGATACGGCGGGCTCGATCATGTGCTGGCTTCGGGTGCCAATGTCAATCTGCTCGTGCTCGATACCGAGGTCTACTCCAACACCGGCGGGCAGATGTCCAAGGCCACGCCGCGCGGGGCGGTGGCGAAGTTCGCGTCGGGCGGAAAGCCCGCAGGCAAGAAGGATCTGGGGCTTCTGGCGATGAGCTACCGGAACGTCTACGTCGCGCAGATCGCGATGGGCGCGAGCGACAATCAGACGGTCAAGGCGATTGTCGAAGCGGAGAGCTATGATGGGCCTTCGATCGTCATCGCCTATTCCCATTGCATCGCGCACGGTATCGATATGAGGGCGGGTTTGAGCCAACAGAAGGTGGCTGTCGACAGTGGTCACTGGCTGCTCTATCGCTATGACCCCCGTCGTGCCCAGACCGGTGCGAATCCGCTGCAACTGGACTCTCGGGCGCCGAAGCTGCCCATCAAGACCTACCTTGAGTCGGAGAACCGTTTCAAGATCCTCATGAAGTCTCAGCCGGAGCATGCAGCGACGCTTGCGTCGGAGGCGCAGGCGGAAGTGACGGAGCGATGGAAGGCCTACGAACGCCTGGCGGCGCCGTATTCGTCCAACGGCAAGGGGGACGCGAAACCGGGGGCGGTGTCGGAGGCGGCTACCTCTGCCCGGTAGGGGCGACGGCGACCGGTCCGATGGCACTGGGGAGGTCGCTTCCCGCGCCATACTTCAGGGGCGTCGGCGGACGACTGCAGTTCGCCTCGAGCGGGCTTTTGTCACGTACACTGCGGATGGACCCCCAACCGACAGACGACTTATAGACGCAACGCAGAACGCTTCTCTTTTCTCGTTTGTGCCGGTAGCTCTCTTCGACGGGAGGTTGGGCCGATCGAACCACACCGACTCTCTTTATTGAGAACATTCAGAAACTAAACGCGCGGTATCGTAATTGCTATGTGCCCGGTAGATGGCGGCTCGGAGTGCGGCCTGGGGAGTAGAACCGGTGCGGCAAGCGACGGTTACGGAGTCGGTCTCCATGCGTAGATATCGTGCGTTCTGTTGCGGATTGGTGTTTTCGTCGCTCCTCGCGAGCGAGTCTGTGAACGCGCAGGAGAACGAGGACTGCCAGCAATGTCACGCCACGGTGGGGCTCAAGATCGAGCGGGACGGACGTAGCGTGTCGCTTTATGTTGACGCCGAACAGTACGCTCAGAGCGTTCATGCGGATCTCGGCTGCATCGATTGCCACGTGGATCTGGACGGGGTCGACGAATACCCGCACGCCTCAGGATTGGATCGGGTCGCCTGCGGCGAGTGTCACGAAGATGACGATGGTCCGATTGCCGCCTATTGGCTGAGCACGCACGGTCAACTGGCAGAACGCGGCGAGAGGGATGCTCCTCTTTGCCAGGACTGTCACGGGCATCACTATGTGGTTCAGTTGAATCGGCCGGATTCGGCGACATCGCCGTTCAATATTCCGCAGATGTGTGCGCAATGTCACGCGGAAGGGGCCGAGGTCCAGCGCACGCATGACATCCCTCAAGCGCAGATCCTTCAGCGGTATCGCCAGAGCATTCACGGCGAGGGTTTGTTCAAGCAGGGTCTAGTGGTGACGGCGGTCTGTACGAGTTGTCATACGGGGCACAACGTTCTTCCGCACACGGACAGTCGATCGACGATCCACAAGAACAACATCGATGCGACTTGCATGAAGTGTCACGGCTACATCGAGGAAGTGCATCGGAAGGTGATCGCCGGCGAGTTATGGGAACAAGAGGGTATCGTCCCGATCTGCGTCGAGTGTCATTCGCCGCACGAAGCGCGCAAGGTGTTCTACGACACGAACATGAGCAACGCGGACTGCCTTCGCTGTCACGGCGACACGGCGCTGCTCACGACGGAAGACGGTCGATCATTGTACGTCAGCGCGAAGGAGCACGCGCGATCCATTCACGGGCGAAACGGTGTGGCGTGCGCGCAGTGCCACGCAGGGGCGACGCCGTCGGATCGGGAACGCTCCTGCCGGTCGATCACGGAGAAGGTCGATTGCTCGCTGTGCCACGAGGCGGAGACGTCGGATTATGGCAGCGGTCGCCACGGATTGCTGCACCGCGCCGGTGACACCAACGCGCCTTATTGCACGGATTGTCACGGTTCGCACGGAATCCTCGAGCACAAGGTGGCGGACGACGCGTCGGAGCTACTGACGGTGTTGGTGCGAGAATCGCCCACGTTCAGTCGAAACGTTCCTGCGTTGTGCGCGCAATGTCACCGGGAAGGTGCGAAGGCCGCGATCCGGTATTTTGGTGACGAGGAGAAGATCGTCGAACATTATAGGATGAGCATTCACGGAAAAGGTCTGCTCGAGAGTGGATTGACTGTGACGGCCACCTGTACGGATTGTCACTCGGCCCACAGAGAGCTCCCGCGCAGTGATCCGGATTCGACCATCAGTAAGAGGCACATCGCGGCCACTTGTGGTCAGTGTCATGACGGGATCTACGAGCAGTATCAAACGAGCGTACACTCGGAATCGGGCAACCCGGACTACGAGGCGCGGCGCGTTCGCGGGATGCCGGAGCTGCCACACTGCAACGACTGCCACTCTGCGCACACGGTCGCGCGCACGGACGTGCAGGAATTCAAACTGGGGATTATGCAGCAATGCGGTCACTGCCACGAGGAGGTTACGGATCGCTATTTCGACACGTATCACGGCAAGGCGTCGTCGCTGGGCGACACCACGCGCGCGAAGTGTTATGACTGCCATAGCGCGCACGACATACGGTTCACGTCGGATCCCCTGTCGACGTTGAGCCGCAATAACATCGTCGAGACGTGTCGGAAGTGTCACCCCGGATCCCATCGACGCTTTGCGGGGTATCTAACGCATGCGACGCACCACGATCAGGACAAGTACCCGGAGTTGTGGTGGGCCTTCTATGGGATGACGGGCTTGCTCGTGGGCACGTTTGCGTTCTTCGGTTTGCACACGCTGGCGTGGCTACCGCGTTCGTGGAAGCTCCGCAAGGAGCACGATTCCACGCTGAACGGGACGCTCCCGACGGACAAGCAGTTTTCGCGGTTTTCGCGTTTCTATCGGAAGCTCCACGTGACGGTGATCATCAGCTTCTTCGGGCTCGCGATCACCGGGATGATGCTCAAGTTCGCCTACACGGATTGGGCGCAGGTTCTTTTCGTGCTGTTCGGCGGCATGGACGGTGCGGGCTGGATCCACCGCGTCTGTGCGATTGTTACGTTCGGTTATATGGCGCTACACTTGTGGGATGTGGTCCGCCAGATTCGCAGAACCGAGAAGACTCTTTTCGAGTTCTTCTTCGGTCCTGACTCGATCTTGCCGCGCTGGTCCGATGCCAAGGACTTCGTCGCGACCGTGAAGTGGTTCGTGGGCCGTGGACCCAGGCCACGGTACGGACGGTGGACCTACTGGGAGAAGTTCGACTACTTCGCCGTGTTCTGGGGCGTAACGATCATCGGGAGCACGGGGCTTTGCCTATGGTTTCCCGAGTTCTTCACGCGCTTTGTGGCGGGCTGGTGGATCAACGTCGCCACGATCGTCCACAGCGACGAGGCGCTGCTGGCCACCGGGTTCATCTTTACGATTCACTTCTTCAACACCCACTTCCGTCCGGAGAAGTTCCCGATGGATACGGTCGTGTTTACCGGACGTATGTCGCTGGCGGAACTGAAGCACGACAAGCCGAAGCTGTACGAAGATCTGGTCGCTCGGGGTGAATTGGAGAGGAACCTTGTCGATCCACCGTCTCCAACGTTCGTCCGAGTGATCAAGTGCCTGGGGTATGTCGCGTTAACCGTCGGGTTTACGCTGGTTGGTCTGATTGTGTACGCGATGCTCTTTTCCTATCGGTAGGAAGTGTTCGCGCCGAAGATGCCGCCCCTCGATTACGGTGCAACGTGCGCACAAAATGCCATGCCGTGACCCTCAGTCTTGGTATCTGAATTGCTGAGTTTGTCTTCCGTGCGGAGAGTGGAGAGCGGTGGCTGGCTGGTTCCGGCATGCCGTGCTCGACGTAGCATGCCGGTGTTCCTTCGGGAGGCTGCACGTGCGTGCTCTACCTGTTCCGTCTTCAGCGCACTGTTTCCCAAAGCCCATGTCCAGCCGTAGACGGGCGAGCTGCAGCTCGACCAGCTCGACCAGGCAGACATCAAAAGGACTCTCCCATGATTGCACGAGTGTGCCTCTGTCGTCCGTTGCAGATGGTGTTCCCCTCAGCGTTTTTCGTTTCTTCGCTGCTCTTGAGCGGTGCGGCGGCTCAAGACGGGCGTGAACCGGCGCCGGCGGAATCTTCAGCCGCGACGGCTGCGCCTGTTCCCGGCGAGCCTTTGAGCGCGTCTGATCCTCCCAAGGGTTGTTCGGATTGTCATAATGGCGCCGCCGATGCTCGCATCCCGGGATCGCCGTACCCGCTTCTGGCCGGTTCCAGTCACGCGAGCCTCGACTGCACGGACTGTCACGCTTCGATATCCATGGACGACCTGATCGTCGACTCCCCGAAGCCGCACGGTACGGCGATCGACGTCGTTGACTGTGCCGACTGTCACGAGGATGAATCCGAGGTGTATCAGAAGCACGGTCGACTCGAGGTCGGTAAGGACCCCGATCTGCCGAAATGTTGGAGTTGCCACGGTACGCACGAGATTCTCCCGTCGACCGATCGTCAGTCGCACGTCCATCAGATCAACCTCCCAGGGACCTGCCGCGCCTGTCACACCGATGTGGATCTGGTCAAGAAGCACGACATTCTTCGCGACAAGCCCATACGGTTGTACGAAACGAGTGTCCACGGAACGTCGACCCGCAAGGGGCTCTATGTATCGGCCACGTGCAACGATTGTCACAACGCCGAGGCGGCCGATGGGAAGCGGACGGCGCACCGGATCCTCAGCCCAGCCGATCCGGACTCGACGATCTATCATTTCAACATTCCCGACACGTGTGGGCAGTGTCACGCCAACGTCACCAAAGACTTCTGGGACGGCATTCACGGCCAGATGGTCAAGCGAGGTTCACTCGAATCTCCGGTGTGTACGCACTGCCACGGTGAGCACGGAATCATCTCGTCGGACAACCCGCTCTCGCCCGTCAGCGCCGCCCGTGTGGCTGAGGAAACCTGTGCGCCGTGCCACGAGTCGCCGGTTCTCAATGAGAAGTTCGGCCGCACGACCGGGAGGCACGTGTCGTATATCGATAGTTACCACGGGCTCAAGAGCAAAGCGGGTGGCGTGACCGTGGCGACGTGCGCTTCGTGCCACGGGTCCCACCGAATCCTTCCAGCCACGGATCCGACCTCTTCGATCCATGCCGAAAACCTCCGGGCGACGTGCGGGGAATGTCACCCGGGCATCTCTTCGGAGTTGGCGCAGACCTGCATTCACGAGGCTGTTTCGGAAGTGACGACCGGTTGGCCGCATTTCTTTACGGTTCTGTATTATTGGCTGATCGGTGTGACGATCAGTGCGATGCTCCTGTACTGCCTGGCCGACTGGCTTCGCCAGGTCAGGAACATGGGGACCAAGCCGTTTGTGCTGAGGCTCTCCGTGAACGAGACGCTTCAGCACTGGATCCTGGCCATCTCGTTCGTCGTGTTGGTCATCTCCGGCTTTTCGCTACGGTTCTCCGAGGCGTGGTGGGTGCAGCTTCTCTTCGGTTGGGGCGGGGGCGAGGGGTTTCTCATTCGCGGTCTGGTCCACCGCGTTGCGGCGATTGTTTTCGTTGTGTGCAGCGTGTGGCACATGGGTTACCTCTGCACGAAGCGTGGTCGGCGATTGTTCCGGGACATCGTCCCCAGCCTGTCCGACTGTGCACACATCAAGCAGCAGGTGCTCTATGTTCTGGGCGTGCAGAAACACAAGCCTGCCTTTCGACGCTTCAGTTACATGGAGAAGATCGAGTATTGGGCACTGGTGTGGGGAAGTGTCATCATGACGTTCACCGGCGTTCTGCTGGCGTTTGACGACTGGTTCGTAGAGCGTTGGGCGATCCCGAAAGGGTTCCTGGACGTGATGCTCGTCATTCACTACTTCGAGGCGTGGCTGGCCACACTCGCGATCCTGATCTGGCACGGGTATTCCACCGTGATCAGCCCGGAAGTGTACCCGATGAACCCGGCATGGCTCTCCGGGAAGATGCCGCGGGATATGTACACGCACGAACACCCCGCGGGGCCTAAACTCAAGGCGTACGTTCACCGCAAGCTGTATGAGGAAGAGGAGGAGGCGGCGGAACAGCCGGGCATGGTGCCTCTCGCCGCCGAGAAGGAAGCACCGAAGGGTCATGTATTGGGCTCAGCGACGCCGGAGGTTTCGGTCGGCTCGGTGAAGGACGACGCGACTACGGAGTGAGCGTTGTAGGCCCGCGATGATCGCTCTGTAAGACATGTGCCAATAGGAAACGGGCAGGTACGTTACGGTTCGCACCTGCCCGTCTGTATGCTTGCGACGAAGTCCCGCCGCCAAGAGGCAGTAGACTTACTGTAAGGCGGCGATGGCTGCGTCCAGGAACGCCGTTACGAACGACGGATTGTGAACACCCATGCTCCGGTCGTTCTGCCCGAGGTTGTAGTTCCATCCGGCCTTGATCATCTCGTCGGATGCGAAGTCGTACAGTTCGCCGAGCTCGGCGCCGTCGCCGTCTAGAACATTGACGCTGTTGACCGCGACTGGCCCGACGACCGTTCCGTCGGCGAAGTTAACGGTCACCGCCTGGCGGCCGTGGTATTCGCCAAAGTCGAGAAAGGCGATCTCATCGGTACTGGCGATGACGGCTTCGCCGTTGAGATCGACCGTGCTCCCGCTGTCGATCTGCTCTGCGATCAGATTGAGCAGGGCGCCTTCGATGAGGCCTTTGAGTTCCTCCGACTTCGTGCCGAAAGAGCCTTGGGTCATGTCGGCCGTGATCGAGTCTCCGTGGCAAGTCGCACAAATGTCCGCACGCGCGAAGAATGTGTGGTTGGTTCCGCCGAGGTTGTACGCGAGCAAATCGGGAGGCGGCGTCTGCTCCATGTGGCAGTTGACGCACGCGTCCTCGACGGCGGCGTGAGCACCGGGCGTGCCGACGGTGACGAAGTAGGCGTTCTCTCCCATCAGGACGTCGGTCTGCGATGATCCGTGCGGCGCCCGAGATGCGTCGCCCGATGCGAGTGTGTCGGAAAACGTGTCGTCATTGCGAAGTCCACGGCGTGAGTTGTGGCATGTCATACAGATGGCACCACGTCCGACGCCTGTGGCTGTAAAGCCGGCGATGAGCTCGGGCGTGTCGCCGCTGATGCGCACCGTGGCGTTCGTGTCGATGCCGGTAGTGCTGCCGATGGCGTGGGGGTCGTGGCAGGTCACACAGGTCTGCGGATGTGCTGCATCAGCCGTCCAGGTGACTTCGACATCAGCGGTTGGATCAGTCTCCGGGTCGTCGTCCAGGAGAATCGGAAGCCACGCCAGGAATCCGTTGGCGGTGTGACAACGCGAACAGCTTCCGCTGTCTGCCTCGTCGATCGCCAGTTCATAGTTGGCATGTGCGCTGAGCTGCCATTGCTGGAACCGTGCGTGACGAAGCGGTTCACCATGGCAAGTGGCGCAGACGGCGGAACTCAAATCGATCCGACTGTCGCCGCTCATGTGCGCGCCCCCGCCTTGAGGTCCATGGCAGTTCTCGCACTGGATGTTGGCGAGCTGGGCCGAGACAGGCTCGTTGGCGAGCATGTTGGCCCAGTTGTTTTCATCCGGATCGAAGTGTGAACCGTCCGCCGTGAATTCGTCGAGGAAGGCCGCGAAATCGTCGGCGTCGTCAAATCCGCCGTTGTCGGCACTCGGATCGTAACCGACGGAGTGGCAGCTCAGGCAAGCGGTGCTGTAGTGGGTCGATGTGTCGAGGTTGGTCGTAAAGATCTCGGCGTGTCCGGTCTGCGCCCACGGGGTGAACGTGTCGGCCGCGATCGAGCCGTTGTGGCAGCCGGTGCAGTTGTCTGCCTGAGGGCGGCCGTCGACATCCTGCCCCGTCACCACACCTGTCCACGTACCGGCGAACAGGTCGATCGTGACGTCGGCCGGTGGGTCGGCCGTGAAGTCGGTGACGGTGATCGAGTAGGCGCCGGAGACATCGGGCGTGAAATAGGGGCTCTGTGTCGCCGCATCCGTGAGGGAGGCTGTCGCGCCGGCCGGTCCCGTCAGCGACCAGTCGTACGTATCTTGCGTCTTTCCGTGCAGGAGAACGGGAACGCCGAGCGGGACATTTCGAATCCCTGCCGCGACGGCCCACGGGAGTGACGCGTGAACCTCGACCTCGTCCGAGTAGGTTCCTGATGTCGTGGCGACTTCGACCGACAGCGTGACCAGTCCGGCTTCCTCCAGCGAGAAGGGGTTGATTCCCACGACCTGGAAGCGGTTCTGCAATCCGCCCGGGAACTCGCCCTCCGGAAGCGGTACGTTCTCCGGCAACTGATCGGCAGTGATTGGCGACTCCGCCAGTACCGTGACCAACTCGCCCTTATAGGCCGCGACGTCGGGAAGTGTCAGGGTGGCGGATGCCGTGTCCGCTCCGGCGATGGCGACGGCCACACTGTTGGCCTGTGTCCATGCGTAGCTCTGTACCGTCGAACCATCGCAAATCGTCACTTCCGCTGATGCCGTTAGCGTGGCATTTGGAGTTGCATCGCCGTCGACACCGGCGGTGACGGTCACGGGCGTGTCAGTTGCGGTATGCGCGCAGGTGCCCGCCGCTGTATCGCACGTGTCCGCTGTACAGGCGTTGCTGTCGTCACAATCGGTGTCCGCTGTACATCCTCCAGACGTGGGTGGCGTGGTGGGGCATCCACCGAGAAGAACGACAAAGCTGCAGAGCAATGCCGCCGCCAACAGTGCGTTTCCGGTCGACTGGTTTGCTTCCATTCTGAAATCTCCGATTGCGTGTATCTCGTCATTGTGGGTGGTTCCAACCACTCTTCGCCGGGGCTACAGACAGCCCGACGATCGTCAGGTCCTTGGCGTCTCGATCTCTCGTGTCATCCAGCAGAGTCGCGTCGGCCATCACGTGGCGCCGGGGTAAAGGGGTTTCCACCACGCAGCGGACTCCCGACCGCTGCGCAGGACACGACCTTTGTCGCCTGTCGGCCGCGAGAAATCGTCCTATGCGTCTTGTTTCGGTACGAGGCCGTATGTTTCCTTAAAGTACTTAAGCAGAATCTGCAAGCGGAACGTCCGGCGCACGTTCGGAACGGACCGCCTCGAGATGTGCTGGCCCTTGCCCGCCTGCCGTCGCCGAAAAGGACCTATTGTGGACCCGGAGCACGGTTCGAAATGACCTGCGGATCTTGGCTTTCGTCTTGGTAGCGAGTCTAGGTGCTTGTGGAGAGAGGACCTCTCCTTAGAATCACCGCATGTTTCCATACCGTGTGACAAATCGCGACGGTTCCGCCCGTCGGGGCGCGCTGACGACGCCTCACGGCGTTGTCGAGACGCCTGGGTTCATGCCGGTCGGCACGGCCGGATCGGTCAAGGGCGTGACGCCTTTGCAGCTCGCCGACACCGGGGCGCAGATGATCCTGGCCAACACCTATCATCTCCAGCTTCGCCCGACGGCGGACGTGGTTGCTGATTTGGGTGGATTGCACCGTTTCATGGGGTGGGACGGACCCATTCTGACCGACAGCGGTGGATTCCAGGTTTTCTCACTGGGGGGAATCAACAGAGTGACGGACGACGGTGTCGAGTTTCGATCGCACGTCGACGGGGCGCCAATGCGACTGGACCCCAAGACCGCGACCGACGTGCAGAACAAGCTCGGTGCCGATGTCATCATGGCCTTTGACGAGTGTCCGGCGCTTCCGGCCAGCCCCGAGACCATCCGGACGGCGGTTGATCGGACGATTCGCTGGGCCGGGAAGTGCAAGGCGCATCATCGACGCGAGGATCAGGCGTTGTTCGGCATTGTGCAGGGCGGTCTAGATCTGCGGGAGCGCGAGCGGTGTGCCATCGCGCTGAGGGAAATCGGGTTCGAGGGTTATGCTGTCGGGGGTCTTTCGGTTGGGGAATCCCATGAGCAGATGGTGGCCACCCTGAGGCCGACGACGTCGTTTCTCCCGAACGATCGCCCTCGATACCTGATGGGCGTCGGGACCCCTGCGGACATTCTGGCAGCGGTCCAGGCCGGGATCGACCTGTTTGACTGCGTAATGCCGACGCGGAACGGCCGCAACAGCCAGGCTTTCACCGCCACCGGGCCGCTGAAGATGCGCAATGAACAACATCGCTTGGATCCGGAGCCGTTTGAGCGGGAGTGCGATTGCGAGGCCTGTGGGCGTTTTTCGCGGGCGTATATCCGGCATCTGTTCAACGCAGGCGAGATGCTCGGTCCGACGCTGACGTCCATCCATAACCTTCGATTCTATCAGAGGTTCATGGCGAGGATTCGTGAGTTGATCCCGGAGGGCAACTTGGCGAGAATCACCGAGGAGTTTCCGATCGCCGGTCAGGTCGCCGAATCGGACCCGGGGGCTTGAGGGTCTCGCGGGCATTTGAAAACCAGAGATTAAAGGGACGTTGATGAATCCACTCGTGGCCACGATCGCCCAAACGCAAGGTACGCCGCCGACGTCGCAGGGCAATCCGATGTTGATGTTCCTACCGCTGATGGCAGCGATGATCGTCTTTATGCTGCTGAGTTCGCGAAGTCAGCGGAAGCGCCAGGAGCGCGAGCGCACCGAGATGTACGCCAAGATGACCAAGAACCATCGCGTTCAGACGGTCGGGGGCGTCATCGGTACGGTCATTTCCGTCAAGGACAACGAAGTCGTACTGAAAGTCGACGAGTCGACCAACACGAAGATGACCTTCCTCAAGAGTGCGGTTCAGCGGATCATCACGGACGGACCCTCCGACGAGGGAAAGTAGCCGGCCTGGGGTCTGCGGATGGCGCGATCGCCAGATGCGCTCAAAGCCCCACCTGGACGGCAGCGCCACACAACAGGATCACGAATCCAGCGAGCGCGTGACCGTAGCGTTCGAGTTGCCCGAGGTTCAGCGAACCGATCGCGACGCACGCCAATGCAACGACGGTGACCATGGTGGCCAACGTCGTGATACCAAAGACCACCGCCACGAGCGCGACATCCCACCATTGGCCCTTCGCCGCCGGGTACATCAGGACGGGAATCAAGGGTTCGCACGGTCCGAACACGAAGATGGTGAAGAGCACCCAAGGCGTCATGGCACCTGATGATTCGGTCTTCGGTCGGATCACGGTATCGCTCGTGCGAACGGCCGGAAAACACTCGCAGCTCGTCTCGGAATTCCTCGGGGCAGGTGCTTGCTGGTGCACATGCAGGTGCCCTCCCCGGTGCATATGTCGGTGTGCGTGAACCGTGCCGTCGCCGTGTGCGTGGGCGTGTGTATGTGGCCTGTTTCGGATCGCGCGGCGAACGCCCCAGGCGAAATACAGTGCCCCAAATGCCAGCAGAAGCCATCCGGCGACGTCGCCACGTATGTCTTCAATCGTCTCCAGCTTGAACACGGCGACGCCGACGACAATACCTATGGTCCCAAGAACGATGGAGCCCAGGACATGGCCGATGCCGCAGGCCAGCGTGACCAGAAGTGTTTTGCGTAGCGTCCACCCTCCGGCACGCGACATCGCCAGGAACGGGAGATAGTGGTCCGGGCCCAGCAGCGTGTGGGCCAACCCAATCCATGCTGCGGCCACGTAGAGAAGCGTGATACTCTGTGAGCCGTCCATCTATTCGAACCTGTGATTGCAGCGAGGACACGAGGATCGGTCGGCGTCTCGCCGAGGCGCGACCCAGCGACCCAGGCACGTGTCGGAGTTGCATCGCCGCGCCTGTAATGCGGTGTCTCGCCCGCAACGGGTGCAGGCGGCCGGAAAGCCGCGAAATCCGAATTCACGGTGAAGGACAAAATGGTGCGTGCAGTTCGTTCCCGTGCAGACTACGTGAAAATCCGCCGTCGTCGCGATGGGGCCGGCACTTTTTGGCGGCGGCGGGACTAGCATGCTGGCGGCGGTGCTCGCACCCCAAAGTACGATGATGGCGCCAAATCCGTAGACGGAGTAGCGGACGGCCGGGGTCTCCCAGAGGAGGACCGGCTCTTCGCGAACAGCCTCGAACCACTCTTTCCCATACTTGCGGAGGATCGGCAGCTGCTTTCGAAGCAATTCGTACCACTCAACCAGTAGATTTCGGTCCTCTTGTGCCACCCGAGTGACTCCATCATCCCGTCGAACATCTTAGGCTATCGTGGACAACGCGGCGACCTCTCGCGGTTGAGACGGAGGCGCCCTTGACGGGTGTCGATGCGCAAACCCTGCTGTCTACGGAACTTAGCGCGCCGATCGGATCGAGGTCGTCGCAACGCACCGAAATCTGAACGATCGATGTCGCGGAATCAAGACAGGTGAGCGACCCGTAACAGTATCGCTCCTAAAAGAAGAAACGGGACGTCGTGCATCGATAATCTATTGTGTATACATAGGTTGACGTCTCTCAACGGCATGTGAAATGCGGTGGAAAACTCGTTGACAGTGAGGGCGGCGTCGACTAGAACGGCGTGTGCGAAGGCAGAAGGGTATGGGAGGCATGGCGGCGCGTCGGGTGGGGCGTTGTCGCCTACACAAGCATGCGGCTTTTTGCCGTGGCGAACTTCCGGGGTCGCGGCTATGTTCCGATCCCGGAAGTTTTTGTAGATAGTCCCAGCCGGTCACACGATTTCAGGGGGCATAAGCCACGAGCGCTACTGCGAGCACCATCATCCAGACGGGCCAGGTCGTGGCGAATCAGCGTCTGTGTCGTGAGCATTACCGTCTGGCCTTTCGCACCGAGCGGTTTCCCGATGTAGCACCAGGGCAATTCGTTCACCTGGGTGCGGATTCGGGACCGCGCACCGCATGTGTCTGTTCCAACGGCGATCTCAGTGAGTCCGGCCATCCTGGTCCCGACGCGTTGACCGTGCCGTTGCTGCGGCGCGCGTTCAGCGTCGCGGGTGTGACTCGCGAGGATGAAACGGCGTTGGTGGACGTGATCTACCGGGTGGTGGGCACGGCGACGCGCTGGATGGAGACGCTTCGGTCAGGTGACCGTCTGAGTGTGCTGGGTCCTTTGGGAAACGGGTTTCCGATCCACGATGACAAGTCGGTGGCCTGGCTCGTGGCGGGTGGCGTCGGTCTTCCACCGATGCTCTGGCTCGCGTCGAGGCTGCAGCAGGTCGGCCAAGCGGCCATCGCTTTTTGCGGAGCACGAACGGCAGACCTACTTCCTCTGACGGTCGAGGGGGGTGTCGAGGCCCTGCGCGACGCGCGGCGCGCGACCGACACTTGCCGAGAGTTTTCGGAGGTTGGCGCGAAAGTGGTGCTGAGCACCGATGACGGAACGCTGGGGTATGCGGGTCATGTCGGTGCAGCGATGCAGACCTATCACGAGGCCAATCCGATAGCGGCGGATGATGTGGTGGTCTACACCTGTGGACCTCAGCGGATGATACAGTTCGTCGCGGCGTTTTGCGAGGCGCGAGGCATCGAGTGCTACGCCTGTCTCGAGCGCGCCATGGCGTGTGGTACCGGGTTGTGTCAATCCTGTGTCGTCGCCGTACAGGACGGAACCGACGCGGAGGGTTGGTCTTACCGGCTGTGTTGTACGGACGGTCCGGTGTTCCGCGCAAACGATGTCGTGTGGTAGTGCGCGTTCACCTTCTTGTCTAGGAGAGCGGTGCCTGGGGGGGCGGTGACCAGCAACTTCGGCAGCGCGGTTCGTAGCATTCCGGTCCGCCGACCATGTCTGCGTTGATAATCGGTGTCAGGCGCTGGGTATGATCCGCCACGGCGCGGCAGCGCGCGCACGTCGCGTGCTTGGTGACGGGTTCATCGGCGAGCGAGCGAATCTGTTCGACGACGGGGAAGGGGCGTCCCCAACTGTCGCGATCGAGGGATGTCAGTATGACACTCATTCCGCGGGTCGCCAGTTCTTCGGTGAGCCCGACCAGCGTCGAATCAAAGAAATGCGCTTCATCGATCGCTACGGTTTCCGTTTCGTCGGTGACGTGGGCCAGCACTTCGGCCGGGCTCGCCACCGGGATGGCGGGTTGCGCGAGCCCCCCATGCGTCACGACGGCATCGGGCGCATACCGGCGATCGATGACGTGCTTGAACGTTCGAAGAGACGTCCCCGGCTTTCGATCCAGGCGTTCCAGAAGTGATGTCGTTTTCCCACTGAACATACAGCCGGAGATGAGCGTGACCCTGCCCCGCGATCGTGGAGAACGCGTCCCGGTGGAATCATCGGGAGATCGGACGGGGGTCGTCATGAGGGGGCTCGCTCACCTTTCGCCGCGGCGATTCGGGCCCGATTGTCGACGGGACACTTCCTTGGACCGGGGAGCCGACATCCGCGCCAGCTCAGCCAGTTGTGGATAGAGCGCATCCGCGGGATCGAGCTTTGCGGCGCGCGAAAACTCAGAAGCAGCACCGGTCATGTTGTCTGAATAGTAGTAATAGTAACCGAGCAGAAACCTCAAGTCGGCGTCCTCGTTTTCGTTCGAGGCGGCGCCGCGAAGCGACGCAATGTGCGCGTTGAACTCCGCCGCATCGGCATAGGTGTTTCGGATGTCGAGCGGCAAGTAGACCAGGCGAGGCTGGAGTTCGAACGCACGCCGCACGAGGCGTGCGGCGGAGGCGTACTCGCCCAGCGCGGTTTGCGCGTGCGCCGCCGCCAACCGGGATGCCGGGTCGCCTTGATTCAGGGTGGCGGCCAGAAGGAGGTGGCGGGCGGCAAGCCCGTATGCTCTGGATTCGAAGGCGGCCTGTCCATCGGACATGGCCAGTTCATACGCGCCGATGCCGCGTTCCGCCTGCACCTCGCGCCGTTCGAGCGCTCGGCCGTCTTCCACGCCCTGCCGGTAGGCTCGATCCAGGTCCTCCTCGCGGACCTGATCGATCGAGGGGATGCCGAACCGATACCCGTAGCCATCGCGATAGAACTGGCGCCGCATATCGAATTGTCGCGGATACCGGCGCGTCCAGTGGCCGTCCTCGTCGCGATACCAATCGCGGTTGTGCCGGGGCGGTGCCGGCTCCTCGAACATCCCCTCCTCCGGCGCTTTGTCCTGACCGTGCGTTGTGGGGGCCGGCAAGAGCACAAGGACCGTCAACACGGTTGTCGTTACTGCCCAAGAGCGAGCTGAGTACATAGGATTGCCTACCTTTCCGCCGTCAACCAGGTGGTTCACATTCGCAAAGTATTGTACCACGAAAGGCGTCTGAGGTTCCACGTCGGATCGAGTTAGGTGGTCGGTGTGGCGGCGACAGGGCCCCGAGAATCGTTCGCTGCAGGCTGCATCGCTCAGTTGCAGCGGCGGGTGGCGGCAAGTCCCCGTGGAGACTTGCATTCGGACACGACAGCAGAGCAGAGATTGTTCTAGCCTGCGGAGAGCGATTCCTTGGCGATTTCGATGCCGTCGAACAGGGCCGAACCGATGCGGACGTAGGTTGCGCCGACTTCGATGGCGTGTTCAAAGTCGCCGCTCATGCCCAGCGAGAGGTCTTTGAAATTCGGTCCGCAGAGTTCCTGGACGACGATTTCGTCGAACAGCTCACGGACCCGGCCAAAGACGTATCGAATGCGATCAGCGTTATCGGTGATGGGGCCGATGGCCATCAGTCCACGAACGTCTACGTGATTGAGGGAAGCGACCTGTTCGACAAGGTGCGTGATGGCCGCAACGGCGACGCCGTGTTGGGAAGTCTGTTCGGTGACGTTGACCTGGAGAAGGACCGGCGTGATTCGATCGAGCTTTGCGGCTTGCGCGTCGATTTCCTCAGCCAGGCGAAGGCTGTCCACCGAATGGACCATGTCGACCCACGGCAGAATGGCCTTGACCTTGTTGCGCTGAAGATGACCCACCATGTGCCATCGCGGCCGGATCGTACTGTCGTCGGAGGATCGTCGGCGAAGCCACTCGTTGATGGCGGCGGCGCGCTTGGTGAATTCCTGGACCCGGTTCTCGCCGAGGTCGGTGATGCCCAGATCGACCAACGTGCGTACGAGGTCGAGCGTCGCGTACTTGGTGATGGCGACGACCGTCACGTCGGACGGTTTTCGATCGAAACGGCTGCACGCGTCATGAACGCGCTGTTCGATTCGTTTCCAGTTGTCCGCGAGCTTTCGCCTCATGGGTGTGGATTCCGGACCTTCGCGGCCACGTTTCGCCTGCGCTTTCCCGCCCTCTGCATCGGGCCGAGTAGAAGCGTTGATTGTGTCGCGCCCACGGGCCGGTTGGGCCCGCCTCACTCTCTCGGCGCCGATGACGAGTGCATTGTTGCGGGTTTGGCCCTTTCGAGCAAGCGTTGATCCGCAGCCCTGGCGACCCGGTCCAGGGAGCCATCCGTTCGGGGCCGCGTCGTGGATCTGTGGTTGGGGCGACTATTCGGCCTGCGACGACAGGTCCCTTGCGCTCCGGCAACGAGGCGGTTCTTGCCCCGGTCGGTAGTCATCCGGTGCGGGACTCGAGTGAGAGGGCCGAGGGCAATCGCTTGGGAATCGTCGGTCACTTACCGTGGGGCGGGCGGTATCGCAGACCGGTTGCACGGGTGCATTGACCGCCCTAGACTACTCCCGGGTCGGGGCAGATATTTGGACGGGGCTCCAGGTTCACCTTGATCCTCCCGGCCTCAACGTATTGGGTGGGACGATCCGTAGGGTCACGTGGCCCGACGGACTGCCGTTTCCAAGCTTCTTGAGAAGAGACACAACGATGACAGCAGCACAAAACACGCCGGACGATGGATGCCATGAACCTCTTGACTGCGCACGCGTCTGCCAGCCGGCACCCGATTTCACCGCGATGGGCGTTGTGAACGGAAAGTTTGAACAGGTGACCCTTTCCTCCTTCCGCGGCAAGAACGTAATCCTGTTTTTCTGGCCGTTGGACTTCACCTTTGTATGCCCGACCGAGGTCGTCGCCTTCAGCGACAAGATCGATGCGTTCACCGAGCGCAACACCGTTGTTTTGGGTGTATCGGTGGACAGTCACTTTACGCACCTCGCCTGGCAGAATGTCCCTCGCAATCAGGGTGGGCTCGGGAAGATCGCCTACCCGATGGTTGCGGATCAGACCCACGAAATCAGTTGGTCGTTCGGCGTCCTTCTCGAGGACAAGGGCATCGCGCTGCGCGGGCTTTTCCTGATCGACACGAAGGGCGTGGTCAGGCACATGTTGATCAACGATCTTCCGCTCGGGCGGAGCGTCGACGAAGCGATCCGCATGGTCGATGCCCTCCAGTTCTTCGAGAAGAACGGCGAGGTCTGCCCGGCCAACTGGCATCCCGGCGAGGCCAGCATCAAGCCCGACCTCGAAGGATCGAAGAAGTTCTTCAAAGAGTGGGGCGACAAGTAGTCCGCCGCTCTCTTGGATCGCGCTGAGTCGGGAACCGCTCGGCGGGCGCGAGCTTATGGTTTTGCGTTGGCGGGCGGCGGTGAGTCGATCAGCGGCTCACCGTCGCTGCCCGCGCCGAACTTCGAAAGCACTTTCGCCGCGAGCTTCCCGGTCGGGACGTCGGCTTTGAGCGTTCCCACGGGCGTCGATTTCCCCACTTTGATGTAGCCGTCCTCCTCGGCCTTTCCAATGATGCGCTGAAGCGTGGCGATCAACTCGCCCAGCCGGTCCAGTGTCAGCACGCCCGATTCATAGAGCCTCGGATCACGCGCGAGCCGACCCGCTGTTCCCTGGCCGTCGCGAATCTCCTGGAGCAGCGACGCCATACTCGTCGACGCACTGTCGAGGTTGTCGAGGACAGTGGTCAACTTCACAAAGGATCGATCCAGGTCCTCCCGAATGGCCACGATTCCATCGTTGAGATTGTCGCTGGTTCGCTGGGTTTCCGTCTTCCAGAGCATCGCGGTCTGCCGGATGTCGTCCGTGGCGGCTTTGAGGTCTCGAACCGCCAACTTGACGTCATCCTGCACGTTCCGGTCGCCGAGCACCTGATTCAGATTCGCCGCGAGATCGTCGATGCGTTCCACCGCCGTCGCGAGATTGGCCGTCATTCCCTTGTCGGCCGCACCGGGGCTGTCCACCTCGGCGATGCTCCTTCGTTCGAGGAGCGTCTCGAGGTTCCGAGCGACGGGCTCCGCCGCCTCCGCCAGGTCCCCGATGTGCGTAATCATCCGCTCGACCGACTGAACCAGGTCTTTGCTGATCAACTCGCCGACGATGCTGTGCATTTCCCCGGGGATGCGGGCGTTCTCCTGGTCGAGCGGTGGGCTTTCCGTTCCGGGGTCGACGATGATATCGACTCGCCCGGAACCGAAACCGAGCGTGGAGCCGTACACCCTGGCGACGGCCCCTGTGGGCACGTAGTAGGTCTTCTTGATGCCGGCAATGATGACGACACCACGGGCGGGTCGGCTGGGGTCCCTGAACGCAAGGCTCTGAACGCGTCCGATCTCCACGCCGTTGAGGTTGACCGGACTTCCCGCGCCGACGCCGCTCAGGCGATCGACGCCGGTGATCCGCAGCGTCCACTCGCTCCCGCCAAGCCAACTCGGTGCCTCTCCGAACGCGACCATCAAGGCGGCCAGCACACCCAGCGACACGATGACGAACATCCCGACAAGCAGGTTTCGTGTTCCTTCCTTCATGGCTTATCCCTTACGCTTGAGGCTCTCGAGGTCTTCATCGTGGCAGCGACCCTCCACGAAGCAGCGAACGCGCGGATCCTCGCAGCGGGTAATCTCCTCTGGTGAACCGTCGAAGATGAACCTTCCTTCATAGAGCATGAGAATCCGGTCCGACACTTTTCCTGCGCTGGCCATGTCGTGCGTCACGACCACACTGGTAACGCCGAGTTCCTCCTGCAGCTTGATGATCAGTTCGTTGATCACGTCCGCGCGGGGCGGATCGAGCCCGGTCGTCGGCTCATCGTACAGAATGATCTCCGGATCGAGCGCAATCGCCCGCGCCAGCGCCACACGCTTCTTCTGCCCGCCGGAGAGTTCCGCCGGCCATTGCGATTGAAGCCCGGACAGGCCCACCATGGCGAGCTTGCGGGCGACAATCTCGGCGATTTCGCTTCGCTTGCGGCGCGTATGTTCAACAATGGGGAACGCCACGTTGTCGCCCACCGTCATGGAGTCGAACAGCGCACTGAGCTGAAACAAAAAACCGAATCGAGGCCGTATCGAGGCCAACTCACGCTCGGGCAACCTGTCAATACGCTGATCGTGGAAGTAGACTTCTCCGCGATCCGGCTTGAGAAGTCGAACGATGTGCTTGAGGATCACGCTCTTTCCGGAGCCCGATTCTCCGATGATGACGGTCGTTTCGCCGGATCGAAGATCGAGCTGCAGGCCGCGGAGTACCCGCAGATCGCCGAAGCTCTTGTGGACGTCGACCATTCGCACAACAGGCTCGTAGTTCTGAGGAGGTTCGACGACCATCACGCTCTACTCTCGCTACGTTACAAGCGACTTAAACCCGTAAAAGCTGCGGTAGAGTCCCGACAGCAGCGTACCGATGAAGAAGTCCGTGATCAGAATCACAATGAAACTGACGACGAACGACTCCGTACACGCCCGGCCCACGCCTTCGGCGCCGGTGCGGCAATGGAATCCCTTGTAGCACGCAATCAACCCGATCGCGCCGCCGAACACGATGCTCTTGATGAACCCCACCATGACGTCCCATACCTCGACCGCGTCCTTGACATAGTACCAGTAGGGCGTCGACGGAATTCCCTTCAAAAGAACCGCGATGAACCAACCCGCCAAAGATCCAAACAGGTCGCAAAAGAAAGTCAGAAGCGGCGTCAGCAGAAGACACGCCAGAAACCGGGGAACAACCAGCTGCCGGATCGGATCCGCACCCATCACGCTCAAAGCGCTGATCTGCTCCGTGACACGCATCGTACCGAGCTCGGCCGTCAGCGCGCCGCCAACCCGGCCCGCCACCATCAAACCAGCCAGAACCGGCCCGAGTTCCTGCACCAGACTCAGCGACACGAGGACGCCCATCCGATCTTCGAACCCGGCGGCTCGGAGCTGGTCGTAGCTTTGCA
This sequence comes from Phycisphaerae bacterium, assembly GCA_029260135.1. Taxonomy (GTDB): domain Bacteria; phylum Planctomycetota; class Phycisphaerae; order UBA1845; family UBA1845; genus OFTM174. Next base: position 54,061 of record JAJDDV010000125.1, on the reverse strand, counting down.
CCGCCAGCACCAGCCCCACGAACGTACCTGTAATGAGGATGACCGGAAGCGTGCGGTTGCCCACCTCGAAGAACAGCGGCATCGATCGCACCCACGTGCGCCACTTCAGCAGGCCCGGGATTAACCACCGAAGCATCTGCCAGGCGAAGACGCCGATCTGCCCCAAGGCCGATACCGAACTGAGTGTCTTGGACCCAATGGTGGAGAATACGCGCATCACCATCCCTGATTCGGGGTGCGTTAATCCATCTTCGAACGCGCCTAGCGTATGTATCGGTGCATCCGGGCTCTGTCAATTGACAACGCGGCACGTTGTCGTCAGGGCAGCCATGCGTATCATCGCAAATATGAGCGCATCCCCATCCGCCGCATCTATCATCGTGCCGGTTTTTCGCGAGGTCCCCAACGTCCAGCCACTGGTGGAAAGGGTGTTCGCCGCATTGGCCTCCGCCCACCGCGATGCCGAACTGATCCTGGTCGACGACAACTCGCAGGACGGAACCGAGGAAGCGGTCGCCTCGCTGAAGGGCAAGTTTCCGGTCCGACTGATTGTCCGCCGAACCGAGCGAGGCCTGTCGAGCGCCGTCCTGGCCGGGTTCGCCCAAGCGAACTTCGACAGGTTCGTCGTGCTGGACGGCGACCTCCAGCATCCCCCCGAACTGATCCCGACATTGCTCGACCACCTGGATCGGGAAGACTGCGATTTCGTAACCGCCACGCGCTACGGTCAGGGGGGGGGCATCGCCGAGGATTGGCCGCTCCTGCGACGGTTCGTCAGCCGAATGGCCACGATGCTCGCCCGGCCACTCGCTCCCGTCAGCGATCCGATGTCCGGCTTCTTCGCGATCCGTCGCGAAACCTGGCAGCAAGCGGCGCCGCTCAACCCGATCGGCTATAAGATCGCCCTGGAGCTCTACGTCAAAGCGCGCTGCCGCAGCCCGCAAGAAGTCCCGATCCGATTCGAAGTGCGCGCCGCAGGAGAGAGTAAACTCAGCTTCGCCGAACAGGTTCGATACCTCAGGCACCTGGCCCGCCTCTACCACTTTCGGTTCCCCTGCCTGATGTGGAGCCTGATCCTGATCGGCCTCGCCGGCGCCGTTGCACTGGTGTACTGGATGACGGACATCCTGTAGGGTGCATCTTGATGCACCAAACGCAGGGTCCGTTGTGCGGACCGGCAAGTAGGACCTGCCGCCGTCCCCTCTCCCCCGGGGAGAGGTTTTAGGGTAAGGGCCCAGCGCCGGATGCCACTGGCGGCTTGTCCGCCAGCCCGTAGGGTCCGCTGTGCGGACCATCTGTCGCCCGTAGGGTCCGCTGCGTTGACCATTCCGTGTCTTCTGACGAGGGACAAGCTCATGAGTCCACAACCCAAACCACCCAGCAACCAGCCGGCCATCCGACTTGTCACCATGCCCAAGCACACCAACGCTGAGGGCACGATCTTCGGCGGCGTGATCCTTTCGCTGATGGACCAGGCCGCCTACATCGAGGCGATGCGACAAGCCCATCACAAATACGTGACCGTGGCCTTTCGCGAAGTCGAGTTCCACAAACCCGTCTTCGTCGGCGACGTGCTCAGCCTCTATGCAGAGACGATCCGCCTGGGGCGTACGTCGCTCACGATTCATGTGCGCGTCCACGCCCACCGCCGCACCGAGGCCGACCAATACGTCGAAGTGACTGAAGGCGAACTGGTCTTCGTCTCCGTCGACGACGATGGCAATCCGGTTCCGGTGGTTTCGGATTGACAACACCCTGAATGCCACAGGAGGTAAGAGCCTCTATGCCCACCATCAGACTCTCTGAGTCGGACCAAGACATCGCCAACTGCTTCCCCGTCATGCACGAGCTTCGTCCGCACGTCGATCGCGACGGCTTTCTCGCCCAGGTCAAGCGGCAGATGGAAACGCAGCACTACAAGCTCGCCTGCATCGAAGATGCCGGCGAGGTGGTCGCGGTCGCGGGCTATCGATTCGTCGAGATGCTGGCCTGGGGCAAGACGCTCTACGTCGACGACCTCGTCACGCTTGCGACCCGGCGTAGCGAAGGGTTTGGCGAGAAGCTCTTCGACTGGCTGGTCGACCAGGCCAGGCAGGCCGATTGCGATCAGTTCCACCTCGACAGCGGCGTCCAACGCTTCGGCGCCCACCGCTTCTACCTGCGCAAACGCATGGACATTACCTCCCACCACTTTGCGATGAAGCTGTAGAGGCATCGGCTCCCCCCTTACCAACGGGGGACACAGGGGGGTCGGCTGCCTCGAGATTGCCTCTTGATGTCGCCTTGACCTCCCCCCAACCCCCTCCCTGGCAAGGACGGGGCAAAGAGTAGTCACGGCAGGTCAACGCTTCGCCGGCGCGCAGCGACGACCTGCCCCATATACTCCTATTGAAATAACGTCGGGGGTGATCGGTTGGAGCGGCGGTTTGGGCGATCGGTTGTTCGCTATCAGATTCCTGTGCTTTGGGGGGTGGAATCCGCCCTGCTTGGCTACTCTCGGATGGAGATAGTCGAACACGCCAGCTAGGCAGAGACTGCCATGAGCTTCACTCAACCAGTTCAAACAGACTAAGCCTCGCGCATTTTCTGGGAACAAGGCAAAAGGACTCAACGCACTCACGCAGAATGCTCGAAGTGCGTTGGGCGTTGGCGTTGCCGGGTCGATCTGATTTGGTGAGTAATGAGACGGTCCAAACATCGTCCCCTGCCGTCGCAACGAGCAGCCAGAATCCAGTGTGGCCGTCACCCGGTCCGGCAAGATCAGACTCAATCAGCAGGGATTCGTCAGCGCCCACAATATGCACTTCCTCATACTTCATCGGCTCGGCTTTGTCACGAAGCAGCGGACCAAGCAATTCCTTCAGATGCTCCTTTGCCTGATTTCGAATTGTCCTGTCCTTTGCATTCTTCGCATCGCGCTTGGTGATAGCAAGCTGTCCAAACAGGAATCCACCATCACTGTCAAGATCGGCTGATCCTACACCCGACCCGGACGCACGAAACTGCACTCGTTGCTCAAAACGCCGAGCAAGTTCCTGGCCCCAATCCGGATAAGTCATCGAGAACCCTGAGCCTTGAACATAGCTGTAGGCGACTGTCATGTTGTCGAAGGCGTCATACTTGACAAACCGCTCGCGAATATAACGACCATTGTCGCGGCGCTCATACACTGGGCGGCCCCGGTAGTCGTATTCATACACTATGGTTTGGCGTTCATCTGGAGAGGTTCTTTGTTCTTCAAGGACGCGCCCTGACCCATCGTATTTGTAGGCCGTACGGTACTCTACGACTTGATCGCCAATTGTACTTTTCCTGACTTCGATTAGGGCGTTGTGGGGATTCTCGGGATCCCGTACGTACGTCGTCGTCGAGCCGTCGGGTTCGCTGCTCATCACGATCTGGTATGCCAGTCCCTCCTCGAAATATTCCTCCACCTCCCTGTAATGATTGAGCTTTTCGGCATCTGACGGATGCTCATGGCGTGTCTCATATCGCTCGACGATCTTTTTGCTTCCGAGGGCATACGGAGAACCCGTGATCTCCCATCCTTCGACGGTGCGAATGCCATCAGGACGGGATGTAATGTACCATTCGTGAAGGATGTGCCCATTCTCATCAAAGTAGACGTCGTGGGTGGATCGGGTGGCGTTCTTCGTGTCCTTGGGCTGACCACCTCTTGGTGAAATTGCCTCAGCGTACTCGATTCGTTCGATCAATTGTCCGTGGAATTCACGTGTTTCTATGGTCATGCGCTCGGACGTAGAATCGATGCGTCTGCGAATGGTCTCCTGGTACTTCTCTTCGCCCATGTCGACGAAGGTATGAGCCTCGACACTCTCAAGCGGACCGTCTTCGCGGAAGCGTCGCCGGTGGTCGGTCATGCGTCCTTTGGCATCATAGGTGTAGGCTTCAAGAACAACGGCTGTCTCCGGCGGGTCCGCTGCAGCTGTTACCTTGACCACGTGTCCATTTTCATCTCGATAGCGAAAGCGCTCATGTTTGGTCTTCCCGTCTGTGATTCTGCCGATCTCCTCTCCTTTATCATCGTAGAAATACTTGGTTGTTGTGGGTGGCCCGGATCCATCGAAGGGCTCCTGCACACTGGCAGTCAGGCGGTGATATTGGTCGTACTCAAAGGTCTTGACCAACATCGCGTTCTCTTCGTCCCCCCACTTAACGCTCCGAATCAGATCGCCGCGTTCGTTGTAGTCGAACGATTCTAGGGTTCGCCCCGAAGCGTCGCGTATGGCAACGACCTTTAGTTCGTCCGAGATGTCGCAGGGGTCGCCCATACCATCATTGTCTCCATCCGGTTGCCAGCAGCAATCATGTGGCGGAATTGTGTCGCAAGTACAATCTGGTTCATGCTTCCTGTCGTCGGCAGGGCGAGGTTCCATAGGATTGCGTTTGCCAACACAATTGTCGCAACCATCGGGAACGTCATCCAAGTCAAAGTCGAAATCAGTTTGGCCAGGACAACGGTCGCAACCATCAGGAAACCCATCCTTGTCTGCATCTGCGTGATCCGGAAATCCCCAACATGCGTCACAACCGTCAGCCACGCCGTCACCATCGGAATCCTCACTGTCGTCAAACCCTTGGCAGGCATCCAGTCCCTTAGCCCTTGTTGTGCGTCCCTGCTCGTCCGTGGTAACCTTGAATCCCACGCCGTCCAAATCGTAATCCGGATATTTGGTTCGTCGCAATTGATCGATATCGGAGATGTCGATTCCCAAGGACTTGGCAGACACAATGTAGATGTCAGACGCTTGCTTGAGCTTACGAGAGTCCAGTGCAAGCGTGGCTGTTAACCATCCTCGAACCCGTCGGTCGCCTCTGGAGTGTCGATAGTCAGCGAGTAGTGATTTAGCAGATTCAGTAGCCTCGTCTTGATCACCGAGCTCTAGATACAGTCGGACGAGGAGAGCCCTTAGCCGAAGGGCCACTTCCGGCATTTCTCGCGAAGACTCGATCTTGGCCAGGAGATAGGACTCCAAGACGGCCCACTCTTCACTGTCCGCTGCGACCTCCTTCCGTACCAGCGAACCCAAGTTGCTCTGGGCTGAATTGACGAAAGGATGAGCTGTGCGGGCCGGAACACCGAAGGCTGGGCAATCGAAGGCCAGCAGGGCCGCTGCAAGTACGACCACCGAGTAACGCCGTATTACATTCATCAATAGCACCTCACAAATCTCGACACCAAGTGAACGGATGCGTTCTAGCCAAAGGTTGCCCATCTTCCGCCCCCGAATTCGCAATCCTACCGGGTCCCCGGCCAATCTCAAAGCCGAACGACCATGCCGCCAATGATGCCCCTGTTTAATGCCTGCCCGCGTTCCACTCTTCGGAGCGCTTCGGCGAGCCAAACTGTGACGGAAGTGCATTGCAAGAAGTGCGTGCAGTGCAAATGTGGGATACGCCGGCGTTCTAGCGAGGGGAATCTGTGGCACAACTGCCGCAAATACCAGACAGCCGGTAACAACACGTCGAGCGCGCAAGAACTCGCTCCTGATTTACCCCGTGCGTTCGGTATATGTGCCGTCTCTGCTAGTTAATAGTATAGCCCTGAACACGGTGTTCATCAAGTGGATGAGAGGTGTCTGGCCATGATGGGCGCGCGAACGACCGGTGGTCCGCACAGCGGATCCTACGAACTTGACTGCCTGCACCTGTCTTTGACCTCCCCCCGACCTCGTCCCTGGCAAGGGCGGGGCGAAGAGTAGTCACGGCAGGTCAACGCTTCGTCGGCGCAAAGCAACGACCTGTCCTGCCACGCTCAGAACTGATGGGCGGGCTCGTCGATGCGTTCGTCGATGTGTTGCTGTGTGGACTGCTCGCCGTCGAAGGAGAAGAGGATCGGTTCGTCGTCGATCCGCGCGTTGAGGTGTACCGGTCGTCGCCACACCCGCTGAATACTCTTCAACGTTTCGACGGCGTACTTGATGTCGATGTCCGGGCCGTTGTGACGGTGAGCCAGGTAGAGCTCGCCGCGGTTTCGGTAGTTGCCGTCCATGACGAAGATATACGGCTGCGCGTGGTTCGTCAGCATGAACAGCAGTTGCTGTTTGATCTTGTTGAAGTCGCGTTCCACCACCACCATGCGCCCCGTGTTGGGGTCGCGGCGATAGTGATAGAGGTCCTGATCGTCGACAAACTCGGGCGTGAGGAACTCGTCGAGGAACGTGACGTCGTTGTAGAGCGCTCGAACCTGGAAGATCTTCTCCCGCCCCGGCGAGCCGCGACCGACGACCCTGCCCTTGGGTTCGGTGCCCTTGCCCCACTCGCGGCGCTCGGCCATGTCGTCGCACGCATCGTACTCCGGCCCGTATCGACCGGTGTTCCAACGTCGTTCGATGTCGCGTAGCAGTTCGATCCCGAGCTTGTACGGGTTCAGTCTGCCGGGCGACGTTGCGAGCGTGCCCGAGTGGTGCTCGCAATAGTCGATCAGCTCTCCATCGGTCAGAATGTAGTTGGTCATCATGGTGGAATGCCAGTAGCTGGCCCACCCTTCGTTCATGATCTTCGTCTGACCCTGCGGCGCGAAGTAGTAGGCCTCCTCCCGGATCATCGAGAGAATGTCCGCCTCCCAGTCTTCGAGCGGTGCATTCTGCAGCAGAAAGAGCATCACGTCGCGAACCGGCCTCGCCGGAAACCGAACCTTCGCGCGATCCGCCACGTCCTGCTGCGCCGCGCGATCGCTGGCCATCCGCTCCGGCGGATTGATGTAGCGATCCATATAGCTCTTGGCCGGATAACGCGTCACCTCCTGAACGTCGTCTCGCTCCTTCTTGTCCTCTTGCTTCTGCTGCTGCTTGGATATCCTCTTGGGCTCCCTGGCCATGAATACCGAGTGCGGATCGATCAGATTCTCGAACGCCAGATACGTGTCGATCAACTGCTCGACCCGCTCGATCCCGTGACGCTCGATGTAGCGCCGCACGCGCGTGGCGTGGTTCGCCATCTCGTCGATCATCTTCCGATTGGTCCGGCTGAACCAGTGATTGTTCTTGAAGAAGTCGCAGTGGGCATAAACGTGGGCGATCACGGTCTTGTGATCCACGAGCATGTTGTCGTTGAGCAGGTATGCGTAGCAGGGGTCGTTGTTGATGACCATTTCGTAGATGCGGCCCAGGCCATACATATGCTGTTTGCGAAGCCGCTCGAACTCCATCCCGAAGCGCCAGTGCGGGTAGCGCTGCGGAAAGCCGCCGTAGGCCGCCACCTGAGAGATCTGCTCCGACGTGAGCATCTCGAACAGCGTCGGATAGAAGTCGAGTTCTTCCCGACGCGCATGCTCGGCGATGATCTCCGCCTGCTCGGCGATCTCTGTGGGAAGGCGTGACGTCATGGTCACTTCCCCTCCGAAAAGAAGGTCTTGATGCTGTCGTAGATGTCGTCCTTGGTGTTCACGCGGCTGGTGATGACATCTTCTTGACCTTCCAGGTGTTCATGAACGACGTTGATGAAGTTCCCGCTGCCGTACGCACTGGCCACCTGGCAGTATCCGAACATGTTCAGATTGGGAAGGAGATGTTCGGTCAGCATGGCGCAGCATTCGCGGCTGTCCGATTCACTGCTGTTGTCGCCGTCGGAAAAGTGGAACAGATAGATGTTCCAGTCCGTGGGGGCGTAGTGGTTTTCGATCAGATCGCGGGCGACGCGAAACGCGCTGCTGATCCGTGTCCCACCGTCCTCGCGAATGCGGAAGAACGTCTCCCGATCCACCTCGCCCGCGCGGACATCATGCACGATGTAGCGACTCTCGATGCCCTGGTAGTTCTTGCGAAGCCACGCGTCGATCCAGAACGCTTCGAGACGAACGAGTTCCTTCTGCTCGTCCCCCATCGATCCGGACACATCCATCATGTAGATGATGACCGCGTTGGACTGCGGCTTGCGAACCGTCTTCCAGCTTCGATAGACCTTGTCGCGACGCTCGAAGACGATGCGGGGATTGTCCGCGTTGTACAGACCCGACATGATCTGTCGTCGAAGCGCGCGGCGAAAGGTGCGACGAAAGTGGCGGAGCGATTCCGGACCGGACTGCCGTATTCCGCTGTATTTATCGCGTTCCGACGTGATGCGGTGTTTGCCTTTGGGTTTGATCCGCGGGAGCTGCAGCTCCTCGCCGAGAATCTCCGCCAGCTCGTCCAGGCTGACATCGACCTCGAGAATGTGCTGCCCCTCCTGCGTGCCGCCCGGCCCCATTCCCCCTTCGCCATCCACGGTATCACCCGGTTTGCCGTCGCCCTTACCGACGCCGGACGATTCGTTGTCACCGTATCGGAAATGAGGCGTGTCGATACCGTGAACGGGAATGCTGATGTACTTCTTGCCTTCGCGACCGAGCAATTCACCACGCGTCAAGAACTTGCGGAGGTCTTTGCGAATCTTCCCCTTGACGATTTTGCGAAAACGCTGATGGTCACTGTTGATCTGCAAAATCATGATGGCCGCCTGTCATCAGTCATTCACCACGCGGCCGACGCCGGCCCCTACCCGGTGCCGCGTCGTTACCGCTCCCGTGCCCGATCCCCACCGCCGAGCGCTTCGGCCTTACTCTTCTGTTTTGGTGTCCCCGCGGGCGAAGATGCTCGCTACGTAGTTCAACACGTCGGTGGCGCTGGTTTCGTTGTATCCGAAGTACTTGATCAACCGCTGCTTGACGACGTCGATTTTCGCCTGCGTTTCGTCATCGACGACACCCGACACGACGTTCTTGAGCTTGATCGTGTCCCGCTGGTCTTCGAAGAGCTTGAGTTCCAGCGCTTTGTGCAGACGGGCGTTGGTGTGATATTCGAACTTCTTGCCGTCGAGCGACAACGCACCGATGTAGTTCATGATCTCCTGACGGAAGTCGTCCTTTCGACTCTCGGGAATGTCGATCTTCTCTTCGATCGACCGCATCAGGCGCTCATCCGGCTCTTCGTCTTTACCGGTGTATTTGTTGCGGACCTTTTCGTGCTGCGTGTACGCCCGCACGTTTTCGATGTAGTTCGAGCACAACCTTGCGATGGCGTCTTCGTCGGCGCTGATCGCCCGCTGGACCTCCGACTTGAGGACGTCCTCGTACTCTTCACGCACCAGACCGAGCAACTCGCGATACTTGGCCTTCAGTTCCTCGTCCGTCAGCAGGCTGTGGTGTGCCAGACCCGACTCCAGTTCGTTCATCACCATGAACGGGTTGATGCACTTCTGCTGAATCGCATGATCGTTGACCAGGGCGTTCGAGAGCTTGTCCTGGATATAACGCGGGCTGATTCCCTGCAGCCCCTCGCGCGGCGACTCGTCTCTGAGCTCGCGGACGGAATCCTCCGTGAAGTTCGGAATGTTCTTGCCGTTGTAGAGCTTAAGCTTTTGCATCAGCGTCAGACCGGCCTTCTTCGGTTCGTCCAACCGGGTGAGCACCGCCCAGATCGCCGCCATCTCGATGGTATGCGGCGCGATGTGAATACCGCGGATGCGTTCCTTGTTGAAGTCTTTCTCGTAGATCGCGATCTCGTCATCCAACCGAATGTTGTAGGGAACATCGATCTTGATCGTACGATCCCGAAACGCCTCCATCAGCTCGTTCGACTGGAGCTTCTTGTACTCCGGTTCGTTTGTATGACCGACGATCACCTCGTCAATATGCGTCTGGGCGAACTTCTTGGGCTTGATGACGTGTTCCTGCGACGCGCCGAGCAGGTCATAGAGGAACGCGACGTCGAGCTTGAGCACCTCGATGAACTCGATCATACCGCGGTTGGCGATGTTGAGTTCGCCGTCGAAGTTGAACGCCCGCGGGTCGCTGTCGCTGCCGTATTCGGCGATCTTGCGATAGTTGATGTCGCCGGTCAGCTCGGTGGAGTCCTGGTTCTTCTCGTCCTTGGGCTGGAACGTGCCGATCCCGACGCGGTCCTTTTCGCTGAGCGTTAGACGGCGGATCGTGATGTGGTCCATCACCTTACGCCAATCACCTTCGTACTTGATCAGCAGTTCCTCGAACATGCGCCGGCAGAACGGATCCAACGCGCCATCGACCCGGATCTGCGAACGCTCATCCAACTCCTCGTTGAGCTTCGCGAGAACCTCGCGACGCGCATCCAACGGGATCAGCTTCAGCGGCTCTTCGTGCATCGGGCACGGATACGTGATCACCTTGCCGCTGTCGTCCGGAACATTCCACGAGAACGTGTAGAGGGCGCCTTCGTCCATGCGAGAGTAGTACTCGATGCCCTTCTTGAGCAGCCGCGCGATCGTACTCTTCGACGATCCGACCGGTCCGTGCAGCAGGAGTATGCGCCGCTCCGTACCATACTGATACGAAGCGGACTTGAAGAAGTCGACCAGGTTCATGAGCGCGCGATCCAATCCGAAGATCGCGTCCGTGCCGTTGTCGATGGGGTCATCGAAGAAGCGATACCGGATCAGCTCCTCGCGCATCCACGTGTAGCGCTCAGACCCGAAGTGCATGATCATGTCGTAAATGCGCCGGAACGCATCGCGCGCAATGCGGGGCTCCTTGGCCACGAGCTCCAGATAATCGGTGAAGGACCCCTCCCAGTGCTGTTCGCGAAAGCGGTCCGGGTTCAGGTGCTTGTCAACAACCGAAAGGATGGCGTCCGTGTGTGACATGGTCGTTGTTCTCCAACCGGCTCCGTCTACTAAAATCAGTCATCCTACGCACGCAATGTCCTTCCCCACCCTTATCCACTATCGGTCCGTCAGACCTCGCAAGAGACCACGACCTGTGCCGTCGATGCAGAACCAAGCCGCGACGCCTCCTACCCCCCCCGGTTCGTCCCATACATCGGCTGCACCAAATGCTAGCAACGCAATGCGTGGTAAGTCAAGATGGCCAAGTAGTAACCTATTATATAGAAATAGGTTACGATTGCTTCCCGGTCCCGACCCGTTCGAAACCGCGACGGACAACAGTACCCTATCGGAAGATGAGCAGTGTGCCGTAAAGACCACGCCACACGCCGGACACGGGCCCATAATCATGGCGTCGAGGGAACGCTTCGACCTAGCCTTTCCGACTTGGTCTTGAGGCGAAACGAACGTACGCGATGTGACGAAGACCCGAGCTGCCGTGCGATGCCCCGAGCAATCGACGGAAAGCTCAGACGTCCTCCGCCCATGCGGCGTCGATCACCGAGCGAAGATGTGAAGTGGCGGCGAGAACGTCGTCCTGGGCGATGACCGCCTGGCACACACACAACGCACAACGTGCGGAACCGAGAACTGCCGCCGCGTTCCCCGAGTCAATGCCCCCGATCGCCACAAGCGGAAGCCCCGTTCGCGCTCGTACCGCAGCCAGCGTCTCGCAACCGGCGATGTGTTGCTGCGGCTTCGTGACCGTTTCGAACATCGGACCGACGGCGATGTAGTCCACCGCGCTCTTGGCCGCGCGCTTTGCCTGCTCGATCGTGTGCGTGCTGAGACCCACGATGCCGAGACTCGGGCCGATACGCCGCGCAGCCTCCACCGTCATGTCATCCTGACCGAGATGGACGCCGTCCGCACCGCAGGCCGCCGCGATGTCAGGCCGATCGTTGACCAGAAACAGTGCTCCGTGCTCACGGCAGAGCGCCCCGGCCCGCTTGGCTCGATCAAACAGCTCGCGATCCGTCAACGCCTTCTCGCGTAGCTGAAGGCAGTCAGCCCCCCCCTCGAGCGCCGCCGCCGCGGTCGCCAGCCAATCCGACCGGCATAGCGACTCCGTCACGATGACATACAGACGAACAGGCCCCAGCCGTTTCCGTGCCCCCGTCGTCAAGATCAGGCGACGTTCCAGCTCATAGGCGTGATACCGAAGTCGTTCCATCTCCGCAGCGAAACCGCGATCAAGCGTCTTTCCGTATTCTTCCAGGACCCGCAAGGCTTCCGTCAGACGTTTTGCCGCGGCCTCAGCGACGTCAAAGCCGCCTAACCGCTCATACTCCGAAGGCGTCCCGATCTCACGCCCGACATCCCCCAGGATGTCGCGCTGCCGCGCCAAGACCTCTCGGATACCCACACGGGGCGGGTTTTCCGCAGCATGGGGCAGGGCACGGCCTCCCAGCTCGACCAACGACGAAGCCAATCCATGCCGCGCTTCTTTGATCGCGCCCGATAGGCTCGCGTCTTCCATCTCGAACCGAGCGAATTCCTCCATCACCCGCAACGCCTCGCGCGCGCGATTCAGATTCGCGTCCAGGATCCGCAACGTCGGATGCGACGGACGTGCGTTCAACCTCACGACTTGTTCGCCTGATTCCACTTCTCTTCAGCCTCCGGCAGCCGAACGTACGTCGGAACCATCGCCGACCGATCGGTGAACGCCCCACGCGCCGCCATCTCGCGCCCCAATCGATAGACCGTCTCAGCGCGCGGCGGGCTTAGCCCCGACGGCAAAACGCGCCAGCCCGACGATGCGACGGCCTCCTGATGATACTCCACCCCCTCACCCAACACCGCACCGCCGCTCCCCGCGGACAACCGATCCGCAAGAAACGCCGCCGGCTCCACTTCGATCGGCTCCGCCTCCGCGCGATACACTCCGTTCTCCCGCACAAACGTCGAGGCGTAAACGCGTTTGCGCTTGGCGTCCAGAAGAACAGCCACGCGGTCCGGCACGTCCGCCGCGTCAAGGGCGTTCTGTGCGATAACGTCTAGGGTAGGAACCTTGACAACAGGCGCACCCGTGGCCAGCGTGACGCTGCGCGCCGCCGTCATGCCGATCCGTAGACCCGTGAAGCTCCCCGGACCCGCCGAGACGAAAACAAACCCGACGTCCCAAACCGAAACGCCCTGCTCAGCGCACAACGCCGCGACCGTCGGCAGAAACTCGACCGCATGACGCCGCGGTGCACTGAGGCGACGCGTCGCCAGCACCCGGTCCCCGAGGCCCAACGCCACATCACCCATGGCACTCGAGGTCTCAAACGCCAGGGCATACGCGGGTTCTGTCTCACTCGCAGGGCTCATGATCGCTCGATGATACAACTTCTAACCGGGCGAGACACCATCTGACCGCGTAGGCAGCCGTTTCCCGCGAAGAATCAACAGGGCGCGGCGTGGCCCCGGGGCCATTGACGCCTCTATCAGCCGGACATAAAGTTCCTCTTTCTGTTTCAGTGTGACGAAGACGGACCCCGGCCCGGGCGGCATCTCCCGGTCCGACGCTTCCAGCGGGCGAAAACCAACGTGTTTGCCGTTATCTCAGACATCCATGGAAACCTCGAAGCGCTCCAGACGGCGCTCGCCGACATCGACAGGAGGTCCGTCAAGCGGATCTACTGCCTCGGCGATGTCGTCGGTTACGGCGCTAGCCCAGGGGAGTGTCTCGACATCGTCATTGAGCGCTGCGAACTCTGCCTCTGCGGCAATCACGACCAGGCCGTCTTCTACGAGCCCACCAACTTCAACGTCGGCGCCGAACGAGCCGCCTACTGGACCAGGCAGGTGCTCGAAGACGAACCCGACAAGACCAAACGAAACCGCCGCTGGGAAGCGCTGGGCCACCTCCCGATTCGCGGCGAGGTCTGCGGTCTCTTGATGGTCCACGCTTCACCACGGAGGCCTGTCAACGAGTATTTGTTCCCCGAAGATGTCTACACCAATCCCAGTAAACTGCTGGACAACTTCAGGCGCTTGGAAGACCGTCACATGGCCTGCCTCGTCGGTCATACCCATGTGCCCGGCGTCTTCCTCGACGACCCCTGTTTCGACCCACCCGACGAACTCCCCGAGATGGGCATCTACTCGATCACCTCGGACGAAAAAGCCATCATCAACGTCGGCAGCATCGGGCAACCGCGCGATCGCGATCCGCGACTCTGCTACACCGTCGTCTATGAAAAAGGCGAAGCACCGGAAAGCTACGAGCCGCCCGAGGTCGGCGAAGACGGCTATTGCACCACCATCGAGTTCGTTCGGCTCGAGTACGACATCGAGAAAGCCGCACGGAAAATCTACGACACCCCGGAGCTCGACGACTTTCTCGGAACACGCCTCTTCGAAGGGCGCTAGCCTATCATCATGCAAGGTCAGGACACCTTACGAAATCTAACGATCGCCGGTGCCGTTTTCCTCACCATCTACTTCGTGATGATGAAGGTTGCGCCGATCCCCGCGCCACGACCGGACCAAACGGATGCGCAGAGCGACGCCTCAGGCGGAGCGCCAAACGCGGGCCTGCAACCATCACCGACGTCTGGTACCGCGCCGGTCGCAGCTTCGGAATCCTCGCGACCCGCCCCGGACCACACGTTCACCGTCATCGAGGCCGAGCAAACCCTCCAGCCGGTCATGGGCTCAGCGACCAACGGGCCGACGCCGAAGGACGCGCCATCCCCGTACCGAATGCGCCTGACACTTTCGAACGTCGGGGCATCCGTCGAAACAGCGACCATGACCGACCACGCCGAGAAGGTGGGCGGCGACGCTCGCTACACCCTCCTCGCGCCGGTCCAGCAACTCGATGGGACGATCCATCGATCTTTGGCCATCGAGACGGTCAACGTCGACGGCGCCATCCTCAACCTCGCCGACAAGAAATGGAACGCCGGTCCCGTCACGGAGAACGAGCAAGGCCAAACCGCCGAGTTTTGGATCGAAATACAGCAAGACCAACAGCCCGCACTGAAACTGACCCGCCGAATCGAACTCCCCAGACAACCTCAGGAGCAGGGACAACACGACCTCCACTCGACCTTGCGCATCGAGAATCTCTCGCCCCGCCCACGCAAGGTCCTCGTTACCTACCGCGGCGGCGTCGGAGTAAGCTCGACCCCCGGCGCAAGGCTCGCCGACCGGATCATCGATTGGGGAGTGCATGACGGACAGACCGACGCACGCGTCGAGGTCTCGAGAAACGCCTACACGGAGGTGGGCAAGGACCCAGCCAAACCACTCAAGCTCTTCGCTCCCTCGCAAGAAGCACCCGATGCTCGTCTGTCCTGGGCCGCCACCGCCAACACCTATTTCACCTGCACCGTCGCACCCCTCACCCACGAAGGCCAAGACAACCCCGACTATCTCACCAACGTCTCCGCGGTCGACCTCGACCAGCTCATGGAAACGCAGGACGACGTCACCGTTCGCTTCGTCACCCGAGAGCAGCAGCTCGCCGCCGGCGAGACCCTCGCCCTCCGCGCCGACGTCTTTCTCGGCGAGAAAGACGGCGTAGCCTATCGCGACGTCGCCAAATATCGCGATCGAAACTACTACGAACAAATCTCACAGGGCTTTGGCTTCTGCACCTTCAGTTGGCTCGTCGAGTTGATGATCCGATTGCTGAACGGCCTGCATTTCATCGTGCGCGACTACGGCGTCGCCATCATCATTCTCGTGCTCGTCGTCCGCCTGCTCCTGCACCCCATCACCAAGAAGGGGCAGGTGAACATGGTGAAGATGCAGCACAAAATGCAGGAGATGGCCCCCAAGATCGAGGAAATCAAGAAAAAGTACGCCAACGACAAGGCCCGCCTCAACCAGGAGATGATGAAGCTCAACATCAATCCCGCGGGGCAGATCCTCACCTGCCTGCCCATGTTCATCCAGATGCCCATCTGGGTCGCGCTTTTCCTGAGCCTGAGCAACAACATCCAAATGCGCCACGAGCCGTTTCTGTTCACCTGGGTCAACGACCTGACCGCTCCGGACGCCTTGTACACCTTCGGCTCGCCCATCATCATTCCGCTGCTCGGCTGGAGTCTTCCCGCATTCAATCTGCTGCCGATCCTCATGGCGGTCTTCATGTACACCCAGCAGAAACTCCAGCCAAAGCCCGCCCCCAACCCCAACATGACCGATCAGCAGCGCCAGCAGCAGGACATGATGAAGATGATGACGCCCATGATGTCCATCATGATGCTCATCTTCTTCTACAAAGGTCCCAGTGGACTCAACCTCTACATCTTCTGTAGCTCACTCTTTGGAACCATCGAGCAGCATCGCATTCGCAAACACATCAAGGAGCGCGAAGCCGCCGGCACCCTCCACAAACCCAAGCCCAAGAACGGCGATGCCGAGCCCAAGCGCGGTGGAAAACCCTCATTCATCGAAAAGCTGCAGAAAATGGCGGATCAAGCGCAAAAAGGCCAGGCACAACAACCCCGCAGAAAACCCCGCCCCTAAGCGACGGTCCCCAAGTACGCCCGAGCCGCATGCTTCAGCTTGCGCGGACGCTCAATCCCCGGCCCGCGGGACAACCGGAGTCCACTTGATTCCGCAGAAAAATGCTGCAGATCTTCGGAATACACGCGCCCCACCATCGGTTATCACTCCAGACCGGAAGACCATCGTCACGGGCCGGAAAACAGGGCAAACCCGATCGGGCGACTCCCTGCACTGACGTCTAAAAGGAGAGGATCATGCCGTACGCACACCTGCGCCGTATACTTGCCGTATGCGCACTGACATTGACGCTGAACCACGCGGCGTTTGCGCAGCTCGTCTTCACCGATGTCACCGCCACCGCCGGTGTCGCACTCCCCGGCGATCTCACCGAATCGGTCGCCTGGGGCGACTATGACAACGACGGTGATCAGGACCTCTATCTGACCGTCAACGGGGCGAACCGCCTCTTCCGCAACGACGGCGGCGACAACTTCACCGACGTCACCGCCGTCGCCGGTGTCGGCAATGCGCTCTTCAGCGTCGGCTGTGCCTTCGGCGATCTCGACAACGACGGCGACCTCGATCTCTACGTCGTGAACTTCGGCGCCGGACGCGACGCCCTTTACCGAAACGACGGACCTGTCGGCGCAGGCGGCGAATACGCCTTCACCGACGTCGCCGCGGCCGCGGGGATCAACATCGAACTGAGCAGTAGAGGCATGGCGTTACTCGACTACAACTCCGACGGCCTTCTCGACGTCTACGTCGTGGCCATCGGCGAATACATCCTCTACCGCAACGACGGCAATCTCCAGTTTACCGACGTCGCCGCACTGCACGGTGTCAACCAGTCCGCCACCGGCGTCGGCGTCACGGGAAGCGATGTCGACAATAACGGATGGATCGACATCTTCACCGGAAACCGCAGCAACGATCCGAACCTGCTCTACATGAATGACGGCGGCTTTTTCTTCAGCACGCCCGCCATAGGGATCGATGCGGTCGGTGCGGGAATGGGTGTCCTCTCCTTCGACTACGACAACGACCTCGACTTCGACCTCTACTGGACCACCTGGCCTCAGCCCGCCGGCACCATCAACGCGCTATACCGCAACGACGGCGAAGATATCTTTACCGACGTCGCCGTCGCCACCGGAACCGACGATCCGCTCGGTTGGGGCATAAGCTGCAACGCCGGCGATGTCGATAACGACGGATGGGAAGACTTCTTCGTCACCAACGGATTCTCCCCGATGACCACCCCCAACGTCCTCTTTCGCAACCTCGGCGGAACCTTCACCGACGCCACAGCAGCCCTCGGCGGCGCCGCCGTCGATGGCCGGGGCGTTGCCTTCGCCGACTACGATCGCGACGGCGACCTTGACCTTATGCTCACCACCGACGGCGACGTGGACAACCGCCTCTGGCGCAACGACACCATCAACTCAAACCACTGGGTCGTCCTCAACCTCGTCGGAACCTCCAGCAACCGTAGCGCCATCGGCGCTCGGATAGAAGTGACCACGCCGCTCGGCACCGTCGTCAAGGAGGTCAGCGGAGGCGCGGGACGAGGCTCCCAGAACAGCCTTCCCGTAGAGTTCGGCCTCGGCGCCGCCGCCGGCATCGACCAGATCACCATCCGCTGGCCAAACCGAACAACGCAGTTCGTCCATGCCGCCCAGCTCGGTGTCGATCGCTACATCACCGTCATCGAAGGACAGACCATCCCCGCCGTTTCGCAGTGGGGATTGGCCATGATGACACTGCTCGTCGCGACCGCCGGAACCATCGTCCTGATCCGGCGCCAAAGAAGGGAACGCCTTCATCCGAGCCCATCTGCGCCCCCGAGCCGCGGGCTTTATAGCGCAACCAGTCCAAACGTAGCGGAAGACTGGCAGGATTCTCCGGGCGAAATGGACCCCCGAACGCTACAACTCGGATAGAGCTTGCTCTAGCCCGCGCGATCGTTCGGGGATTGCGTGCCACGGGCGGCTCGTCCGTCAGTGTTTGTCCACGACCCCTCTGAGTGCCACTGCTTTGTCAGTAGTGCGAGGGGCGCGGACTCGATGATTCAGCCGTAGAGCCCGCTGTGCGGACCTCCCGCCCCCCGCCTCACCAAGGAGGGATCGAGGGAGGTCTGTTTCTTTCGCTGACAGCTGATTCCTCCCCCCCTTCACCGGGGGGGGATTCAGGGGGGTCTGTTTCTTTGCTGATAGCCGAGTACGGTGCATCTTGGTGCACCTTTTCCGCCCCGCCGTGTGCCATGCCCAAGCCGAAGGCGCGGGCATGTGTTCTTCCTCCCTCCTTACCAAGGAGGGATCGAGGGAGGTTTGCTTCTTTAGCTGATAGCTGATGGCTGACGGCTGATGGCTGACGCCCGCCCCGGCGATGCCCACGGATGATACTCGCTCAGCGGCAGACCATCGACATCGTGCATCGGCTTACCCGCCAGCCAGAGGACACCCTCGATGAACCCCCACAATCCGCCGATCCCGCAGGTGATGAAACTCACCACCATCTGAAGAATCCCGATCCCCACGAACCCCAGGTAGATGCGGTGAATCCCCAGCGGGCCCAGCAGCACGCCGAGCAGCCCCGCGATCCATCGGTTGCGCCACGAGCACGCCGACCGACCATCCGCACTCACGAACCGTTTCGGATCGATCGCCTGATGACAATACGGACACGCCACCACCATCCGCACGTGCTGCGTGGCCACACGCATCGGCCCCCCGCACGCCGTGCAATAGATCGTCGCCTCGGTACCACCCGGTGAATGAACGTGATTCTGGTACATCGCAAGACTCCCCAACGCATCCATCGGTCCGAGAATCGCCTCCTGAGGCCCAGCAGACGACACCCGCCCCGCGATCCGCGACCTTTCCGTCGTATCTACGTATTCGTCTGAAGCCTGCGACTATTTCCGCTCGAATCCCCAGTTCGCAGCCGGTCATCACGATGCCCAGCGCTGCCGTTTGGTCCATTGATCCGATCAGAACCGCCACCGCCATCGCTATCCCGGGGAAAAACGCCGCAAGCCCTGACGCAAGAATCCTCATTGGCTGTCGATAAGTCTCTCTCCGCTGCGCTATACTATAGCAGCGAAACCGTTCACCCGAGGGGGATTCAAGACCCGGGAGGGCCGCGCATGTCAACAACTTCACAAAGCACGATTCGTTGTGCCATCGTGGTACTTGTCTGCCTCGCCGGCAATCGCGGATACGGCGAGATGGGCGGAAAGATCGTCGCCTGGGGAAACAACAGGGCCGGTCAGACCACGGTTCCCCCTCCGGAGACCGGTTTCGTGGCGATCGCGGCGGGTGACCACCACACCCTGGGCTTGAGAGCGGACGGCTCGATCGCCGCGTGGGGCCAGGACTGGTACGGTCAAACCGACGTTCCTGACCTCAATAGAGGTTTCACGGCCATCGCGGCCGGAGCCGAACACAGTCTGGGGCTGAAGGTCAACGGTTCCATTGTCGTTTGGGGAAACGAGTACGGGGGGCAGGCGAGTGTTCCAACTCCCAATACGAGTTTCGTGAGCCTGGCGGCGCACCGGGACCGCAGTCTCGCCTTGAAGACTGACGGTTCGATTGTTGAGTGGCGGGAGTACTTCATACTGGGGCAAACGCGTATCCCCGATCCCAACACGGGATTCGTGGCCATCGCCGCGGGGGGGCGTCATCACCTCGCCTTGAAAGCGGATGGGTCCATCGCCACCTGGGGTTGCCTCTATGCGATGAGTTTCTGGGTCGAATACTGGTGCATGGTGACACCGAGCGAAGTCCCTCAGCCAAACGAGGGATTCGTGGCCATTGCGGCGAGCGACTTCCACAGCCTGGCTCTGAAGAACGACGGTTCGATTGTGGCGTGGGGATGCGGCGATGTGTCGGACGATTACGGCCAATGTGATGTGCCCGAGCCCAACCAGGACTTTGCGGCTATCGCGGCCGGCTCCACGTATAGCCTTGGGCTGAAGGCGAACGGAGAGATCGTCGCATGGGGCACGGCCTACACAGGTCAAACTGAGGTCCCCGTTCCCAATCCCGATTTTGTTGCCATCGCGGCCGGTGAGGGCCACTGTCTCGCTCTCGAGGCTCTGCGCGGCGACAGTGATGCTGACGGTGACGTCGATTTGAGCGACTTGCGAGCGGTCTTTGCCGACTGCCTGAATGCTGGTGGCCCGAACCGCCTTCCCGCGATCGGATGTCGTGATGCCCATCTCGGCTCGGATTATGACATCGACCTTCAGGACTTCGCGGAGTTCCAGATTGCCCACACGGGGCAGGACCCATGATCGCACCGCCCAACCGTCAACGGGTTGATGTGATTACGCGCGAAGCTCTTGCCTTCCTCCTTGCCAAGTAGGGAACGAATCAGGTCTGTTTCTTTAGCTGAAAGCTGGCAGCTGATGGCGGAGTAGTTCTGTTCCGGCCAAGTGCGGCTTATGCCCCCCCGAGCCTATTCCTCCCGTTCACTTCTTCGTGCCTTCTATGAAGCCGGGCCGGTCAAGCCTTTTGTCGCAGCTGATGGGATCACCTCCATCCGAGTCGGACATGATTCGTGGCTTCCGACAGCTTCGGCCCGCTCGGAACCATCCGTGAAGCAGGCTAACGACTGCACGCCGGCGGATCGCCAAGGCCTCATAATCTCCTCATCACAAACGGGTCCCCAACGGCCCGCGCGCGATTCGCTGATAATACCCTCATATGGAGGCCCGTATCCTCAGCCAGGAAAATGACGCCCCGATTCCACCGCGCCGGGTGGGCACGCGGGCCGTTTGAATTGGATCCTATCCTTAGACCCTGTGCGCCCTACGTCCGAAAACTCAGTGAAGGCATTTGTCCATCATGAACCGACTGCGATACATCGTGACACTCTCGGCTTTCGCTTGCTATGTCGCCGGCTGCGGCGATTCCGCGCTCAACCGTTCCCTGGGCGGGTCTCTTGAGGGTGGCATTTCCGTCTCGAGCGAAGATGGCAGCAGCGTGGCCGTGATGTTCGAGGAGGACGCCGAACCCGCCATCGCCGCCCTTTCTTTCGTGGCGGACGAGATTCTGGTTCAGTCGTATCCGGGTGCGGATGCGGCGTCTGTGGCTGAGTTGTACGAGGAGGTCGGAGTCGTTGTCGTGAAGCGACTTGATGATATTGATGTCGATGTTCTTCGGGTCGACGCGAGCGCCTTTGACGCGACGGCGGCTTCGCTTGCGGAGAGCGGTCTTCTCGAGATCGTTCAGAAGAACTATCTCTATGAGCCCAGCGCGGTTCCTGATGACATTCACTTTCCGCGGCAGAGGCATCTTACACAGTCGCGTGTGGATCGGGCATGGGATACGACGATCGGGTCCGAGGATGTGATCATTGCGATTGTCGATACGGGCGTCGATCCGGAGCATCCTGACCTGTCGGAGAAGATCGTCGACGGATGGAACGTCGTCGAGAACAGCGCTGATTTCAGTGACGTCAACGGCCACGGAACGATGGTGGCGGGTGTGGCTGCGGCGATGTCGGACAACCGGCGCGGCGTTGCGGGTGTGGCGTGGGAGAGCCCGATCGTGGCGGTTCGCGTGACGGATTCGGATGGGGGTACATCCGCGGGTAACCTTGCAGCCGGGATTCTCTGGGCTGCCGAGCGGGGCGCGCGGGTGATCAACGTCAGCTTTGCGCCGTTGTGGTCGAACCGTGTTGTTCGTGCGGCGGCGCAGCAGGCGTATCATCGCGGTTCGCTCGTCGTGATCAGTGCGGGAAACGCCGGCGGAACAACCTCGGCGGCGGGTTTCACCGAGGGGTTCTTCGTCGGCGCGGTCAGCAGCTCGGATCAGATCGCTCGCTTTTCCGACCGCGGGCCGTTCGTGGATCTGTCGGCACCGGGAGTGGGCGTTCTGACGACGGAGTTGGGCGGCGATTACGTTGGAGCGAGTGGGACGTCGTTTGCGGCTCCGCTTGTTTCGGGTGTGGCTGCGTTGGCGTGGTCGATGCGGTTGGAGCTGAGGCCGATCTCCATTCAGGAGGCGATTCTCGACACGTCGCGCGAGGCCGGGGATGCCGGGAAGGATGACGTTTATGGTTGGGGGACGGTTGACGCTGCTGCGGCGGTCCTGGCGGCCGAGGGATCGATCATCGAGACGGACACGACTGCACCGAAGGTCGCGGTCTCTCGACCTCGAGACGGCTCGACTTATTCGGGGAGATTCACCGCTTCGGTGAAGGCCACGGATCGGTGGGGGGTGGCCGACGTGGTGATGTCGATCGACGGCGTACCGCGGGCGACGGACACGCGATCGCCGTATCGTTTCGTGATCGATCCGGCCCTTTACGCGAGCGGGCGTCATGAGCTTTCGTTCGTGGCGACGGACGACTCGGGCAATGCGTCCGGGCCGGGAGAGGTGACGGTTACGTTCGGGTCGTCGGGGTCTCGGCGCGGCGCCGATGCGAGCGAGATCGGCTTTCGGTCTCCACAGAGCGGGTCGACGGTATCGGGGAATGTCTCGATCGAGGCGACGGTCTCGGATTCGGACGGTCTTGCCGCGGTCGAGTGGTTTGTGGACGGGGTGGCGGTCTTGGCGACGGCGGTCTCGGGGACGCAAACGAGCGTGAGTTACTACTGGCGGTCGGCTGGGGCGCCTTCGGGCGAGCATACCATCAGCCTGGTGGTGACGGACGCGGACGGGAATCAGACCACGAAGAGCCTCGGGGTGGTCAGGAAGTAGTCAAAAACCCACTTTCGGGGCTGCCACGTGGTTTTGTGGCTCCGCATCTGAGCTTTCTTGGTGCGCTGAGCGATTTGCCTGGCGTTCATTCAGGGCCACAAACCATCGCTTCGAGCCTCTCTGCGCCCTCTCGGATACACGCTACGCGCATCGTTGCGGTCCTCCGTCCTGGACATCTTGACGGATCTGGTCATGTCGTTCAAAATATTGGGCTCGGCGCCGGGTGGCGCGGTGTTCCCCGTGGGCGGGCTTGCTGACGAGGATTTGGACGGGAATTGACCTGCGGGATACGGATCGGCGGAGAATTGAATCGTGTATGCCATTGTCAGTGACGGCTCTCACCAGTATCGGGTCGAGGAGGGTCAGATTATCGAGGTCGAGCGCAAGGCGCTTGCTGATGGGGCTGAGACGTTCGAATTCGATCGCGTCCTGTTTGTGGGCGGGCTCGATGATGGCGCGAAGCTCGGTCAGCCTGTTGTCGAGGGTGCCAAGGTCAAAGCGTCGGTGATGGGCGAGCTGAAGGGTGACAAGCTGGTCATTCAGAAGCACCGCCGTCGCAAGAACTATTCGGTCAAGAAGGGACATCGGCAGAAGTACCTTCAGTTGAAGATCGAGTCGATCGAGGTTTGATCCTGCCTGCCGCCCATAACGAAGGCAACGACGCGCGCAGCTTAGCGGACTGACCCCGGCCATGTGGACGACCTGGCCCACATTGTTTCTCTGGCTTACCTTTTGCGGTTGGCCTTCGCTTTCCCTTTCTTCTCAACATCCGTCTTCACTGGATCTCGTTACTCGAACTCAGGCGCATGAAGGCGTCGACAAGGCGTTGCGGTATCTCGTCGCGTCGCAGAATGCCGAAGGTGCGTGGGAGGCGTTTGGATCGGGTCACCCGGCGATCACGGCGATGGTGATCCAAGCGCTCGCTCAGGACGAGGCGTACGGCGCGAAGCATCCGGCGGTGCAGCGGGGGTTATCCTATCTGTTGAGGCATGTTCAGCCGGACGGAGGGATTTACGTTCCCGACCAGGGGATGCGGAATTATCACACGAGCGTGGCGTTGATGGCGTTGGCGGCGATCAAGGATCCCGCGCATTCGAAGACGATTCGCAACGCCAAGGACTTTCTCAGGAAGATCCAGTGGGACGGGGGCGAGGGGCATGAGGCGTCGAGTTCGTGGTACGGCGGGCAGGGGTACGGCCAGCACAAGCGTCCGGATCTATCCAACACGCAGTTGATGCTCGAGGCGCTTCATCAGAGCGGGCTGGATGCGGATGATCCGGCGTATCGCAAGGCGTTGGTTTTCGTTTCGCGGTGTCAAAACCTGGACGCGACGAACGATCAGGGGTTTGCGGACGGGCGAGATGAGGGCGGGTTCGTCTACACGCCGGTCAACGCGGGTGAGTCGAAAGCGGGTACGGAGTTGGTCGAGGGTCGACCGAGGCTTCGTAGTTACGGTTCGATGACGTATTCGGGCTTCAAGAGCCTGTTGTACGCCAAGGTCGACCGGGATGACGGTCGGGTGAAGGCGGCGGTGGCGTGGATCAAGCGTCATTACACGCTGGATCACAATCCGAACATGCCTTCGGCGCAATCGAAGCAGGGGTTGTATTATTACTATCACGTCTTTGCACGGGCGATGCGTGCCTGGGGAGAGGAAACCATCGTCGACGCGGAGCAGACCTCGCACGCCTGGCGCGTGGAGTTGTGTCGGAAGCTTCTTTCGCTGCAGCGATCGGACGGGAGCTGGGTGAACGACGAGGACCGCTGGTACGAGGGGAACCCTCACCTGGTCACGGCGTACGCGGTTCTGGCGATGCAGACGGCGCTTTCGCCGTGATGGTGTAGCACATTCGCGGCTGGCAAGCTCGTTCACCGCGTTACCCGATGAATCCTCCCGCGCGTTCACAGGTCGCATCGAGCAGGTGCCGATAACCAGACTAGGATGTCGGTTCGCGCGGTGTCTCGGCGCGGATTGCAGGGTGAGTTTTGGTGGTTAGCGTGTCCGTTGACCGGTATCGGTGCAGCAGCTAGGGTGCCGAATTCTCGAGAGGAGTACCCCCACGATGAGTTCCTCGAAGTGTCACTCGGTGATGACAGAAGGAGAAAGCCGCTTGTCCACCATGGAAGATCAAACGCTGCTCCAGCAGGCTGACGCAGGGATTCAGCGGTACCTGTCTGACGAGCGCGACGCGGGCCGGATCGCCGGGAACTACTACAAGGACGCGGTCGCGAAGACGATTCCGAATCTCCGAAAATGGTTGATGGCGGAGGAACTGGATGCGATCTCACCGAATCTTCGTGAGGGGTTGCGTGAGGCCATCCGCGCGGAGGAGTGGATTGCGCTGGCGAACGCATTTTCGCGAGATGTGGCGTTTGGGACGGGAGGCATTCGTGAGAAGATGGGTGCGTCGCGTGACGTGATTCTGCGTCTCAAGGAAGAGGGGATCCACGCACCGATCATCAAGGGCCCCAACACCATCAACGACGTGATTTACCTGTTGACGTCGACCGGTGCGGCGAAGTATGGGAAGCAGCGCACGCCACCGCTGACGAAGGTCGTCATTGGTTTCGACAGTCGCGTGCGGGGGAGCGATTTTGCTCGTCTCATTGCGAGCCTGTTTCTGGCGTATGACTGGACGGTCTATCTGTTTGACGAGGCGTGTCTGTATCCGAGCGTGACGTATGCCGTTCCGACGTTGAAGGCGGACGTGGGAGTCTTCATTTCGGCGAGCCACAACGACTTTCGGTACAACGGGTACAAGTTCTCCTGTCAGAATGGTTCGCAGTTCGATCCGGCGGAGCGGGCTGATCTGTACAAGAATTTCATCACTCAGGTCGAGTTCAAGGACATCAAGCTGCTTCGGCTCTGCGATGCAGCGGAAGAGAAGCTCTGGTTCCTCGGTGGCGTGCGAAGCACGGATGGGCGTGTGATCGAGACGGGCGAGCACAAGGGCTTACCGCTTGCGGCGCCATTGCCTGATGTCGGCGATGTGTACGCCGGTCGGGAGCATCGGATCATCGACCTGAACACGATGCACACGGATCACTGCAGGACGTTTCTGCTGCAGCCGGAGATGATCACTCAGGCTTCCAAGCCGCTGACGATCGGGTACTCGGCGTTCAACGGTTCGGGGCGCAAGGCGGTTCCGCGGCTTCTCGGTGAGGCGGGGTTCAAGAACGTTCATCGCATCATGAAGCTCGATGCGCTGGACGGGATGTTTCCGGCGTTTTGCAGTGATCCAGGGAGCGAGCAGCAGCCGGATCCGGGTGACTGGCGTGCGGCGGACATCGCGGTGAACGCGTTCAAAGAGGAGCATCCGGGAGAGTGGGATGCGGTTGACCTTATCATCGGGACGGATCCGGACGCGGATCGGTGCGGGGTCATCGTGAAGGTACCGGAGCACCAGCGGGTGGCGTATCCGCATCCTGGGACGGGTGAGCCGCGAGACTATTCGCTGCTCTCGGCGGACGAGGTCTGGTCGCTGATTCTGTGGTATCGCCTTCAGCACGAAGTCGAGAAGACGGGGTCGGTGAGTGACGTTGAGAAGAAGTTCATCGTTCTCTCGCACACAACGACCGATTTGCTGCCGCGGATCGCACGGAAATATGGGTTGGGTGTGCTCAAGACGTGGGTCGGATTTGCCCAGCTTGCCGCGGGGACGCGTGCGGTTTGGGATTTGCACCAGGGGCGGGATACGGATGGTTTGACGGAAGGCGGCAAGCTGCCGTTCTATGAAGAGGGGTGCCGAAATTCCGGCGATCTCGTCTGCAATCGGACGTTCCACTCGTGGGAGGGGATGGAGGATCGGCAGCGTTGTTTCAATGTGGCTGCCCTGGAGCAGAGCAACGGGTTTTCGCTGCTGGGGGATGTTCCGGTGGATGGGCGATCGCTCGGCGGCGGCGGTCACGTTCGCGACAAGGACGGCACGTTCGCGGCGCTTTTGGTTGCGGAGCTGGCGGCGTACGCGAAGGAGCGGGGCACGAACCTGCTGGATCTGGCTGACGAGAAGCTTTATCTCGATCCGGACATCGGCCTGTATGTTTCGTTTTACGAACCCGACCCGATCGACGGCGAGTATGAGGGGCTGGCGGGGTACACGAAGAAGCGCAACATTCTCAACAAGGCGGAAGACGCGTGCAGCACGGCGGGGCTCGAGCTGGGTGGTTTGCCGGTGAAGGGCACTGTGGCGTATCGAACGGGCAAATATGATGCGGTGAACTGGGAGGGTTTCCCAGACGAGGGATACCGGTTCTTCTTCGACGAAGAGCGTCAGTCGCACCTGACGATTCGCCCTTCGGGGACGTCGAACGCGTTGCGTTTTCACGTACAGCTCTTCGGCGGGCGTCCTTCGCGCGAGGCTTTAATCGCCAGGAAGGCCGAGCTTCGCGCGACGACGGTCCGGATCGTCAAGGACATCCGCCAGGTGATCGGCGCCGTTGGCTGATTGGGGCGGCGCCCGATATCGCGTCAGAGAATGATTGGCCGAGGGTGCGACGGTACTTCGTACGTCGTCGTGCCGTTCTGCGGGGGTGGTCTCGGGCACTTCGAGGAGGCTACCCAGATCGATTCTCGTCTGTACAATGGGTGCCCGGGCTTCTGGGAGTATGGGGTTAGGCGGCGTCAGGCCGCTTCGTTTTTATAGAGGAAAAGGGACTCAACGTTGCCGCGAAAGTCCATCACCACAAAACAGAAGATCGAGTATCTGTCGATTCTCGACAGTTCGGGAGAGGTCGACGAGGCGCTGGATCCGAAGCTGGATGCGGATCGGTCGCTCTACCTTTACCGGTTGATCTTGCTGGCTCGCCGTTTGGATGAGCGTTGTATCGCCTTGCAGCGCCAGGGGCGGATCGGGACGTACGGTCCGTGTCGCGGGCAGGAGGCGGCTCATTGTGCGGCGTCTTTCGTGATGGAGGCGGAAGACTGGGTCGTCCATGCGTATCGCGAGCCTGGTTCGTTCTATCATCGGGGTTGGCCTCTCGAGACGGTGTTGATGTTCTGGGGCGGTTACGAGGAGGGGTGTCGCCCGCCGGAGGGGGTCAACGACACACCGATCGCGGTTCCAATCGCCTCGCAGGCGTTGCACGCGATGGGGATTGCGTGGGGGATGAAGCTACGCGGCGATCATCGGGCGGTTCTCTGCTATTGCGGCGACGGGGGAACGAGTGAGGGGGACTTCCATGAGGCGATGAACTTCGCCGGCGCGTATCACCTCCCCGTCATTTTCCTGGTGCAGAACAATCATTGGGCGATTTCGTTTCCGCGCGAGCGGCAGACGGCGTCGGAGACGATCGCCCAGAAGGCGATTGCTTACGGGTTCGACGGGTTGCAGCTTGACGGCAACGATCCTCTGTCGGTTTACGTCGGGACGAAGGAGGCGGTAGACAAGGCCAAGGCGAGCGGCGGACCGTCGTTGATCGAGGCGGTGACCTATCGGATGACGGTTCACACGACGGCCGACGACCCGACGAAGTATCGCAGCGCGGAGGAAGTCGAGCCGTGGGAGAAGCTGGACCCGATCATCCGGTATCAGAAGTATTTGAAGAAGCGCAGCATCCTCGATCAGAAGTTGATCGACGAGATTGAAGCGGATGTGATCGCAGAGGTGGCTGGCGCTGTGGAACGGTATGAGGCGCTGGGGACACCGGATCCGCTGGACGCCTTTCCGAACAACTATGCCCAGCTTCCGGCGGAGCTTGTCGAGCAGCGGGAAGAGTTCAAGGCGGCGCTCGAGCGTGAGGGCTGGACGAGCGGCGAGGGGCGAGGTTAACGGCATGGCATCGATGAACATGGTCACGGCGTTGAACATGGCCTTGGACGACGCTCTCCGTACGGATGAAGCGGTCGTGGTTCTCGGTCAGGACGTCGGGCAGGACGAGGGTGTGTTCCGTGTGACGGCGGATCTGCTCAAGCGGTATGGCGAGAAGCGCGTGATCGACACGCCTCTCGCGGAGGCGGCGATTGTCGGTGGTGCGGTGGGTCTGGCGTTGTACGGTCTCAAGCCGGTGGCGGAGATGCAGTTTTCCGGTTTTTCGTACCAGGCGTTTCATCAGATCGAGCAGCACGTTGCGCGGTTTCGCAATCGCACGCAGAGCCGGTTTTCGATGCCGATGGTGATTCGTATGCCGTATGGCGGCGGGATCCGGGCGCTCGAGCATCACAGTGAGAGTCGCGAGGCCTACTTCGCCCATACGCCCGGACTGCAGATGGTGATTCCGTCGACGCCGAGGAACGCCCGGGCACTTCTGCTGGAGTCGATTCGGCATCCCGACCCGGTGATCTTCTTCGAGCCCAAGGCGACCTATCGCGCGTTCAAGGAAGAGGTTCCGGAGGAGCCTGAGACGATGCCGCTGGGGAAGGCGCAGGTGGTTCGAGAAGGCAGCAACATCACGTTGATTGCCTATGGGGCGATGATGCGTCCGACCTTGGAAGCGGCGGACGATTTGTCGGAGAGCGCAGGCGTTTCGGTCGAGGTGATCGACCTGCTAACGGTTTCGCCGCTGGATACCGAGACGATCACGAACTCGGTCGCGAAGACCGGACGGGCGGTCGTCGTTCACGAGGGGCCGCGGACCTGTGGGATCGGGGCTGAGGTGGTGGCTCGGATCGTGGAGAAATCGCTGCTGTATTTGGAAGCACCGGTGAGACGTGTGACGGGTTTTGACGTGCAGTTCCCGTATTTTGCGAGAGAGCGAGCGTTTCTGCCAGGTGCGGACCGGATCAGCCAGGCGGCGCGCGAGGTGCTGGCGTTCTGAGTCGAAGCGCGCGGTCCGCGCCATTCGGCGACGGCTTCGGTTCGTGGCCGCAGTTGCAGTCTCATCCTGGTCCCACTTGGGAGCTGAGCAATGTCGAGGGAATTCAAACTGCCCGATCTTGGTGAGGGAATCACAGAGGCGCAGATCGTTCGCGTACTCGTACAAGAGGGTGACCGGATCGAGGAAGATCAGTACCTCATGGAGGTCGAGACGGACAAGGCGGCCGTCGAGATTCCGTCGCCGTATGCGGGCATTGTGCAGGAGATCTTCGCTCGCGAAGGGCAGACGGTCAACGTCGGCGACGTCGTCGTCAGCTTCGACGGTGGGGTGAGTGGTTCGTCCGCGACGTCGGTGGGAACGTCGGCCAAAGCGAAGGCGCAGAGCGCTTCGGCGACGGGGACCGCGGCGACCGCAGTTCTGGAGGCGCCTCCACCGGGGCGAACGACGGCACCTGCGGCACCTGCGGTTCGGAGACTGGCGCGCGAGCTGCGTGTGGATCTTGACCGATTGAAGGGGAGTGGTCCCGGTGGGCGTATCACCCGTGACGACGTGGAGCAGAGCGCCTCCCCCAGGGCGGACGCGTCGCCCGGCGCGGCGCCGGTGGCCTCCCGCGCTCGAGCGGAGGTGACGTTGCCCGGTGAGGCTGGTGCGGACAAGTGGGGTCCGGTCAGCCGCGAGCCGCTCAACCAGATTCGCAAGACGATTGCGTCGCAAATGGCGCGTTCGGCGTTCACGGCGGTTCATGTAACGCACGGGGATGAGGCGGACGTTACGGAACTGGACGCGCTTCGTCGCCGTCTGAACGAGACGACGGGCGGGGACCCAAAGCTGACGCTCATGGCGTTCGTCATTCGTGCCACTTGTCTGGCGCTTCAGCGTAACCCGGTCTTCAATGCGAGCTTCGACGAGGAGGGCGGCCAGGTTATCTACAAGAGCTACGTCAACATGGGCATCGCCGTCGATTCGGATCGGGGGCTTGTGGTTCCGGTTCTACGAAATGCGGAGCGGCTGAGCCTGACGGGCATCGCGGGGGCGCTGTCGGCGTTGGCGGATCAGATTCGCGGAAACCGTTTCGCCGTCGACGACCTTCGGGGCGGGTCGTTTACCATCACGAACATTGGTGCGATTCGCGGTACGGTCAGTACGCCGATCATCAACTACCCCGAGGTTGCGATCCTGGGATTGGGACGATCTCGGTGGATGCCGGTCATCCGTGACGGCGAGGTGGCCAAGGCGCTGGTTCTTCCGATCAACCTTTCGTTTGACCATCGCGTGACGGACGGTGCGAACGCCGCGCGATTCGCGGATGAGATTATCAGCTATCTCGAGATGCCGGCGAAGTTTCTTTTGGACTGAGCCGTGGCGTTGTATGGCGAGATTCAGATAACGCATCGACGACATCCGGCGACTTCCGGCCAAGCGCCGGTCCGCCGTTCGTCGTTGGAAGGGACGAGTTCTCATGGTGATGGGTGAGTTCACGCAAGACGCCGACCTGCTGGTGATCGGCGGCGGGCCCGGCGGGTATCACGCGGCATTTCGTGCGGCGTCCCACGGGATTTCGACGGTCATCGTCGATGCGGAGGTCGGTCTCGGCGGCGTCTGCCTGCATCGCGGTTGCATCCCCTCGAAGACGTATCTTCATCTCGCAGAGTTGATTCACGCGGCGCGCGCGAGCAAGGCTATGGGGATCGAGTTCGGCAAGCCGAATCTCGACATCGATGCCATTCGCGCGTGGAAAGAGGGCGTTGTCTCGAAACTCGTCGGCGGTCTCGACGCGCTGTGCAAGAAGCACGGGGTTGAACGTGTGACGGGGGTCGCTCGGTTCGAGGATGACAAGCACGTCACGATTACAGGCGGCGAGATTTCGCGGGTCAAGTTTCGGCGTGGCATCATCGCGACCGGTTCGCGTTCGATCGAGCTGAAGGGTGTTCAGATTGAGTCGCCGCGCGTGCTGACGTCGCGTACGGCCCTCGAGTTGAAGGATATTCCCAACACGCTTCTGGTTCTTGGAGGCGGATACATCGGGTTGGAACTCGGCCAGGTGTACGCGGCGCTGGGGTCCCGGGTGACGGTCGTCGAAATGATGCCGAACTTGCTCCCGGGCGTGGATCGAGACCTGGTGCGTCCGCTGGCCAAACGCCTCGATGAGGATTTCGCGGAGATCTGCCTGGATACCAAGGTCACGGGCATGAAAGAGGTCAAGGACAAGATCGAGCTGACCTTTGAGGGGAAGAATCCCCCGAAGACGGCCAAGTTCGACAGCGTGCTCGTGGCGGTCGGGCGACGTCCAAACTCGGGGGAGCTGAACCTCGAGAAGGTCGGCGTGGAGGTTACCGATCGCGGCTTCATCAGGGTCGATGGTTCGTTTCGAACGACGACGTCGCGTATTTTTGCGATTGGGGACGTGATCGGCAATCCGATGCTCGCCCACAAAGCCCTTCACGAAGGCACGGTCGTGGCGGACCAGCTGGCGGGAAAGGACGCCGTGTTCGAGCCGCGTGCGATTCCGGCGGTGGTTTTCACGGATCCGGCGATCGCCTGGGCGGGCTGCACCCAGGAAGAGGCCAAGAAAGAGAAGCTCGACGTCATTGTCAAAAAGACGCCCTGGTCGGCGTCGGGGCGGGCCGTCTCTCTAGGGCGGACGGACGGCGTGACAAAAATGATCTGTGACAGATCCTCGGGGCGGCTGGTTGGCGTGGGGATCACCGGTGTTCATGCCGGTGAGATGATCGCGGAGGCCGTGCTGGCGCTGGAGCTGGGGGCGGTCGCGTTCGATCTGGCATCGACGATTCATCCGCACCCCACGCTGTCGGAGACGGTCTCAGAGACGGCCGGGCTGATCCCGTCTTAGCGTCTCGGTGGTCGCCGCGGCGCCGGCGGAGGGCGGTCGGTGCACGTCTCCATCCCCTCGGTTTTCGGCTGCAAGCCGATCCAAGTGACGCGTTGCTGCATCTGTGATAAGATGGGAAGGGCGCGTTGTGCTGCTGCCTTCGGGCTCGGTGCGGCGTGAGGTGTAGAATGGTCAGGTGGCAAGATGATCCTATGCCGCTTGGGCCATGGATGAACATCCTCGGGCGGACGGAGTCGCGTCGTGGTCAAATCGCTTAGCCAGGAACTTCTCGCGGACGGGTTGATCGCGCGGAACGATGCGGTCGTCGTGGGCGTGTCCGGTGGACCGGACTCTATGGCGTTACTTCATCTTTTTCTCGGGCTCAATGCCTCGCTCGATTGGGCGCTGTCGGTCCATGTCGCTCATCTGAATCATCAACTTCGCGCCAGCGAATCGGAGAAGGATGCGGCGTTCGTGCAGGCGGCGTCGGATAGTCTTTCGTTGCCCTGCACCATCGAGACGTGCGACGTTCCCGAGCAGACGAAGGCCGAGTCATTGGGCGTCGAGGAGGTCAGCCGCCGAGCCCGGTACGAGTTCTTTGAGCGGGTCTGTCTTCAGGTTGGGGCGCGGGTCGTGGCGGTGGCCCACCATGCGGATGACAACGCCGAGACGATTCTCCATCGCGTTCTTCGCGGGACGGGTGTTCGTGGACTGGTGGGTATTCCTCGGGTCCGCTCGATCAGCCCCAACAGCGAGGTTCGTCTGATTCGGCCGCTGCTTCGGCGGTCGCGCCAGTCGATTCGTGACTACCTGGCGGATTCGGGGATCGCGTTTCGCGAGGATCGGACCAACGAGGCGAATGAGCCCATGCGGAATCGGATCCGCAATTTGGTCTTGCCGCAGGTGGAGGCGGAGGTCAATCCGCAGGTGCGCGATGCGCTGAACCGTCTCGGCGAGCAGGCGGGTTGGGTCGAGGAGTATCTTCGGGAGACGGTGCATCGCACGTTCGAGTCGCTCATTATCTCACGCACGGACCAGGAATTGACGCTGAACGCCGACGCGCTGTCTCGCAAGAGTCGGATCGTTCAGACGGAGATTGTTCGAATGGCATTTCGGTCCTTCGGTCTGGGCGAGCAGGACCTGGGATTCGCTCACATGGTGTCGGCGCTGGATCTGATTGCGGAAGCAGGAAGCGGGAAACAGGTGCAGCTTCCGGGTGGAATGACCATCGAAAAGCGTTATCATCAGTTGGTCTTCTCTCTCCCGTCGGACGAGCCGCGCGAGATGGTGGCTGCGGAAATCGCGGTGCACCTACCCGGCCGAACGTTGCTGCCGATTCGCCGGCTGCAAATTGACTGCGCCATCGGCGACTGCCGGGCGGAGGACGTCCCGCGATTGCGTCGCGAAGCGGATCGGATGGTCGAGTACGTGGACTTCGATGCGGTTCAGCCGCCGCTGGTCGTGCGCAAGCGTCGTTCGGGCGATCGGTTCTGCCCCCTGGGAGCCCCCGGATCCAAAAAGCTGTCCGATTTTCTCATCGACGCCAAGGTCGACCCGAAGGAGCGTGATCGGGTGGCGGTACTTTGCGACCATTTCGGGCCGATCTGGGTCATCGGACATCGTATTGACGATCGTGTGAAGATGACGGCGCTGACTCGTCGCATTCTTCATCTTCGCGCCAGGCCGCTTGGGCCGTGAGCGCGCATTCCCCATCGGCAGCGGCGTCTCCTGCGATTCAGCGGCAACGACAGCGCCGCCGCGTCGCCATTCGGTTGCTCATTGTGTTTCTTGTCGCGCTGGTTGCACGATCCGGTTGGGGCATCTATCGGTTCAGCCGGGTGGAGGATCCGGCGGCGGTGGAGTTCGACGACGAGCGTCAATACTGGATGATGGCTGCATCGCTTCGGGCCGGCGACGGTCTTCAGGACGAGTTGGGCTTTCGGGCAACGCGGATGCCACTCTATCCGGGCGTACTGTCGGCGTTTACCGAGCATCCGCGTGGCGTGATGGCGGCGAGAGCCCTGCAATGGTTGATCGGCGCGGTGGGCGCGGTGTTCGCCGCCATGGTGGCCATGACCCTGTTTGACCTGCATGTAGGTTTTCTCGCGGGTTTTCTGGTCGCGCTGGACCCGTTTCTGATCTTCTTCTCGTCACTTCTGTTGACGGAAACGGCGTATGTGACGTTCTTGCTGCTATTGTGGTGGCTTGTGGGGGCATTGTTGCGGACGCGGGGTTGCACGTCGCATTGGAGTTGGATAGCGGTTGGCGCGGCGGCCTCGCTTTGTGTCTACCAACGCGAATCATGTCTTGGACTTTCCCTTGTGGCGATCGGTTGGATCGTCATCTGCCGTCGCTTCGAGCGACGGACTCTGGCCGGGGCAGCGGTTGCAGTCGGGGTCGTGGTCCTGACGCTGATTCCATGGGCACTACGCAACGAGCGGACGATCGGGGAGTGGTGTTGGTTGACGACGCGTGCCGGCATTTCTCTGTACGATGGCGTCGGGTCGCAAGCGAGCGGCGCGAGCGATCTCGCCGACGTCAAGCAGATGCCCGAGGTTCGCGAGTTGAGTGAGGTCGAATGGAACCGCTATTTTCTGGATCAATCATGGGCGGCCATCCGCAACAGTCCCGCTCGGATCGGGCGGCTCGCTGTGACAAAACTCTCGCGGACGTGGAACCCGTTTCCGAATGTGGAAAGTTATCAATCGCGAATGACCCGTGCCGTGTCGGTGCTCTGGATTGTGCCGGTATACTTGCTTGCCGCGGCCGGAGCGGGCCTGGTCGCCACGTCGCAAGAGGACCGCTGCTTGCGCACGGTAGTGTTCCTGCTTCTTCCTGCGTTGTATCTTAGTGCGGTTCACTGTTTCTTTGTGGGGAGCGTACGGTACCGTCTAGGGGCCATGCCGATGCTCGAGATTCTTGCGGCGGTGACGATTGTCGCGGTGTTGAACCGAACCGGCGTTCTGAAGACAGGCGGAGGCAAGCGTAGTGCCGACTGAGTCTGCCATCGAGGCGCCGCGCAGGCCTCGCCGCTTCCGGCTGCGATGGGTGGTGGCATTGTTGCTCATTGCCGCCGGTGTAACGATCGGCTTGGCGTATCGTCATTACACGAGCCCGGAACGCATTCGCGCGTTGGCTGAAACCTATCTGCAGCGGTATGTGCGGGGTCCGGTGACTGTTGGCGCGGCCGGGTTCTCCTGGCGGCGAGGCGTTCGTCTCTTCGACGTCACCGTGATGGAGCCGCCCGGTTCGACGATGGATGCCGGGGTCTTCGGAAATGCTGGAGGGGCGGAGCCTGTATTCTCATGCCCGGAGATTCGCCTCGTGCACGATTCGTTCGCCGCGCTGTGGGGTGAGCTGAGAATCCGCTCCATCACCGCCGTATCGCCCAGTTGCCTGATTGCGCGAGACACCGTCAGTGGTAATACGAATGTCACGGGTCTTCTGCTTGTCTCGGAAACGCCGGACACCGGCGGATCCACGGTCTGGCCGAGGGTGGAACTCAAGGATGCGCGCGTTCGTGTGGTGTCGCGTGACAGGGGCTCGGATCGTCCCGTCGAGGACTTGACGTTGACGGTTCGTGCGTTGCCGACGCGAAATGATCCGCATGTTTATGACATTGTATGGCAGGGCGGAGAGGGCCGTGTGGCGAGCGGTCAATCGCAGATCGATCTTCACACCGGGGCTCTGCGTAACGTGCGAGACGGCTTGCCGTGGATGTCGATCGAAGCCGTGATGCTCGTCATTAACGCCGGTTACGACGGCGTGGGTGCGTGGTCGGACTTGCTCGGGCTGGATGGTACCGTTCGCGCAAGAGACTATCAGCTCCAGCCCGATTCCGCCGATGAGGATTTGCGTTCGGCCACGATCGAACTCAGCAACGCGGCCATCTCCATTCCCGTCAGCGACGAGGAGCAACGGGAGGCGCCTGAGGATCGGTATTTGCGTTTCGATCAGGTTCGCGGGCATGTACAACTCACAGGTCGCGAGATTCGGGCGGCGTTCACCGGTCTGTTGCACGGTGCCGAGTGTGACGTTTCGATGACACTTCGCGCCGCCACGGACGAGCTCTCGACGCTGGACGACGTCGACTTTGATGCTCGGTTGTCGGTTCACAGCCTGGTTCTTCCGCGTCCGGACCCAGAGGCGTCGGTGGAACAGGCCCGATTCGTCGGCCGTTGGCCTCAACTGGCAAGGTTCTACCGTGACTATGACCCGCGGGGTGTTGTGGACCTGGATATCGCCGTGAGCAAGCGTGCCGGAGCGGACCAGCCGGTCAACGTCCGCCGCTTGGAGTTGACGGCGAAGAGCGGCGACGGACTCTGCCGTTTCTTCCCCTATCGTTTGTATGACGTCGAGGGGTCGGTTACGTACACCGAGGAAGGGATCTTCGTTCGTGGGCTGAGAGGCCGACACGGTGAGGCGACCGTGCTGATCGATGCCTGGGTGGATAAGCCGACTCGGTGGTCGAAGAAGACAGTGTCGATCAAGGGAACTGACGTCGCGATCGATCAGGATCTTCGCAGCAGCCTGTCGGCTCGGTATCGCAAACTGTGCGACCAGTTCAGTCCGACGGGAACGGTGGACGTCGACGTCAACCTCGTGCAGCCCGAGACTCAGCCGGGTTCACCGATCCGCTGGCGGTCAGCGTGTTCTCTCGCGTTGAAGGGTGTTTCGGGGATCTACAAGGGCTTCCCATACCGGGTCGAGAAAGTAACCGGTACGCTGAACTTCAGTCCGGGGCGTGCCGAAGTCGTGGGTCTGACCGGTCGGGCGGGAGCCGCTGACGTTGAAATCGACGGAGTGGCTTCTTTCGAGTCGGGTCGTCTGGTCGATTTGGACCTGACGGTTCGCGCCGAGAATGCCGAGTTCGATGACCACCTTCGTCTCGCGCTGCCATCGCACGCACGATCCTGGTGGGATGTCGTTCAGCCGTCGGGTCGATTCGACGCGCAGACTCGATTGACGTTGGACGCGGAATCGCGGCGCGTTGCGCATACGTCGGATGTTCGTCTGAAGGGTGCTTCCGGCAAGCACGAGGCGTTTCCGCTTCCCGTGAAGGATGTTCTGGGGCGACTTGTGATCACGCCGAACGAGATTCTGATCGAGGGCGTGACGGGTCGCTGCAGCGGTGCCACCATTTCGTTGGATGGTGCGATCGCGACCGGAGGTCCAACAGCACGGACTTCGCTGACCATTCGCACGCGGGATCTTCGCCTGGACGAGGCCTTTCGGTCGTCGTTGCCCCGGCAGTATTATGACGCGCTGGCGGGATGGACCATCGACGGGCCCATCGCGACCGAGACGATCATCACGACGCACGATGAGGTGGGTGGTCACGCCACCAAGGTCCACACGACGGCTCGGCTTGACGGTGTCACGGTCTCCCACGACCGTCTTGCCCAACCCCTGGCCGACGTTCAAGCGGCGATCACCATCGATGATGCAGGGATTCGCTCGGAGCAAATGCAGGCCACTTATGGCCCGGCGACGCTCGGCATAGGAATTGATTTGCGGAGATCCGATACGGGTGAGGAGGGGACCCTGACGTTGACGGCCACCGGCGTTCCTCTCGATGAAGCATCGCGAGGACTTTGGCCGAAGCGCTTCTCGACATTCTGGGATCGACTCGAGCCCGCGGGTACGATGAATCTTCACGTGACGGAGCTCCGGTATGCCCGTTCGTCTGCCGATGCGCCCCTTACGTGGTGGGTCGATGGTTACGCGGAACTTCACCAAGTGTCGTTGGGGCGGGTGGCGGATTTGCGGAGAGTCTCAGGGACGCTTCGCGGGCGGGGCGCGCTCGTCGATCGGTTGGGTGGGGTATCGTTGAAGGGCGACATGTCGCTGGCGAGGGCCGATGTTCTGGGGCAACCACTCCAACAGACCGAGGGGACCTGGTCTTTCGTTCGCACGGCCGGCGGCGAGGGGATGATTCACCTCGAGGGGCTACGCGGATACCTTCACGCTGGAT
This sequence comes from Phycisphaerae bacterium, assembly GCA_029260135.1. GTDB lineage: Bacteria > Planctomycetota > Phycisphaerae > UBA1845 > UBA1845 > OFTM174. The sequence goes on along the minus strand of JAJDDV010000125.1, from coordinate 15,705 downwards.
CATTGACCGGAGGCGTTGACATTACATTCGGTCCCCAGCAGACCGAGTATGATGTTTCGGTCAGCGTTCAGAACATGCAGATGGAACCGTTCGTCAATGTGGATCGTAAGGTTCGCGAACCGGGAAGTGAACCGATCGACGTGCGGGGTCGCGCGGATGCACAACTATGCCTGTCCGGAATTGCGGGACGTCCCTCCTCCGCACGGGGCAGCGGTCGAATGGAGATCCACGAGGCCCACGTCTACCGTCTCCCGATCATGCTGGCGATTCTCCACGTGCTCAACCTCTCGATGCCCGATGATAACGCGTTCGATGACGCGCAGGTCGACTTTCTCATTTCCGGTCGGCGCGTTCACGCGGAGGCGATTCGCCTGCACGGGAGCGTGCTCGCGCTGGTCGGGTCCGGAACGATGTCGCTTCCTGATCGTGGATTGGATCTGAGTCTTGTTCATGTTAGCCCTCGCTCGTGGACTCGTGTTCCGCTGCTGACGGATGTTTTCGAGGGAGCCTCACGGGAACTCGTTGAGCTTCAGGTCACCGGTCCGCTCTCGCAGCCTTCGGTCAGAACTCGACCGCTGCGTGGAATCACCGACGAGTTCAAGAGTCTGTTTCAGAAACGCAAACCCAAGAAGACCGAGCCGCCTCCCCCCGGGCGGTCGTGAGTTCCCCAAACCTCGGGCCCGCGGCTCGCCGATGATGAACCTGAGCACATGAACAAGGACACTTCAATCCGGGAGGCGAAGATCCCCATCGTGCGATCATTGATCGGCGGTTTGCTCATGGGGCTTGCGAACCTCGTTCCCGGTGTTTCCGGCGGAACGATGATCCTGGTCGTGGGGCTTTACGACCGTTTCATCTCGGCGGTTGCGGACTGTACGCGTCTTCGATTCACCCGCCGCGGGGTGCTGTTTCTCGTGCTGGTCGGGGGCGCGGCAGTCGTGGCGATCGGGGCGCTGGCGGGGACACTGCGGGAGGTCGTCACGGAGCATCGAGGCGCGATGTACGCCCTGTTCATCGGGCTGACGCTCGGTGGCGCCCCGATGCTCGTCCGTATGATCAAGCGGTTTTCGCTATCCACGGGCATCGGCGTTGCGGTGGGTCTGGGGTTGATGATCGCGATCGCACTGACCAAGGAGGAACCGCCGGACAAATCGGCGGTAAGAGAGACGGTGGCGGCGGGCGAGTTTGTGATCGAGCCGCACTACGCGCGAGACGTGGGCGCCGGGGCACTGGGTATGTCGGCGATGGTCCTGCCGGGTATTTCAGGGGCCTATATGCTGTTGATCCTCGATCGGTACGAGACCGTGCTGGCGTCGATCGACGCTGCCAAGACGTGCGCGACATCGCTGGGGAAGAACGGTGAACCGATGGTGTTCCTGCGGGTCATCATCCCTGTCGGAATCGGGGCGGTGCTCAGTCTGGTCTTCTTGAGCAACTTCCTGAAGTGGATGCTGCGGCATCACGAGAAGTTGATGCTGGGTGTTCTGCTCGGGCTCCTCTTGGGATCCGTCGTGGGGATCTGGCCGTTTGACGGCGGCTCAGAAGCGGGGGACTACGTCGTCGGCCTGGCGCTTGCGGCGGGCGGATTCGCCGGGACGTATCTTCTCTCTCGGATCAGCGCGTAAGTAGAGTGATTCGCGTTTGGGGAGGCCTCTGGCAGGCGGTCGCCATCGCTACGCTGCGGCGGTGAACTGATGCTTCTTCGCGACTTCCACGAGTGCATCGAAATCTTGCGGTGCGTGGATCGCCATTTCGCTGAGCATCTTTCGGTTAAGCTCGATGTCCGCCGAAGCGAGCCCAAAGATGAAGCGGTTGTAGCTGATGTCGCGCATGCGGCAGGCTGCTTTGATGCGAATGATCCAGAGCGACCGAAACTCGCGCTTACGGCGACGGCGGTCACGATAGGCGTTGACACCGGCGCGGACGATGGCTTCCTTGGCCAGCCGCCAGCGTTTTCCGGGCGCGCCGCGGAAGCCCTTGGCCGCTTTGAGTACTCGGACTTTCTTGCGATGTCGGGCGGCGCCGTAAGTCGCTCTTCCCATCTTGCTGACTCCTGTCGTCGATGCGGAACTGCGCCGTGGAAGCACAGCTTGTACCGAGGATCATCCACCGTGAGCCTTGCAGGCTCGACCCGCGGTTTTCAGGCCTTGGCGCCGGCCAGCGCCTGTTTCATACGTTCCCGAAACGCCCGTTTGAGGGTCGTTGTCTTTCTCAGAGACCGGCATCGGTTGCCGCTTTTTCCGCTCATCAGATGACCTGAGTTCGCGCGTTTATGCCGAACCTTGCCCGTGGCGGTCACTCGGATCCGCTTCAGGACACCCTTATGTGTTTTCATCTTCGGCATCGTACCACCGCCTCCCACGCGCGATTCTGTCATCCAGGATACATTCGCAGAGCCCCGTATGCTACCTTCATCCGACCGGATGACAACCCCCCTTTGGCGGAAAGTGCGGACGAAGGGCCCCGAACCCAGGGCGGAGTCTCTCCAAATCGGCGGCTGTGCAGCGGGCGTCCCCACACGCCGGCGCGCGGAGACGCCGGTTTTCCGCTTCGGCATGGATAGCCGTCCGAGACCGCAGGACGGCTGGTGCGGTTTGCGTTATGGATCGCCAAAGGTCCGGTAACTGCGTAGTTTTCGCGGCCTTCACGTTGTCTATGGCCCAGGAGAACGGATCGGCTCCGGGCGACCGGATCGACTCGAGTGACAATAGAAGGAAGCGGACGGGCGTCCTGCGCCCGCCCGCTTCACCGGTCTTCACCGGGGCTTATCGTTTGGCCTTACCGTCTTCCTTAGCGACAGGTGCCGTTTCTCTTGCAGTTTGCTGAGCAGCAGTCCGCTCCGGAGCTGCAGGGGTCGCCTCGCTGACCGAGTGAGCACCCCCCCTGACAGGCAGGATCGCTGCTGCAGTCGCTGTCGGCACAGTCGGTTGCGCCGTCGCAATCGTCGTCCGATCCGTTGTCGCAGACCTCGGATGACGGAACGCAGGGTGACGGATCCAGATACGGCGCCACCGAGTTCCAGTAGTAGGCCAGCGCGCCGTCAATCGTGTGATTGTTCGAATTGCAGTCATCGTTGCAGTTTCCGCCGCCTACCGGACAGCAACCAGTGAGCTGACCGACGACCTCGCCGGCTGCGTTGACCACGGGCGAACCGCTGCTCCCGCCTTCTGTGGCACCGACAACGTCATCGCTGTAGATCCACGGGCCTCGACTTGCACCCGTACACGTTCCAATCGAGGTATTGACGGCATGCTCGGAGTAGGCCTGCGGAGCGCCCGAGGGGTGACTGATGCGGTGCAGGGCAGCACCCGACGAGAACGCGATCGGCGAGTTGTTCCAGCCGAGGTAGGTGCTACCGGCCGGCGGCGCCTCTTTGAGCTCCAGCAGTGAGAAATCGCCGTTGCTGCCGGTGGCGACGACGTTCGCGCCGAACGTGCTCGGGGCGCCCGGTGCAGGATTGAAGGAACCCGCGCAGGTGCTTGTCCCACAGGATACCGAATACTGGAAGTAGGCCTCCAGGTTCTTGGCATCTTTACCCTTGTTGATGCAGTGGTTGGCGGTCAGGAAGTACGGAATTTGCGTGCTGGGATCCGTGTCGGCCATAAGGCCGCCGGTGCAGATGTTGACAAAAGCCCCCGAGATCCACCGCATCTTCGCTACGGCATTCTCGGCCGTGTTGACGGCCGGATCACTCGTACACGAGTTGTTCTCGATGCAGGCTGCGTTGTACTGGCAAAACGACGCGACACTGCCCTCAGCGACCGGTTTGGGGAAGTCCTTGGCGACGTGCGCGACATCCGTGATCCTGAACGAGAGCTGTCGCAGGTCGTTCGCGACCGGCTTGTCGAAGTATCTCAGCAGCACGATGCCCGTTGCCGAGCTCACCGACTTCGACCAGAATTCTCCGGTGCCGTCCGGCCCGTTGTCTACATAGGGTCCGTAGGCTTCGCCTTCGCGCGTGAAGAAATACAGTTCAGCCGTCGGCGGAAGCGAGAAGTTCTCGAAGTGTACACGAATCGCGACCGCGCCCGGTGAGTTGACGGTCGTGGCCCACACAAAACCGCCGTCCGTGGTGTCTCGGCGGACACTAGTGGCATTCTTGCCGGTGACGCCGATCGAATCACCACGAATGACGCCCACACGCCCTGAAACCGCTTTGACCACGCCGACCCGCATCGGCGTAGGTTCGCCATCAGCCACGTAAGGCGTGGCGAGGTCGACCTTGTCGCGCTCGTTCAACTGGACCTTGACGATCGCCGAATCGGCGCCTTTGGGGAATTGCGTCATCAGCCAGTTGTGCAACGCTGCCTGTTGGGCGAAGTACTCATCGGGCGTAAGCCCTCCGACAGCGACTTCTGGTCCTGTACTTCGGTATGGTTCGCCTGCCCAGGCAGTTGTGCCACACAGCACCGCCAACGCGACGACCATTACGCCGCTCGTCCACTTCACTCCCGATCGTGTCGTCATCTACGTGCTCCTCCTACGTGCCGATCCGACTCAAGGGCCACGCGCCCGGAGAATCGACGGCCATGAAACATGAACTTGTTCTTCGGTCACGTGATAATGGGATGAACTCGGATACCCGAGAGGGGGAAAACGTGGGTTTCGGCGCCGGGCTGACGAATGTCACGCTCAAGCGTCGGATCGAACCATGACCCCCTGCGGTGACGTCTTCCTTCAAGCGAGGAAGAGGACCGGGCTTACCTGTACGTTCAGCGTGATCTGTAAGCGCCCTGCGGTATTCGGAGTCATGACACATGGTTCGGCCCGATCCTGTGTACAGTCCGATACCTAAGTTATCAGGCCCACGGCCGGGTAGCAAGACATTTCCTTACAAAACGAGTAGGGCGTTTGGGCGGGGTCGAACGATCTTTGATGTTCACAGGGCGAAGGTTTCCTGAACGTGAGAAACTGTTCCGTCGCGTGTGCGATCTACGGCTGCTATCGCTGGCGCGGAAAGTCGAACTGTTCGTTGGCTACCAGGAGTGCATAGCGTAAGGGCTGGTGACATGGCCTTGCCGGCTGGGAGGTTTATCAGTCGAGGCTGGAGCATACGCTGTGGCAGGCACATGTAGCGATGATTGACGTCGCTGTCGGCGCAAACACAACCTCGACCGTTCGGCGCTTCGGGTCCACGAAGGCGAGCAAAAAGCAGCGACGCGCCGGCCATGGGGTTGAAGCGCTTTCGTGAACGTCGCCGGCTGGGACGGTTAGGATCCTTAGCACTACAGTGGTGCCAACCGGGATATCACATCTTTCGAACCTACAGCCTGCCGGTTGAGCCGAAGCTCTCAAGGACGCTCAAACCTGTGAGTTGCTCGCTGGGATACAGGGGTGGCGGGTTTACCGAAACGGAATCGATCGGCCCCCAAATCTGCCTGGAGCTATCGATTCCAGGTCCACGGATCGGCGATGCGAACGAGCGGAAACCGAGACCGTCGGAAAATGAACCGGATTAACTGGAATATGCTCGATTCAGCGAGATCGAGACGTTATTATGGGCGTTCGGTCGTTCGGGCAAGAGCCAACTCGGAGTTTTCGGCGCATCGGCTGTTGCTCGTTTCGTTCCGAATCATTTGAGAGATGTCGTTTCGAGATTCTCGTGAATGCCGCGGGCGTCGCCCCGCGCGCCTCAAGCAAGAGTTCGTGGCATTGGCATTATCCAGGTTCTTCTGTCAATCGTCGGAGCGGGCTCGTTGCCCGTTCGCACAATCACTTTTTTTCGGAGGTACGGTGACATGGAGCATCAAAGGTTGAAGAGTGTAAGGCGGATTCTCGCGAGAGTCTTGCCAGTCATGGCCCTCGTGGTTTCGTCGACGGCACTAACCGCAAGGGCGGAGCGGCCGACGAAACGTGCGCCCGCGGAGGTGGCGTTAGGCGGTCTTACATCCGCCGAGCACGCGGCCAACAAGCTCATACTCCGCACGGAACTCGAAGGGCAGACGCCCGCCGGTGCGCTTCAACGTCCGATTCGTGTAGAGTTGACACAGAAGGACCGTGAGAACATCGCCGCCCCTACGGATGGACCTGCACCTCTGAGGATCGGTGTCGTCAAAGCGATCGCGCCTCGCGTCAACGTCGTGAAGGGCAACGGCATGGAGCGGGGAATGATGCAGGAGGTAGACGCCGGCCGTCTCGTCTGGGCACTGACGATTGCGTCGCCCGGCGCGCAGGCGATTCGCGTCAATCTCTCGGGCTTCTCGCTTCCGGGCGGGGCGGAAATGTATGTTTACAGTCCGGAAGGTGCAGCCGATGGGCCGTACACGGGTACAGGTCGAAACGGTACCGGTCAGTTTTGGACACGTTCCGTCAACGGCGAGACCGCTGTGATTCAGGTCCATTTCGACGGAACAAATCGCATCGATGTTTCCTTCGTGATCGCGGAAATCGCCCACATCAGCGGTCGTTTGCGCGATGCAGGACTGCAACCGGTATTGAAGTCGCACGATACCTGGCCTTGCGCGGACAATGCGTCCTGTTTGGTGGATGCAAATTGTCCAGCGGGCAGCAACACACCCGCTGATCCGGCCAAGGACGGAATCGCCAAGATGGAGTGGATTGCGGGGCAGTACGTGAACACGTGCACCGGCGGACTTCTTACGGACACAGACTCCGGCAGCCAAATCCCGTATTTTCTGACGGCGAACCACTGCACAAGCTCGAGCATCTCCAACCTCGAAACGTGGTTCAACTACACGACGGACTCGTGTAACGGGGTATGTCCACACAACATCCTCACGGGTGGTGCGCCGCCTTCGGATACGGTTGGGTATACCGTGCTCGAGTCGGGAAGTTCGAGTGACTACACCCTGGGCACGCTGAATCAGCCTCCTCCAGCAGGTGCTGTGTTCATGGCGTGGAGTAATGCGCCGGTGGCGAATGCCAACGGTACGCCGCTGTATCGAATCAGCAATGCCAACTTCGGACCGCAGGTGTATTCGCAGCAGGACGTGGACACGTCCACGGGAACGTGCACTGGAATCCCGCGAGGTGCCTGGATCTACAGCGCGAACAACGTGGGCTCGACGATGGGCGGAAGCAGCGGCTCCCCCGTTTTGAATGGAAACAGCGAAGTCGTGGGTCAACTCACAGGGTGCTGCGGGTTCAATTGCGGGAACGACTGCGACCTGGCAAATAACTGGACGATTGACGGCGCCTTGGCGGCTTACTGGGACCAGGTGTCTTATCTGCTCGATCCGGTTCCTGGATGTACTGGCGATCCGGAGTGTGACGACGGATTGTTCTGCACCGGCGCCGAAACGTGCGTCGGTGGGTCTTGCCAGTCCAGTGGCGACCCGTGCGGCGGCGGTACCGTGTGCAACGAAGCCACGGATTCGTGCGACGCGCCGGCTTGTGATGACGACGGTTCCTGCGAGGCGGGCGAGGACTGCAACAACTGCCCCAACGATTGTCGATCGAAGACGGGCGGTAAGCCCAGTGGTCGATACTGCTGCGATGGGGACCTGCCCGACTGCGGCGATACACGGTGCTCGGAAAGCGGTTGGTCCTGTGGTGGCGGCGGCGGTTGCACTTCCGATCCTGAGTGCGACGATGGCGCGTGGTGCAACGGCGCTGAGACCTGCGTGGGCGGAAGCTGCCAGTCGGGCACTGATCCGTGCCCGGGCCAGGGATGTGACGAAACGAATGACGTATGCATAACATGTGCCGGCAACAAAGATCCGTGCAACAATAACGGTGATTGCTGCTCCGGCAATTGCAGGAACGGAAGATGCAAAGGCAATTGACGCCGGATGAATGAACGAAAGGACTAGAGGGCGAGTCGGCTTCCACCGACTCGCCCCTCTTGGTGGTCTGACGAGTCGAATGTGCGACGTACGCTTGGCCGCGCCGGTGAGTAGACCAGTCGCTCCCGTAACCAGTCTGGTTTGCGAGGCGAAGGACGATCGGTGAATGACGTCCTCCGCTCAGATGAATTGCGGGTCACGGTCCGAACGCACTCTGCAGGATGCGCATGTCGCGAAGGTCGACATCTCCGTCGCGATCGCCATCGGCGCAGTCGCACCCTCGACCGTTCGGCGATTCCGGTCCACGCAGGCAAACGGAGAGGAGCGATACGTCGGATCGCGTTACGGTTCCGTTGCCATCGATATCGCCGACCATTACGGACAGGGACCATGTTGTCGCACCGGAGCCGGCAGCGTTGGTTGCCAACAGGCCAACGGTGTAGGGCTGCGCAGTTGGTTCGGGCGCCGGCCAAGACACCGCGCCCGTTGCGGGGTCAGCGGTCATTCCAGGGGGTGCCTCGGTCAGCGTCCACGTCACCGGGCTCATGTTGAGCGGTAGCGCCAAGGCGGGCGCCGGGCCGGTGTACGCCTGCCCGCACGCGATCGATTGTGTCGACGGGGCGACGATGGTCGGTTGGTGTTGGGCGATCGTTACGGTTTGGCACACGAGCGCGGCGTTGTTGTCTTCGTACTCCTCGGTGACCTGGCTGAGGTCATCGAGAATGGCTCCGACGTGAAAGACGCCAGAGGTCATATCCTGTGCGAGATCGATGGTCGCGACGAAGGAGAAGGCGTCGTCAACGACCAAGTCCCACGTCAGCGTGCCGAGCAGCTCGTCGGTCGTTTCGACAACGGCGTCCGGCGAGAGGTAGAACCCTTGTCGGACCTGGAGAATGTCCGTGGATCCGAAGTTTTCGATCACGCTCGACACGGCGAGTTGCTCGCCCGGGTACAGGCTTGGCGGGTCCAGTGAGAGGGGCTCGACGTGTCCGAGCCTTGAACTCATGACGTACCCGGCGCTGGCAAGCTCGGCGACGGGCGGTTGCGGCGGACCTACGTCGGGGTAGAGGATCCGCAGGCCGGCGCGATCGTCCGTGTGGACCTCGACGATATTCTCCTGTCCTACGGGGCCGCCCGCGGGATAACTGGGGTTCATCGTGGCGACGAACCAGGGAGATCCGGGCGGTTCGTCACCCATCGGGTCGTGCCCGAGCCCCAGGGCATGCCCCATTTCGTGCGTCGCGACAAGCAGGAAGGAATAGCCGTTTGTCGGCCTGGGGGACATGACAATGTCACAGGGCGGGTTGGCATCGAGCGTGTAGCCGACACCGTCCGGCGCGTCGCTGAACACGACGTCCGTGTCGTACCACTCGGCCCCCTGGTTGACGAGAAACGTTAGACCCAGCACGCCGGGATCAAGTTGGGCGGCGGCCACGACGGCGGTGTCGTTGTAGCCATCGTAGTTGTTGATCGCGTAATCCTGATCGAGCGGTGAATAGGAGAACACGAAGTCGGAACCCGGAACGATGTTCCACAGTGCCATGGACTCCAGAATCAAGGCTTCAGACATGCTGTCTGTTGGAAACGCCGTGGGCGAGAGGAATCGGGTGCTCTTGGCGTCGAGCCAAACGATGTTCTGGCCGTTGAACTGGTAGACGGTGGCTGCGCGACAGCGCTGAGCGTCGAACGATGCCGCGCCGACGAACACCATCAGGACAGCCAGCGCGTACGGCATGTTCGTGGGTTTTGCTCCGTTCACCGCGGGTCTCCGTCTGTTCGATTCTTGATGATGTCATGGGGTCGATTTCGCGGAGGCGCCGGTATCATGGGCGGGCGTCCTCGAACAGGCTGGCGGGCGGCGACGGCCTTTCCGCGGTCGGGAAGCGATACCGGCGTATACTGAACGATCGTTGGTCGCCCGGCCGGCTGGGTCACGTCGTGTTTGCGGCTGGCATCCAGGACCGGGCGGATCCGAGCGATGAAATCATCTCGTGTGACGGCTTGTTCCACACGGGGTGTTGCACCATTCTGGCCTTCCTTCGTTGCGTGTTTGTAGGATCCGGCGGTCTGCGCAAAGCCGCGGCTGTCGAAACCCGTTACGGCGTGCCCGGAGGCGTCGAGAATTCGCGCCACTCCGGTGGCATCTTTCCGAACTTGAAACGCGCCGCGAGAGATTCCGACGATCGGGTACGTCTTGTAGGTCGGGAGCAGGAACAGCAGCCATTGGTCGTTGTGGCGGAAGACCGGGGCGCCGGCGATACGCATCTGTATGTTCCCAAAGGTTCCGCCCGGAACGATCAAACGGAGCGTTTCGGGAATCACCGCGGGTTTGCCCTTGAGGAACTGAACCGGCGTGAACGTGATCTGAGTTTCGAGGCGCCGCGGGTTGTTGGCCCAGTAGGAACGCATGGCGGTTACCCTTGCCTCGACGACTTGAGCAGAATGGTCGGCCAGGGTGGAAATGGGCATTGGCGCGACGATGGTGGCGAAGGCGTCGGTCACCAGCATCAGTGTGCTTGCGATAGCCACTGCCACGGCAGACAAGGTCGTCCCGTTTTGTATCCTCTTCATCTTGTCTCCCGTCGACAGCGACGCGCATGAACGATACCACATGCCGCGCCGCGCGCTAGAGCGTACGCAAAGAGATCCAATCCAACGTCGTTATAGTAGATACTCGGCAAGCGAAAGGAGCTGTTCCAAGTGAACTCGAACCTGCGGTGCTTATGGGGCGTACATGCCCGAGGATGCGCCGCCAGCCTTCGCGGTATATCCGGGTAGCGTCGCTTTGCTCTACCGAAGGTGGGCGGAACAGTTCCTATAACTCGCGGAGGTGCCAACCACCGTCGACGTGTAGAACCGCGCCGGTGCTGAACGGGAAATGGCCCTTGGCGATGGCCGACACCGCGAGGGCGACTTCCTTGGGCTTGCCCCACCGGTTAATGGGTGCGAGCCCCGCGGCGAGTTTGGCATTGTAGTGATCGCGCACACTCTTGTCGGAGGTCATATCCGTTTCGATCAGTCCGGGGCTGATCTCGAAGACCTGGATACCGTGCTCTGCGAGGCGTGCGGCAAAGAGCTTGGTCACCATGCTCAGACCCGCCTTGCTGACGCAGTATTCGCCGTAGTTCTTGGCGGTGGTGTACGACCGAAGGGAGGAGATGTTCACAATGGCGGCGCTGTCGATGGACTTTTCGTCGATCAGGTTGATCATTCGGCGGGCCACGCGCTGGGTGAGGAAGTAGGGCGCACGCAAGTTGGCCGCCAGTATTTGGTCGTAAGATTCCTCTTCCGTTTCGAGGATGTCCAGGCGGACCTTGGGAGCGATACCCGCGTTGTTGACCAGCAGGTCGATACGGCCGAACCGCTCCATCGTGAATTCGACGAGCAAGTCGCGGTGCGACTTGGCTGTGACGTCGCTTTGGCAGATGTCGACGGGGACGCCGAGCTTCTCGATCTCCTGCCGGGTGTCGACGGCGGCGTCGAGGTTCTCGTTGAAGTTGATCAGAATCGCGTACCCCGCCTTTGCGAGCTCGACGCAGATGGCGCGGCCAATGCCGCGTGATCCGCCGGTCACAAGGGCCAGCTTCTGTTCAATCATGCTCGGGCCTTTCGCAGTGAATTCAGAAACAGCGCTGCGGTACGATAGCCGATGCGGGCGGATTCGTCACGCCATCGGAAGGTTTGACCGTGGGGTGTGGGCGATGTGAGGAAAAGCGAATGCTGCGCCGTCGTGGGCCTGGTCCTGACCGTCAGTCTCTGCGGAGGGCAGGTTACGTTGCGAGCATTTCTTTGACCGTCTTGGCGAGCACGGCCTCGCCGCCGAATGTCATTCCGAGCCTTCGCAGCTTGGTGGTGTCGATCTGGTGCTTGGGGCTCTGATGGCAGGCGTCGATTCGGCTTGTGCTTCCCGTGAGCTTCTTGGCGATGTTCGCGACCATCGGCGGTGACACGTACAGGTCATAGCAATTGTAGGTTTGCCCGGCGATGCCCTTCGCGTGCAGAAGGAGTCCAACGGCCCTGGCCACGTCCGCCGCGTGGACCTCCTTTCCACCTTGAGCGGCGGTAACGGGCTCCCCTCGCTTGACGGCTTGAACGAGTCCGTACCATTTGCTCGCCGTCAGCGGTCGCGCTACGCCGTAAATACCCGTGGGTCGAAGCGAGCAGATGTCGTAGCCGCCTCCCAGTCCGTAGCTGTGAATAAACTTCTCGATCGCGGCCTTGTGAGCGCCGTAGTGCGTCTTGGGCCAGAGCGGATGGGCTTCGTCGAGCGCTCGGTCGTCGAGGATCTCTTCGTGAACGGCACAGGTGGATATGAAGATAAATCGGCCGACGCCCGCCTCGCGCGCGGCCTCCATCAGGCGGATCGAACCGAGCACGTTCCGTTCGACGAACGTGGCGAGATCACCCTCCGCTTGGCGAAAGCCCATTCCTGGCCGGTCGAGAGCACTGTGAACGACAGTATCCGTACCCGCCACGAGGTTCTGCATGGACTCGACGTCTTCGAGTCCGCCCGGTACCCATTCAATGGCGTCGTCGTCTGGAGCGAAGCCACCACGATCGGACGTGGGCCGATGCCAGCAGCGAGCGGCGTGACCACGCTCAGCCAGATGTCGGACAATGTACCGCCCGAGAAACCCCGTTGCACCTGTCACGGCGACCAGCATGAAGAAGACTCCGTCGTTGTGGATGATCCGATCCACCCAGTAGAAACACCCCGCCGCGCTGATTCAGGCGCGGCGGGGTGTAGTGTACCGGGTCGTGGCGACTTCCACGAGGCGGATCCGATCGGGTGTCTTCGCCTCGCTGGCATCGCGACGACCGCACGGCCTGAGAAGGCCGGAGCGATCAGCCTGCTGTCCTGTTATTTCGTCGTCGCCCGAGGCATAGTCCACAATTCGTCGGCAAGCCCTCTGGCTTCACCCGTCAACATCTCGGCATCGGTGGCGGAGATCGGCGGCGAGAAGGCATCGACATCGTTGGCGAAGTTGCGAAGCCAACCCGCGGCGAACGCGTCCCAGCCGAGGTTGAGGTATCGCAGGGCGGAATGGAGGTCGCGAATGAGGCGGCGCTCGGTTGCGTACGAAGTCTGAAGGTTATAGACGGCGGGAACAATGCCGAGACGGACCACGGTTTGGGCCTCAGGAACAAAGGCCGCGTTCGACGAGCAGGTGTACTCGAACGTCAGGGGGTCGTTGGGATCGAACGGGTTGGCCAACTGACCGAAGCCGGCCCAATCCATCGTGATGGTTCCGCCAGTCGCTTGAGACACTGACACGAACCCCGCGGACGAGCTTGGCAGCATGACCGGGGACTGCAGACCGAACGCGCTGAGATCACCTTCGAAGTGAATGGCGTACACATCGTCGGTGTCAAACGTCCCGGTCAGGTCGTTGAACGTGCCGGTCGACGAGCCGTCGACGATTTCAATCGTAAGGTTGCCGGTACTGGATCCGTCGGGAAGGAACAGCGGATCGACTTCCTGATAGTAGCGAACGAATTGTGCGGCGCCCGTATCCGCGTCAACCTCCATCTCGATGTCAGTCAACGAGATATGTCCCGTCGATCGCCCGAAACCGATCCCGAAGTCGAGCGTAAACGAACTCGGTACGTTCGGGTCGGCCGCGGCGGTGAGTGTGATCGTCTCAGCCATGGCGGTCCCCGCACCCAGCAGGGCCAGGGCGGCGACGATCGCAACACAGCGGACCCGGTTCATGGCGGCCGGCGTCCGCACCGCGCGCAATGACCTGTTTTGACTGTTACCCATTTGAGTCGCTCCTTGTCTGAAAAGTCGGTTGCTCGTCGGAGGCCCGCTCGGCGCTTCGCACCCGCATTGACCGGACGGGCCGCCAATACCACGAGACGCTCTTCTGGCGGGCATCGTAGTCCAGCCGGCTGTTCTCGCAAGGAGAGGGCACTCCTTTTTACATTGTCTTACTATTGATACGAATCCGTTGCGCCGGAGGGTGGTGGCCTCCACGCCTCGTTGGTGGTATTCTGGATAGGTTCTACGGGCCCTGGATAGAAGAAACATGATCCGACATTTCGTGCTCGCGCTCGCTGCGGCGGGAGCGGTGGGCGGTACTGTATCCGCGAATGACTGGCCTTACTGGCGTGGTCCCGAGCAGACCGGGATGACGCGAGAGAAGGCTACCGTGAGAAGCTGGTCACTGGACGGTGAGAACCTCCGGTGGAGGGTGCCCGTTGGCGGGCGCACGACGCCTGTTGTCCTGGGCGGGCGTGTCTACGCGATCACACCTGCGGGTTCCGGCGACTGTCTTCGCGAAAGGCTCATCTGCTTCGATGCTGAAACAGGGAAAACGATTTGGGAACGTCACTTTAACGTGTTCCACACGGACATCGTTGAGAACCGTCTAGGCTGGACGTCCGTCGCGGGCGATCCAGAGACGGGTCTTATTTATGTTCATGCTACCGGAGGCGAGTTTTCCTGTTTTGACCGCGATGGCCACCTGGTCTGGAAGCATTCGTTGACCGAAGAGCTCGGCCGTTCGAGCGGGTATGGCGGTCGCCTGCACACGCCCGTTCTCGATGAGGGGCGCGTGATCATCAGCATGGTCTACATCCTCACGCGATGGGGCACCGGGCCGAAGAAGGCAGGTCATCGATACCTGGCGTTCGACAAGCGAACCGGCGAGATGCTCTGGGCAGGTCAGCCCGGCGGTCGCCCACTCGATACGACCTATTCCGTACCCGTTGTGACCGTGATCGACGGGAAGCGGTTGCTGATCGCAGGAAACGCCGACGGAAACGTTTACGGCATGTGGGCGCGAACCGGCGAGAAGAGCTGGACCTTCCGCCTGAGCAAGCGGGGGATCAACTCGTCTATCGTGGCGGCCGGCAAGTACGCCTACGTGACCCATAGCGAGGAGAACATCGAAGGTACGCAGATGGGAAGCGTCGTTTGCCTCGACGCCTCCAAGCAAGGCGACATCACGGACTCCGGTGTCGTGTGGCGTCGTGACGGCATCACGGCTGGGTATTCCTCCCCCGCGCTCGCCAATGGACGCCTGTACGTTGTCTCGAACTCTGCCAATCTTGTCGCCTTTGACGCGAAAACCGGAACGCCGCAGTGGGAGCATTCCCTGGGACGAGTGATGAAAGGATCGCCCGTGGTGACCTCCGACGGCGTCATCTACGCCGGTGCAGTCAATGGGCGATTCTCGATCGTTCGGGATGCCGGCGATCGTTGTGAACCGCTCGACGTCGATCTCTTTCCTCGCCGCGATGATGCCGTCGTGGAAATCAACGGTTCGCCTGCCGTGGTGGGTGGTCGCGTCTACTTCATGACGAGTCATGACACGTATTGCTTGGGCAAACCGGGCGGAACGACCACGTCCGTTACGATTCCGCCGCTGATGAACGAAGTCGCGCCCAATTCCGCGTCGCCCGCTGTGCTGCAGATCGCTCCGGCGGACGTCACGCTGGCTCCAGGTGATCAAGCGCCATTTGCCCTTCGCTTGTTTGACAACAACCGACGGCAGTTGGCCGGCGCGCTCGAGGTTACGAGCGCCATGCCGAAGTGGTCTGCGGCGGGCGTGAACGGCCTCTTCGCCGCCTTAACCTCAGAATCCGTCTCCTTCTCTGCCGCGACGGACGCGGGATTCTCCGCCGGCACCGTTACCGCCGAGTGGCAAGGGCTCAAGGCTGAAGCCCGTGTGCGCATCAGCCCGGCGCTACCGATCGACGAGTCGTTTGACGCCATGGCGATCGGAACGCAGCCACCGGGATGGATCGGCGTGGATGCCAAGACCAGACTGGTCGAAAAGGATGGCAGTGTTGTATTGCAGAAGCTGGCGCTTCGCCCATCCGCCAAATATGCGCGAATGCGCTCGTACAGCGGACCTTCGATCGCCGCCGGCTACACGGTTCAAGCGGATCTCCTCGGATCACCCAAGAAGGGACGGCGCCCGACGCTTTCCGACATGGGGCTGATCAACAGCCG